>CAYZCX010000001.1:0-122922 GCA_964477195.1 uncultured Candidatus Saccharibacteria bacterium
TGGTACACCCGACAAGATTCGAACTTATGACCTTCGGCTCCGCAAGCCGACGCTCTATCCAGCTGAGCTACGGGTGCAAATACGGCGCTGGCCGAAATGACCAGCGCCGCGTTTCGTGTAACTAGAAGGTACTTTCGGCTACCAATTTGCAGCGAACATGGGTTATTGTACCACGTATATGTATATTGCGGCAATAGATGTCATAGGCTAGATTCGTAATTTACGAATGACTTTATCGACAAAATCAAGGTGAAGCGTCAGCATCGGAAGCCGAACACCAAGTTTGTCGACAATTGCTTCGCCAGCGTCTTCAGGAAAGTAGACGACGACACCAGGACGAAAGCGTTTAACAGGGATGAGCATAAGGGAGTATTCTTCTCCATCCCGAATAACACCGAATCCCTTAAATTCTGAAAACGAATAGAGATGGTCATTGACATGAAGCCCTTGACGACCCAATGTGTAGTCGAGCACTCGCGGAGGTCGATGAGTGTAGACAATGAGTGCTGCCGCCATGACCGGGATGAGAATGGCAAAAGACAATGAATCCATGAAAAATATCGCCATTGCAACAAGTACTAATACAACAGCACCAAATATAACAAACCAGAGCATGTTCTTCTCATGGTGAATATACTCTTTTGCCTGCCAATGTACGGGTTGATCGTCCTCTAACTCGAGTGAGTCAGAATCATCATCCACCTCTGGAGATGTGTCAGATATCGCATCTTGAGTGGCTACAAGGGGGGTGGGGATATCCGCTATAGGCGTCGTAGTGGTATCCGGTGCTAATGAAACCACAGGGGCGGTTTTTGGTGTATTCGAATCAACAGCATATGGTGCTTGGGAAGGCTGCTCGGAAGGCTTCTGCCAGGTATCATCCTCGTGATTTGGCTGCATATTTTCAGTATAGCATGAGTAGAATAAGAGAAAAGGGAAATTTATGCATGTATTATGTGCATTTTTGCCGCCACGCTATTAGCACCGGCAAAGAGAGAGCCACCATTTTGCACAACATTCCTAATAAGTCCGAACATCCCGTCACGATCTGCATAGATTTTTTCAACAAGTTTTCGAGGCGCTTCGCTCTCGGGATCACAATGTGAGCTCCAACCTGACATCTCAAGGAGCATTGGTATAAGATCGAGACCTTTTTCGGTAAGAACATAGATTTCTTTTCGTCTATCTGTCGGATGAGCTTGCTTTTGAATAATTCCTCGCTGCTCAAGATGCGCCAGGCGAGAGGCAAGTATATTTGTGGAGATTCCTTCCTTAGAAGCCAGAAACTCCCCATAGGTATGTTTGCCCCAAAAGACGATATCGCGCACAATAAGAAGCGACCACGGATCGCCAAACGATTCGAGGGCGAAATTAACGGGACAATGCGATTTCATATCCGTACGTTTCATATTCACACCATATCACACTTGCATAATAAAAGTAAACACACTACGGTACGAGATAATCAAAAGGAGAGTTATGGATTCATTAGGCAATCTTAAAACAAAAATAGCGGGAACCATTGTCACTCCAGAAGACAAAACATATGATGACGCTCGATCAGTATTATTCAAAAAGGGTCGACCGGTTGCCATCGTCCGCGTCAGTGATGCAAAGGACGTCTCGAGTGCTATCACCTACGCCAAGACCAATAACCTCCTACTATCCGTACGAAGCGGTGGTCATAGCGGCGCCGGCTTTGGCACAAACGATAACGGTATTGTCATTGATGTATCCGCGTTAAATTCTGTTGATGTTATCGATAAGGACGCGGGCATTGTGCGGATAGGCGCAGGTGCACATTGGGTCGATGCAGCCAAGACTCTGCACGAATATGGCTTGGCGCTTTCATCGGGTGACACAACCTCTGTTGGTGCTGGGGGTCTTACTCTGGGAGGAGGTATTGGGTGGATGGTGCGAAAGTATGGTCTGACAATCGATAGCCTCATTGGTGCCGAGATCGTCACCTCAGATGGAAACATTCTTCACATCGATAAAGACCATCACGATGATCTCTTTTGGGCAATTCGCGGTGGCGGTGGTAACTTCGGTGTTGTGACTTATTTTGAATTCAAAGCCCATCCTGTGGGCGACATATACGCAGGACATTTCATATACAAGATGACCGATTTAGCATCTGTCATGAAGAAATGGCGTGACAACATGAAGGTTGCCCCCGCCGAACTGACAAGCATGTTTTTGCTCTTTCCAAGCTTCGGCGGCAACCCACCTATGGCAATGATGCATTTTTGTGTGGCAACCGATAATGAAGAGGCAGCAAAAGTCGCTCTTGCACCATTTGAACAGATAGGGGAGGTCTCCTCTCGAGAATTACTTCGCAAACCATATTACGAAGTTATCGAGATCGCTCACCCTCCAGAAGGTGTGCGAGTCATTGCTCATGCTACGTTTATGCAAGATTTTGACGACGATGCTGTCGAGACAATGGTCAAAGAAGGTCTGGGGCATAATCTCATTCTCCAGGTACGCCATGTCGGAGGTGCAATGAACACCGTCCCTAATGAAGAAACGGCTTTTGCCCATCGCCACAACCAGATTCTTATTGTTTCACCGACTTTTGTAGCGCCAGATGCGACACACGAAGAAATCGAAACCGCAGATGCTCCATGGCAACGGATTGCAAAACACGGGAAAGGTTCATATGGCAATCTTTTATCTGAAATGAAAGATATTCACGAAGTATATCCGTCTCCTACATATGAGCGGCTTCAAATCGTAAAGCGGCAATACGATCCCGACAATCTTTTCAATCAAAACTTCAATATTACGCCCTAAAGACACGTTTTAAATACCTTCCTACAGGAGCGAGAACCAGAAGATTCGCCCTGCAGCCGTATACCCTCCATTGACATTCAATGTCGAAGGAAGCGCACTTTGGCCAGATTTATAGGCTGACATAATTATTCCCGGTGCGGAGTTGATGAGATCGAGCGAAACCAGGGGAGTAGTTGAGAGAGCCGGATCTGGAGTACCTGTTCCTGTTGCAAGCATGTCGAGATAAATAAACTCTCCACGAGTGACTGTCACCGACTGAGGAAGTACGACCTCTTTTGGCCCTAGAGAAGCAAGCGAACTTGTGACTGTCGCTTCGGTTCGCTTCGTCAAAGCGGTCCGGTCTGTGCCGGTATAGACTGCCATAGTAATAATACGACCAGCCGGGGCAACGACGCGCACATGGAAACGCAGAGTCGTTGCCGTAAAGGATCGTGAAGCCACCCCACACGAAAACGACTCGTATCCTGTCGAGAGGGTTTCTTGTGAACTACATATCCGTCGCTCTGCCGACGAGAACTGATCGCCAAAAAATAGCGTATCCGTTCCTACTGGACTTACAGATATTGCTTCGAGATTTGTCACCCGAGTGTCAATAGCCGATACCTGTGATGTGGTTGCCTTACTGGCTAGGCCCGGTACAAGAGGTGAGTCGGCGGAACCGCCTAAGTCACCGGTAAGCTGGATAACCCCCTTACTACCCGCTGTCGCATCTGCGGTCGCAGGCAAGGTTGACCATGTCTGGTCTCCACGCAGATAAGTTGTCCCCGAAGCTCCACCTCCTCCAAGGTTGGTGGTCGGAACCTTTGACGCCCCGTCAAGTGGCGCATAGCCACTTGCTTGACCTTTGGCGGTTTTTACCTCCGCAACTCCACTAATTGCTGTAGCGGCCAGTCCACCACTAACGATCTTTGCGTCAGTAACCGTTCCGTCGATAGGTGTGCGCTGATCGGCGAGTCGGGTATCCGTCGTAATCACCACATTCGAGCCACCAGCGGTGAGACCACCGGTAAAGTTCTTGGCGCCTGTCACTGTCTCTGAACCCGTTTTGTGAACAACATTCGTATCGTCGGCTTTGTTTGCAAGACCCGGCACAAGCGGAGAATCAGCAGAACCACCCAAATCACCCGCTAACTGGATAACCCCTTTACTTCCAGCGGTGGCGTCAGCAGGGGCCGGTAACGTTGACCATGTACGATCACCCCGAAGATAGGTAGAACTCGTCCCGCCAGAACCACCCAAATTTACTGCTGGTACCTTAGATACTCCATCGAGTCCTGCATAACCACTCACTTGGCCTTTGGCGCTCACCACCTCGGCAGTTCCCGTGACCACAGCGGGACTTAGACCTCCAGAAGTAATCTTGCTGTCAGTGACGCTTCCGTCAGTCGGTGTCCTTGTGTTGCTTAGGCGTGCGTCATTCGTTGCGACAATTGCTACTCCGGAATGAGTAAGCGCTCCCGTAAAGTCCTTGTCGCCCGTGATTGTTTCGACGCCTGCTTTGTGTACCACGGCACCATCACTAGGAATACCTGAAATATCCGAAGCATCCAACACAACCGCCCCACTAGTGTCAGGGCTTTTACCATTGACAAGCTGCACCGAACTGTCGGCTTTTGTTTGGGCTTGGGTAGCGACAGTTTTGGCATCAGCAGCATCACTTTTTGCCTGAGTAATATCACCGCTTTTTTTAAGGCTTCCATCTTGCGCAAGTTCGACGCTTAAGAATTGGTTGAGAACATCACCCCAAGTTCCATCATCATTACCCGGTATTGGAAGACGTGCCATACAGCCACCTCGCTGCCACTTTTATTTCAAACTCTGTTTCTATTTAACCATATTGCTTATGAAGCGTGAAGCTTGGCAAGAAAAAATCGAGCAGTAGATGAGGTACTATTAAAATTTTAGAAGTAGTCTCTCGCGCTGTACTAATGCTTCATCTGCGAGAATCCCGCCCGTGATCGTAATCGGATATTTTTTTGATTTTGACGCTAAGTATTCTGCGGGAATAGGCAAAGAAGCAGTTTCTTCGGTTTTTGCACCATAATAAGCGGTTGCGACCTTTGCTTTAATCATGCTCGACATACAGGTAGGGCAGGGCTCCGACGTGGTATAGAATACATAATCTCTCAGCGAAAGAGTATTCATCTGCTTACATAGGACACGAATAGCATTCACTTCACCATGCGCCGTCGGGTCCATCCTCTCCTTCACTCGATCATGATCCTTCATGACAATCTCGCCATTCCTCTTAGTGACGACTACAGCGAACGGAGCATTGCCCTCTCTTACTGCCAGTTCAGCCTCCTCAAGGGCTAGTTTCATTATCTCTTCGTGTTGATGCATAGGCATCAGTATAGCAAAACGAAAACACTATGCTTTCACATAGTGTTTTCTGCTTGGCGGAGGAGGGGAGATATCAGCCGAAGCCTCTTCCGTTCGTTCGTAAAAGAAAATGCTTCGCACCTTCTTTTGCTTCGCTCACTACACCGAACTCGCCGCCAAATTGCTTTGCAATTTACACGGGAGCTCAAAACTCACCTCAACAAGAAAATAGATCAGACATAAAGCCTGATCTATTTTCTTGGCGGAGGAGGGGAGATTCGAACTCCCGCTACAGATCTCTCCGTACTAACGATTTAGCAAACCGTCCCCTTCAGCCACTTGGGTACTCCTCCGTATTTGCGGCTTGGTTTATTGTAACATAAAACAGAGGCGAGAGGTAGACTTTTTGCCTCATTTTGCTATAATTATCGTTATGTGGTCTAAGCGCAAAAAGACGAACGGGTCTGTAAAGTTCTTGTTTTTATTGGGCAGTTTATTTCTCGCCATAGCTTTTTTAGCGACCATTCCTCAGAACTCATTTGCCGCTGTCTTTGACATGAGCATGAGCGACGGCGCCAATTCTGCACGTGGCGTCGACCAAGCGGCCTCTCTGTTTGGAAGTACGGGCATCTTCACTACTATTAGTAACGTCATGCTTTTTCTTGTCGGTGCTGTCAGTGTCATTATGGTGGTCATTGGAGGTCTTCGTTATGTTATTTCGGGAGGGAACACCTCAAATGTCGGCGCTGCAAAAAATACCATCCTCTATGCGATTGTCGGACTTGTTATCTCTATTTTGGCGTATGCCGTGATTAATTTTGTTATTGGAAGTTTTGTTCCCGGTGGGGAAATGGGCGGGACTAACGTTTAAATACTTCAGGAGTAGGATAATCTTCCGCTTGCTCATTCTGATAAAAGTAAACTTTTTCAGAATTTCACGACACTCACCGAACTCACGGTTTGTTTTGCTTTCGCAAAACCCGCGGGTTTGAACGCCAGTTCCCGCCAAGAAAATAGGATGATCGAAGGATCATCCTATTTTCTTGGCGGAGAGAGTGGGATTCGAACCCACGGTACCATTGCTGGCACGACGGTTTTCAAGACCGTTACCTTCAACCGCTCGGTCATCTCTCCGTGATTTCCTGGATCATATTAACAGATTAGACTCATTTAGTCGAGAGGTTGCCTTGCGACGGCTGCCACCCAAACATCCACAGCACCCGCATCGCGACAAAGTCTTGCTGCCGCCTGAAGGGTCGCACCGGTTGTCACAATATCGTCGATAATAAGCACTGTCTTTCCTTCGCAATCACCCGAAATAACAAATGTCCGAGCTGCCTGATCGAATCGCTCCCGTTTGGTCTTACCCGTCTGGACAGTTTTAGCATGTCGTCTAAGTATCCGTCGTACCGGGGTGCGGGAGAGTTTTGCAAGCTGGCGTGCCATAAGCAGGGTATGATCATACCCCCGTTGCCTCACATGGGATGCGTTCGTAGGAATAGGCACGATCACCACACCTTCAGGAAGTTGGCCTATCTTTTGAGCTAGTAACTCACCGAACAGCACATGAGCAGCATACACACGCATAAACTTGTAATCATTTAGGAGTTGATGAAGCTCCTCTGTTCGATCACCGACACACCACGCCCGCGAAAAGTGAGCGTCACAATTTGAGCATACACCCGACGAATCCGCAGGTCCTCGGCATAAAATGCATATGACAAATTCTTCGGAGGTGATGTCATATTTACAATTATCACATAAAAGGTGGCCAGTTTTTCCACATTTATAACAGAGGTGAGGAGCGAGTATTGAAAGTAGTTTGTCAAACATTGTGTTTTTTACGTTTTGCACATTCGTTTTGTTGATTATACCGTACATGTTAGTTATAATTGAAGAGACTATTTGTCAATAGAGCCTAGAGAAAAGTGGAGGATATCATGGCACGCAAACAAAATGACGATCTTTTGATCGAAGACGAACTGGCCGCCGCGTTCCTAAATGACGACGAGCTAAACGAACAGCAGCAAACTGCTGCGGCGGCCCCTGCGGTCACCGATAACGGTACATGGGAAGAGTCAGAAGAAGATTTTCCTGGACAGCTTGCTGTAGATGTCTACGAAACCGACGAAAAACTTATTGTTAAAGCCCGCACAGCAGGGGTTAACAAAGAAGACCTCGACGTGAGTATTAGCGACGGGATTCTTACAATTAGCGGTACTCTCTCGAGTGGAGATGACACCGAAGCAACCAACTGGCATATTCAGGAATGTTACTGGGGCGAATTTAGCCGCACACTGGCGCTACCGGTACCTGTAAAAGAAGATGAGGTAGAAGCAGTCCTCAAGGACGGCGTTCTTAGTATCGGCTTCTCCAAGATCAAGCAGGAACAAGCAAAAAAGATTACTATTCAGTAATAGCAAACAATTATAAAAATAACCCCTTAATGCGAGAAGGGGTTATTTTTATATATCCCTATACATCCATCATTAGGACAAACAAAAACACCACTCGCTTTTCTAGAGTGGTGTTTTTTGATATTGGGAGATCTAGCTAAGCTGTGCCGGATGCCGAGAAACTCGATACAACGAAGTTGACCAGCGCGTAGGCAAGAATCGAAACCACGATACCAATGACCGCATAAAGAATCGTGTTCTTTGCACTTGTTACTGCGGCAGAATCACCATTTGATACCGTATAACGGATACCACCGATGATCAGCATGATCACCGAAATTGCACCGATGATAAAGAGGAGAACATTGGTAATTGTCTTGAAGATACCCTGATCACCAAATAATTCAGCTTGTTGGTCCTTACCCTTGGAAGAATCAGCACCATCCTGAAGTCCCTTGTCAAATGCCGCGTGGGCCGTTGCAGGCTGAAGCACAGGCATAGCAAAACTGACGCCCAAAGCAAGCACAGGGACAATCAACAAGCTTTGCAGGCTTTTCTTGATTATATTTTTCATTTATTGTTCCTTTCTTAGGATTTACTCTACTTATGTTATATCAAACAGACGCCCGTTTGTTAAGTGCCTTACGGGGATTTAAACGAGGTGAGTACGAAATTGACGATCGCATATGCCATTATGGCAACGATGAGACCGATAACAGAATAAAGGATCGTATCTTTTGCTCCCTTGATAGCGCTCGAGTCACCGTTGGAAGTTGCGTAACGGATACCGCCGATGACAATCATGATAACTGCGATAGCACCAAGGATATAGAGGAGGATATTGACGATGATTCCGAGGTTACTCTCGAGTGATCCACCATCATCGCCTCCATTGACCGAAGTGACTCCCGACTGAATGTCATCAACTGGGGCCGCATAAGAGAGTGCCGGCGTCAAGACGATAGCACCCAAAGCGACAAAAATCGTAATAATAGCTAGTTTTATTTTTTTCATATTCCTCCTTTAGAATCTTCCTAGAACAAAATTGACAATTGCATATGACATAATCGCGATAATCAACCCGATGACCGCATAAAGGATCGTATCTTTTGCTTCTTTTAACTGGCTGGCGTTTCCATTGGACAGGGTATAGCGAATGCCACCGACGACAATCATGATGACGGCAATGATACCAATAATCGTCAAAAGAATATTGATCACAATCTGGATCATACTCTGTGGATCATCAGTCTTTTGTGCTTTACACACGGCAGCTTCGGCGTCATTCGTACATTGATCAAAGACATTAATCGCCGCTACTTGGGGCGAGAGAACAGCCGTGCTCCCCAGACCGATGACAACGGCAAGTGCCATCACTAATTGTTTCCATCGTTTCATGCGAACCTCCCTAATACAAACTGCGTTATAACAAATGCCATCAAAATAACAATAATTCCAACAAACGCATAAATAATTGCTTCACGTGCGCGCTTGGTATGGGATGGATTGGCAGCTGATGTCGTATAAAGAATTCCAGCAATAATGATAACAATGACACAAATAATACCCGCCCACGTATAGACAACTGTTAGTACCGCGCCAATAGTGCTGTTTGGATCGGTTGCCGTCGGGTGATACCCAATCTCGTCGGGTTTAACTTTATCGGCTGCAAGGAGAAGGAATTGCTTCATTATATTGCCAACGATACCACATTAACTATGCCAACGGAAAAGATAGAAATCACAAGGCCGATAATCGCATTGAGGATTGTCTTTCGGGCTTTGACGATATCATCTGGACTTCCAGTACTTGTCAGATACTTGAAGCCGCCGGCAATAATAAATCCAACAGACATATATCCCGCAAGTTGCAATAATACCTCAATAATGTTGAGGGCAATCTTCCATATGAACGTTCCGAGTCCACCAACATCGTCTGGATTTTTTATATTACAATCAGGTTCATCGGTCACCAGCCCCTTATACCATGCTGGAAAGGTCAGAAGCGTATCACCACAGATTGCATATGCCGGTTGAGGTGTAGCAAGCGTCAGGGTAGTGCCCCCAAAACTCACGGTAATGAGGATTGCTGCCAGCCAGTTACGAATTGTCTTTTTCATCGTCATTTCTCCTATGTCGCGCTTTCAAATATACCACCGGGAATAAGGTAGTTGAGGACAAGATACATCGCCCCATATGCGACGAGCCCAATAACAACATTGCGAATAATTTCTATTGCTTTCTTTGTCTGATCGGCGCTATCGCCAGCACTCGTATACAGAACGGCACCAAACGCAATTCCACCTACTGCAGCAATACCCACGCCAGCCGTCAGGATATTGAGGATGATAAGCAGTACGCCCCACACGCCGTTATTCTTGGCGTCGGGACCTTGGCTTGTCTGAGGACAAGAGAGGATGGCGGTTTCAGCACCACCGCATGTCGCCGCGAAGGCTGTTGGCGCAAATGCCATTCCGCCAAAAATAGTAGCGACAAAAACAGTAAGAGTAAGGATTTTTTGTTTTATGTTCATACCTACCTATAAAATACGATAAAACCCCGTGTCGCGCAAGAATAAAGTCAGCAACTCAAGACATGTGTATATACTGTGTAAATCCACTCCATTTGATTGACTTTTAGTCTATAAAGTGGTAGCATAATAAGCGATATGGTGGATTTGCGAAAAGCCCTTCCGCTCGGTAGTATATCGGGACGGAATATTCTTTTGTTCGCCACAACTATGCTCGTGGCCATTTTCGCGTTATTTCTGATCTCACCGACCGCTCATGCCGCCGATGCCTCATGGCAGGGAAATGCCATTACTTACGCCCAGAAGCAATTCATCAAGGCCGGTGATGCAGGCGACAACGACCCACGCGGCTTCGCCAAGGGCACACAAGTATACGCCTACGTCGAACCTATCGTCTCAGGCTCTTCGAATCCTACTCAAAAAGCCCACCTCATTTACTTTGCTCCGGGCACCGACCCCACCAAGGCTACCACGGCAAATTACGTCATCTACGACTACACACCCCCTGGCACCTACGAAAATGCGACAGGGGCAATGACCATTTCCCTAGAGCCCACATCAACCACCTCCAACCCTGGTACAACCTCTTGTGCACTCGAAGGAATTGGCTGGATTATATGTCCAATCACTAATTTCTTAGCAGGGGCTATGGACTGGATGTATGGTATTCTCTCGAGTTTCCTTACTGTCCGACCGGTCCAGACAAGCTCAGATAACTCACTCTTCCGTATCTGGTCGGTTATGCGAAACTTTGCCAATATTATATTTGTCATCGGCTTTTTGGTCATTATTTATTCACAGGTGACCAGCACCGGTATCTCAAACTATGGCATCAAACGGATGCTGCCGCGCCTTATCGCCGCGGCTATTTTGGTAAATATCTCCTACTGGATATGTGCTATCGCTATCGATGTGTCGAATATCCTTGGGCATTCTATCCAGGAATTATTTATAAGCATGCGTAATACGCTCGTCGGCCGAGAAGGCAATAGCTGGGATCTCGTCAGCTGGCAAAGCATCAGTAGTTTCATCCTTTCCGGCGGTACCGCAGCCGTCGTTGCCGGAATCGGCGTGAATGTGCTGCTCGGTGGAACTATTTCGGGCTCCATCTTTATGTTGGTACCAATTCTTGTCACTGTGCTTGTGGCAGTACTTGTGGCGCTGCTCGTCATGGCCCTGCGGCAGGCGCTTATTACTATATTAGTGATCGTGTCGCCGCTGGCATTTGTAGCATATCTCTTGCCAAATACCGAGAAATACTTTGAGAAATGGCGCGAGCTCTTTACCACAATGCTCGTCCTCTTCCCAATATTTTCGGTTATCTTCGGTGGCTCACAGCTGGCAGGGACAGCAATTATCCAAAACGCCAACTCGATCAACCTGATCCTTCTTGGTATGGCAGTGCAGGTGGCACCGATCATCGTTACGCCACTGCTCATCCGCTTTAGTGGTGGGCTGCTTGGTCGTTTTGCAGGTATGGTCAACAACCCAAACAAGGGACTTATCGATCGTACCCGCAACTGGGCAAAGGATCGCTCCGAAAACCAAAAAGCGAAGGTACTGGGTACCGATGCCCGACAAGGCTGGCGCGGTGCAGCAACTCGTCGCTCACAAAATATCGATACCAAGCGTCGTAAGCGCGAGGGCTGGCGTGCTGCCAACACAGCCCTAGCTGATGCGAAATGGGCAAATAACGATGAATTCTCAAAGATTCACCAAGCAAACCAACGCGCCGCGCTGTCTAAAGAAGCGGGTGAAACCGCCGCGCAGGTACGATTTGAAGCCGCCAAGACCACTAATGCCGATCTTCAACATATGGATGTTGAAGCAAGAGCTGCTAAGTTGAAGCTTGATGTTACGAAAGCTAAGGTGGATGCAAACTGGCAGGAAGTCGTCGCAGGGGATGGGCGCAACCTTCTCAATCTGGAGGCGGCCGTCGGCGCAGATGAAATCGCTCGGCGCGGTATCTCTAACTACAGCACCCATCGAAGCAATATGATTAATGCCATTAGGGAAGCGTCCGTTCAGAATAACCTTGAGAAACGACGTGCTCACTCGGCTGAACATGTCCAGCAAAGCGCGATGACCGATCTTATGCTTGGAGATGAAGTATCACGTAAACGTGCAGGTGGTATTGATCCCCATGGTGCCCAGTCAGCTCTTGCCAATGCGGTGGCCGAGAAACGCTCAGAATTCGGCAAATCTGTTGGCGAGGCTCAGGAGCTGCTCAAGCACTTTAACATGGGTTCAATCGATCGTGCTAAGGTATTGAAAGGCGAAACCGTTAAGCTTAAGGATAGCCATGACTTTGAGCAGAAGTTTGATCTTAGTGATGCTCATATCGTAGAAGCTATTATCGCAACGCAGATGAAAGAAGGAAGCTTCAAGCAAAGGCAAGAAATTATTGCTGAATCGGGTAAAGACAAGTTACTCTACGAATACAGAACCACTATTGGTGATGAAGCCAAAGCAAACAAGATCAGCGATATGGCAGCATACTTTGGTGGCTCGGCCATTGATAAGATTAAACAAGGTGAAGTTAAGGGATACGAGGGAATCGATGAGCTCATTAAGGGTAACTTCATCACGGGTAAACTCAAGGCCGCACACCTTGCCGAAATGGATTGGGAAGCTGTCGAGAGAGTTGTTAATGTCGCAAGACAGAGTGTCCCAAGCAATCTCTCTGCTAAAGATTCTGCAAGTTATATTAACAATCGTGCACGACTAGGCGCCCTAGCCAAAGAGGCTTTGGAAAACCCTTCACTCAGTGGTCGTGTTGCCGACAACTCACGTGACTTCTTGAAAGACCTCCTTCGAGAATGGCCGCCACCCAGCAATCCTTAATCCTAAATCACTGGCATTAATAGTACTTCTTGCCTCTTGATACTTTTTGAGAAGCCTAGTATACTCGCCTCGTCCGAGTAACCTTACGACCAGGATGTGTGAGTAGTTTGCCTTTTTATTGGAGCAGAGCAACACGCGAAGAAGCCGAGAGAATCCAGCACATCAAAGACGAGAGGGCGGCCGAGGAAGAGGAATATGAAAGGATATACGAAAATATATTCTCTAAGGTTAATCCTTTGGTCCAAGCATACCTCAGGTCTCAAAAAGCGAAAGGGAATCCACCTCCTTGCCGTGAAGTATTTTATGGGAGCATGCCCACTCTCAATAGTGAGGAATGGAGAAAAACTTGTCGACCCGGGTGGATTATTGAGTTAACTCTTAGAGGTCCTTGCAATCACCGGTCACTTCTTACTATGTTCCCCGATGGAGAGTGGCTGTTCCGCTACGGCATTACCTTCTCCGTTGGCTACAAGGCAAAGGAAACCTTTGAGATCTTCAACTCAAGAATACCTGGCTATAAGCCAACCCCTGAAGACGTATCGAAGATCATAGATTTTCTTCGAGATTACCTTAGAGAAGCAGGCTAAAGACTCGGGCACCCGCCGCCGTAAAAAGCGGCGGGATTGTCCTTGAAATTATCCAAACCGCATATCCTTTTTGTTTCTCCCTATACAATATATAATTACTCCGTCCGATTAGATACGAAACAGAGGCGGTGAATCGTGAGTCTGGATGACTATTACGCGAGGCAGGGTAGTCAGCAAGACAAGGCCGACAGGCTGGAGGTGAAGCAGTACAATCGGTGGGTTGACATCATCCTCGAGGCAACTCGAAACATGGTGCATGCCGCCCACAACAGCCCGCCCGCGTCATGCGACTGGGTGTACGAGCACGGTGAGCGGCGAGCCTCGTGGCGGCTGTACAGCGAGATCGAGGGGAGTTACCACATCTCCCTCATGACCGACGGCAGGTTGGTCTACGTCGATGCGTCGACCAGCCAGGTGCAAAGCACTATTCATCTCCGCCACATTTCTCAGCGTGCACAGCAGCAGGAAGTGGGCGTCGGGTGGGCTGCACTGTCGACTTTGTGCACCCAGGTAGTGACATCAGCGCTACCGATGTTCGGGCTGTCATCTCCGGATCATTATCACAATGATCTGCTCGCGCACTGGCGTCGTACCCATCCGGAAGACCGGTAGGTCGTTTCTCATCGGACACCCGTCGCTTTTTCGGGCGGCGGGATTGTCCTTGATATTATTTCCACCCCTGTATACACTTCACGTGATTATATACATACGCTATATGTAGCGTACTGTTTTTCATCAAAACCCCTTGCGTTTTGTGGTTTATTAATGTATAATACGAAGGCAATAGGTCAGTTTATGCTGCGCGTTTCGCGCTAAGGAGCACTCTAATGACTAATATTGAAACCCCCAAGTCAAACAATAGCAATATTGAGCAAGGGGGAAGTGTGCCTCCTGCAGAACAACAACCTACCTACTACGGACCAGATACTGAAACAGAATTTCCTCAGCAACGCGACCGAACAACAAGTCCTGAATACACCATCCCCGAACACGAGGAAGAAAAGCCTGGATTCTTCCAGCGCAAGGCAGTCCGAGCTGGGCTTGCCGTCACAGGCCTTGCTGCGGCAGCCGGTGCCTACTTCGCAGGTGCTGCAAGTCACGACTCCGATCCTACTCCACAAAACGGCTCCCAGCCTGTCGCAACTGCCGAACAAAATCCTGGTAGTACGGCTGCAAGCGCTCCCTCCGCTGAAGCCCCCGCTTCATCTGTCGAGCAGAGTCCTGACGCTGGTATTACTATTAATGGACAGATGCTTCCAAAAGAAGTAGTCGAAGACACCTACTTCAAGGTTGATCGCTCAAAAGCACCGTCTCCTAATGCAGCCGGTGATGCATGGGCGACCTCACTCCAAAATGGTATGCGTATAAATGTCAGCCGTACTGCCGTATCACAGGGCGGTGGCGCAGAAGCCACAAAGCAGAAAAACCTGGAACTCCTCACTGGTAGTGACGGTATTATGCTCGGTCTCGGAAAAGATCACAATAAGGTATCGAGCGTCCCAACGGACTTCATGGAACCAGGAACACTTGTCTACAATTTCAATAAGGCTAACATTGATAATGAAACGACATCACAGGTATTCCTCACTGGCGAAAGAGTCACTCAAGATGGGGCAAACAGCTATACGGTGCTTGGCGACCTTACTATTACCACGCTTGACGGTGATGTGGCGGCAAAGAGCGTTACTTACAAGGCTGAAGTCCACGAAAAACTCAACCCCGAGACGGGTGAGTGGAACTACACCGGCTCACATATCGTGAAACATTAAACCCCTTATATTAAACTATTGTTTCAAACTGCTATCGGTTTTATACTGATAGCAGTTATGTTTATGTGGCGTGATTTATTTTCTAACATAAGACGTCGGGTTCTTGTCTTAGCTGCCGTCCCGCTGCTTTCGCTGCTTAGTCTTTATACGCCTCTCCTTACCAATAACGCTGCGGCTGTCACAAGTGATGATGTGCTTAACCGGGCCCGAGCCTGGTCTATTTTAAATGCTGTTATCGATAAGGCGAGTCTTCTCGATTCGAGTATTAGTAATAGCGATACTAGTGGCTGTCATATTTTCGGGGGCTCCGATAATGATACGGTTTTTGTCGGTCACTGGACAACAGGCGACAACGACGACAATGGAACTGTTTATTCTAATGGTGGTTCGTGGGATGCACTCGAAAATAGGGTAGATCTTGCTAATAACGCTCTTGCTTCTGTAGGGATAAAAAACGGCTGTCGTGGATTACTCGAGGCACTTGGATACACCTCAAGTGGCGGAGATATGAATGCTCCTAAAGATTACAGCGATGGTGATGGTGAGGTACTTGCAAAATTAAAGGGCGCAGTACAAGGTGATGCTTTCTTCGGCGCTCATCTTGGGGATGGCGGTCCTGGTGATGCCATTTCATATGCAATGCTATACTACACTCTCACAAATGTTTGTGGATGGGCCTACCGAAATCCTTATGTTCAAGATGATAAATCCGGTACGGCAGACCAAAGCCGTAATAACGAAGCACAAAATAATGGCTGGAGCGGTGATAGTCGCGATAGCCACTTCCATACCTATACGTTTGAAAACAACAAATCAGGTGATAATACCTACTACAAACAGGGTGGTCGCGAAGATGATGTTCGTGTAGGTTCCAGGACAGGATTTGCAGGTTCAGGGAACAATGACGCGCAAACAGACTGTGGTGACAATAACGGGGACACATTTGGAGCGAAATTAGCAGATAACCATAGATTTGCCGATGCGTATTCGAATCTACTTCGTCCGGGCGGACAATACACACCAGGAACCTGTGGTGAGAAATACCCTGCAACTGGATCACCAGCAGAAGTAGACCGGGCAAATGCGCTCCGTACCGCCTGCGATGAGGGATTCAAAAATAAGACTCCTGGTTTTTGTGATAAATTTAATTCCGATCAGCCGCTAAAAGATGCATGTTTGTATGGCCAAAAAACAGCCACGGGTGGGGCAAATGATACAACCCCAGCTGAAGAAAAGGATCCAGCCAAGAAGGAAGATAAAACAACTTGTGCTATTCCTGGTATTGGCTGGATCGTTTGTCCGATTCTCAATCTCGTCGCACAACTTGTCGATGGAGCATACAGTTTTGTTTCAGCACTTCTTAAAGTACAGCCTGTTGTTATGGATTCAGGGTCCGGACTATTTAAAGCTTGGTCGGTTATGCGAAACTTTGCCAATATCGCATTCGTCATCGTATTTCTGATAATCATTTTCTCGCAGGTAACCAGTATGGGAATCACGAACTACGGCATCAAACGAATGCTTCCGCGGCTTGTAGTTGCTGCTATCTTGGTAAATATATCCTTCTGGATATGTTCACTTGCAGTCGACCTTTCCAATATTGGAGGAAGCTCACTGAAAGCGCTCTTTGATGGTATCGGACAAGGCCTCAGTCTCCCCGATTCAGGCAACGCACTGACAACTGGAACTCAGTGGCAGGGTATTGTCGGTGGGCTCCTGGGTGGGGCATTGATCGGCGCAGGGCTCTACATCGCTCTTGCAGCACTTATTCCTGTGGTGCTTGCGTGTTTAGTAGCGATTGTCGCGGTCTTCTTAGTGCTCATTATCCGCCAGGCACTAATAGTTCTCTTAATCGTTGTATCTCCACTGGCATTTGTAGCCTATCTTCTGCCAAATACGGAATCGTTATTCACTAAGTGGCGAAAGCTATTCTTTACACTTCTTGTCGTCTATCCAACGATATCTCTCGTATTCGGGGCATCCGCCCTTGCCTCTAAGATCGTCGGAGGAGGAAGCTAGAATATGGATAATGTTATCGAATGGCTACTGAAACTGATGGCTGCCGGAATTACCATTATCCCGCTTTTTTTTACATACATTTTCATCATGGCAGTTCTTAAAGGACTTGGCGCTCTCGGTGGAGCTATTATGAGCGTAAGCGACCGGAGCCAAAAAGGCGGTCGAGGATTCGGGCAAGGTGTTGGTGATAATCTTAGAAACAAACGAAAGTCCGATGCACTTGAGGGAGGAGGAATACCTGGTTACGGTAGTCTGATTCGAAGAGGCGCCCGTCGTCGTGCCAAGAGGGGAAGCACAGAAACACGAGCGAAGCGTGCAGAGACCGATTACATAGCCGATATGGCGTTGAATGATGATAAGTTCGCCGGAGCACTTGCTGGCGGTGATGAAGCACGCAAAGCTGGTGTGATGGCGGCCGCTGTTGCCCAGAAGAAGAAGGCTTTTGCAGAGGACGTTGGCGACATGGAAGCGCTTATCAAGGTGAAGTTTGACGGAGATCCTAAGAAAGCTCTCGAAGATGCTCTTGCAACCGGTAACCAAGCTCAAGCTGTGGCAGCTCAGAACCTTCTCTTTGCCAAGGGTGGCTCCGGTGTAAGTGATTTCCGAAAGATTATTGAAGAAGCCGAGAAGACCGAAGGCGGAAAAGCTCAACTCGATCAAGTATCAGACAGTCTTAAAGAAAATATTCAGGAACGCCATGGTAAGCAGGTCAAGGACAAGGGTGCTGATCTCGTCAAATGGGCTGGGCAAACTCCCGAACCAGGACAAGCGCCAAAATCGCTTACCGATTCTACGGCTGGTGCTTTGTCTGATAATGACCTGGCCGGTCAGCATGCAGCGAGTATCGGGAAAATGGTCAATCAGAACCAGGTATCAGGCGATCAGGCACGACGAGTTCTTGCAGATCCACGAGTTAGTGCGAACCTGAACGATGACCAGAAAAAGGAGCTCCTTCGGGCTGCTGGTGGCGATGTGCGACCAAATCCTACCGATAAAGAACTCCACCAAGCCCAAGAAGAAGCCCTTGTCCAGGACAAACTCTATGACATGGAGCATCGGGACAATGAGGGCAGATAGGTCAAAGTTTAATCGATTTGTTATACTGAACCTACATGGCCGTCTATAAAGTACCCCAAGATGTTGAAGCTGATGACAAGCTGATCGGTCCTTTTAGCTTTCGTCAGTTTATCTATATAATCATTGCGATTATTGCGATCGGTCTAGGTTGGGGACTCGCGCAGATATTCATAGGACTCGCCCTAATTCCTGCGCCTTTTGTTATATTATTTGGTGCTTTGGCATTGCCACTTCGAAAAGATCAGCCTATGGAAATCTACTTGGCCGCAGTCATATCATTCCACCTAAAGCCACAAAAGCGACTATGGCAACCTGATGGAATTCAGTCGCTTGTTGAGATTACGGCACCGAAAGTCGTCGAAGTCCAGCGTAAAAAGGACTTATCACAAACCGAAGCGGAACAACGGCTGTCGTACTTGGCCGATATTGTTGATACTGGTGGCTGGGCTGTTCGAGGTGTGAGTACACCAACGCCGGACAGTGCTATGCAAAACGATGTTTACTATGCCGCACAGCAGACAGAAGATGTTCTGGATACCAATAGCGGCGTGGCGCAGTCTTTCAATAATATGATTAATCAAGCCGAAGTAGAACGACGAGAGGCTATGATCGCCCATATGAAAGAAGAACCTCCTGTGCAGCCTTCAGCAATTGCGCCGCAAATTCCTAATCCCTACACCGCATTACCCGCCACACCTCCACCCATAGCCCCAGCAACGGCCCCACAGGTACAGGCTCAAGCAACCGCACCAGACGATCCTCATCTTACCTATAATCCTTATCCAAATGCGATTCATCAGGCGGTCATCAATCCATTAGGAACGACACCTGTCGCACAACAAAGCTCATCACAACCCGCAGCGCCCACGGTCACTCCGGAACCGACCAAATCGGCGCAAAGTAGCACTAGCGAAGCCGTGGTGTCACCTGATATAATAAACCTTGCAAATAACTCTGATTTATCTATCGAGACAATTGCGCATGAAGCAAATCGCATTCATGAAAAGGAAGTAAAAAAACTTCCTGACGATGAAGTTGTTATTTCTCTGCGCTAAGCATAGATAGTCGGCCGAGGAGAAGTGGGAAACGTGCCGCCAAACAATCAACAACCTCTACAGCCAAATCCCGGCGCTGCTCCAATCAATCAGCAGTCTGTTCCTCCTGTCCCAAATATGCAGCCGGGACAGCAACCCGCAGCCGTAGGCTCAGGAGCTACTCCTCAGCAGCAACCCGCAAAGCCAGCCACCAACCCTAATACGACTCAAAACAGCTTGCTGGTATCCGAGATCCGTGAAGGTATGGCAATTATGAATGATGGGAGCTTTCGCGCTGTTATTGCCTGTAAATCAATTAACTTTGATCTCATGAGCTCACGTGAACGAGAAGGTGTTGAGTATAGTTATCAGAATTTCCTCAATGCGCTTTATTTCCCGGTACAGATTTTTATTCGCTCTCAGCGAGTAGATATTGGTCCCTATCTTGATCGACTCGCCAATATACGTCGTTCACAAGATAATATGCTCCTCAATGTCTTGATGGATGATTATATCAACTTTATCGATATTCTCTCTCAGGAAGCAAATATTATGGACAAAAGCTTCTTTATTATCATTCCGTTCTATCCGACTGGAGATCTTAATAATGTCGTCGAGCATAGTAAGGGCTTCTTTAGTAAAATCTTCTCCAAGTCTGCCGCCACAGGAACAAAAATCGATAAGGTAGCTTATGATAAAGCAAAAGATGAAATAAAAAACCGCGTTGACTCAGTGATGAGCGGCTTATTTCAGATCGGTATCAAGAGTGTCCAGCTCAATACCAAAGAGCTCGGTGAGTTGTACTATAATATGTTCAACCCAGATACGGCTGTGCGAGAACCCTTAGGTGATTTTGAAAACGTGACAAGTATGTATGTCGCAAAGGGTCAAGGGAAAGCACCACGACCGCACCTGCAAGAAGGGGATATGTAAAATGGCGAAGAAAAAACTAGATCCGGTTGATATTGCCGCACAGCAACGCGCCCGAGAGCAAGCCGAAGTCGAACAGGCTTTCCTAAAAGGCATGACGACACTTCGTGATCTTATTGCTCCGAGCAGTCTCGAGATCCATTCTGGCCATTTCCGCCTTGGTACAAAATATGGTCGCACTCTTTATATCTATGGGTACCCGCGACAAATTTATACCGGCTGGCTGAGCTCGCTAATCAATATCGATGAGGTGCTCGATATCAGTATGTTTATTTACCCGGTTGAAAGCCAGGTAGTCCTCAATAACCTCCGAAAAAAGGTCACCCAACTTGAGGCAACGATGTCTATTAATAGCGAAAAAGGACGAACCCGCGACCCAGGACTCGAAGCTGCATTACAAGATGCCGAAGAACTGCGAGATCAACTACAGGTGGGAGCTGAGCGTTTTTTCCGCTACGGACTCTATGTTACGCTGTACGCCGACAGCCTTGACGAGCTTAGCTTTGTGCAACACAAAATCGAAACTATCTTTGGACAACAACTTATCTTTAGCAAGGTAGCCTCATCGCAGCAAGAGCAGGGTCTCAACAGTACAATCCCGCAAATGACCGATCAGTTGCAAATTCGTCGCAACATGAACACCGGCGCCATTAGCACCAGCTTCCCGTTCACGAGCGCCGATCTTACTCAGGAAAAAGGGGTGCTCTATGGAATTAACATGCACAATAATGGTCTCGTCATCTTTGATAGGTTCAGCCTAGAAAACGCCAATATGGTAGTATTTGCAAAGTCTGGTGCCGGTAAGTCGTTTACCGTCAAGCTTGAGGCGCTGCGAAGTATGATGATTGGGTGTGATGTTATTATTATCGACCCAGAAAATGAATACCAGAAATTATCCGATGCAGTAGGGGGAAGCTATATTCGATTGAGTCTTAGTGCGGATACGCGTATTAATCCATTCGACTTGCCGCGAGTGATCGATAGCGATGAAGCAGATGACGCCCTACGCGCTAACCTAGTGACACTGCACGGGCTCTTCCGGCTTATGCTTGGTGGGACACAGTCGACGGCAAACGGCCAAATTATGTCGGCACTCACACCAGCCGAAGAAGCCGACCTTGACCAGGCGCTTATCGATACCTATGCGCGTGCGGGTATTACAAGTGATCCTCTTACGCATCATTCTAAGCCACCGACAATTGCAGATCTGTACGACACGCTCCTTCATATGGGGGGTACGGGACCAGCACTTGCGCAGCGACTCCGTAAGTACACGAGTGGAACATTCGCCGGTATATTTAGCCAGCAATCAAATATCGATATCAATAATAATATGGTCGTCTTTAATATCCGTGATCTTGAGGATGAACTACGCCCCGTAGCAATGTATATTGTCCTGTCTCACATCTGGAATATTACACGCACCGATCAGAAAAAACGTATGCTGATCGTCGATGAGGCATGGCAGCTGATGAAATATGACGACTCGGCGAACTTCCTATTCAGCCTCGCCAAGCGTGCCCGTAAGTACTTCCTTGGCCTGACAACCATTACCCAGGATGTCGAGGACTTTATGGGGAGCAAAATGGGTCGAGCGATCGTCGCCAACTCTTCTATGCAGCTTTTGCTCAAACAATCATCGAGTGCCGTCGACGTACTCTCTGATGTTTTCAAACTGACCGAAGAGGAAAAGAAGCGCCTCGCTAACTTCCCGGTTGGACAAGGTCTCTTTTTCGCCGGCCAGAACCATGTCCATATCCAGATCGTCGCAAGTCAGACAGAAACAGGGCTTATTACTACCAATCCAGTGGCCGCAAAACAACCACCACAGACACAACAACCTCCGGCCGAGCCCGTTGCGAATAATGGCTACATGAATCCTGGTGAGTACAGCGTATAATAGGAACTAATCATGAACCCTGAGCGTAAGTCACATCCCGAAATAGAACCTGATATACGGCCTAATTTGCATGTCGTTCAGGGTGGCAGGGAATCGACTCCCGAGAGAGGTAATCTTCAAGAAGTCGACAATTCTACTGCACAGGATCTCAGTAATCAAGAACGACAATTCGGACTTATTCAGGGTGGCGGGGAATCGACTCCCGAGAGAGGTAATCTAAAATCGGCATCCGATAATATCGATAAAACCCGCGAGAAAGAGGCGGGTTGGAATACATCCGTATCGGCTAATAATAAATCCACCAAAAAACAGGGTATCGAATCACGACTTAAGGGGCTTCTCAAAAAACAAGGTCCCGCAGGCACGATAGGCGCTCTTCTTTTGGGTGCAGGCGGAGGCTTGGGTTTTTTTGGTATGACACTCATGCCTGTTACAATCGCCGAGCATTTTACCAACGACACTAACGATGTCAATGCATCCAGCCAGCGCAAGACAACCATCTTGTTTGGAAAAAAACTTGGTGGTGATCTGAAAAAGAAACTTAGTATTTGTACCAAAGCTGTCTCTGTTCGATGTAAGTTCAATACGCTCGATCCAAAACTTGTGGAAAAATTCGAAAAGAAAGGTTTTAAATTTGGTGAAAAAACGGAGGCAGGAGATGGGAAGCGAATTGGCTTTACCTCTGTCGAGTTTCCGGATGGGCAAATTGCCCATAACGCCCAGGAATTATCCAATCTCCTCAAGAATTCAGCCGTTGCTGCGAGTGCCTTTAATAGCGTGTATAGTATAAAAAACTCTTTGTTTATAGTGGGAAATTTCTTTAAAGGGGTATTGACAAAGCTCAATCTCACCAAGGGAAAGAAGGTGGAAGGAAAGAACAGAGCAGAAGCGGATAAATCCTTCGAGGAATCCACCAAGGGGGAAAAAGGCACCGTCAGCACAAGTGCCGTAGCGGATGACCCGGGAAAAGACGCTACGGAAGAAGAAAAAAAGAACGCCCAATCCGCCAATGATACCGCGAATGAAACGTCGCGAGAAATCAATGAATCTATTTCTAAAGGGACCAAGCTCTCAAAGTTATCCCTGAAGCTTACCAATGCGCTCGCCATCCCACAGCTGGCCTGTCTGACTATAAATATGGGAAACTATATTGCCACAGCGGCTAAAATCAAAAAAGCACTTCGTTTTGCCGCTTTTGCTATGATATTTTTGACCTACGCCAGCTCACTAAAGGCAAATGCAGCGACTGATGCAGAGACAGAAAAAGTGATGAGCGTCGTTGCTCCTTCAAAGTACCCTACAAAGGTAGAGGATCCTGATACAGGGGAAATGATAGATAATCCGAACATAGGCAAAAACGCTCTCGATGCCGAAGCCTATAAGGTAGTTGCGTAAGGGGATCAGATTAACTTAAGCGGCCTGGCGGCACGATTCTTAATAGCGAGTGGCGTGTTCGGTTTCATGGAAAAAGTTCTTACATGGATTGATCAAAAGATAGGAAAAGAGAATATAAAATTAGCATGTAAGGCAGTAAATAATAAAGTGGTACAAGCCGTGAGTTTCTTGGCAGCTCCTGTGTTCACTCCTATTATGATGGGCGCTATGGCACTTATTACCACGGTATTTCCTGTTGAAAAATGGGCAGCAGAGCTCGTCAATGCTGCGATCGATGCAGCTGCTGGACCAGACCTTACGACAGATGTGGTAGGGCCGGATGCAGGGAATGTTGTCTTCATTGGAGCAGCCATGATAATGGGGACGTCTGCTATGAAATTCGGCCTCAAACCCGGCAAGTTATCTGCGATAAAACAAAATATGGCAGATAACAACGAGCTCATTCAACAAGATATCGCGATGAGGACATACGAGGCTTCTAAAACTCCCCTCGATGTAACTAACCGATACTCATTCTTAGGCGGAATGGCGACTAGCTTAGCAAGCTACATGCCTTCACTCGGCAGTCCACTCGTTTCTACTATCAACAAGACATTTGCCGCAATCCCTGGGTCACTTAGTATGCTCACGAAAAATGCCAATGCCGCTTACAGTATGCCTGTTGCAAACTATAGTGATAATCGATTCAAACAGTGTTCCGATGATGCCTACAAAGCACTCGAGAAGTATATGGATCCCGATATGTTCTGCGTTGTGCGCTATACGCCATTTAAAAATGTCGATTCTGACGTTGTTATTGATTACATGACCTCGAGTATGCAGATTGATGACAATGGTGCTCCCGTACCAGACAGCTACCTCGACAAATACACAAAATACTGTGTCAATCGAGAGGATCCATGGGGAAGTACGAGTGTTGCCGCAGAGGAACAGAAGGATGACGCCACCTGGTATACCGGTGAAAAGTGTATGGAAGATAATAAGGACAATCAAATGTCGAGTGAATACACCGGATACAAAGTGCTTCAAGACACGATGGATGGCGGTAGCTCAGCCAGTTCAGCATTCCTTGACGATTCAGAACAAGACACCACTGTTGCCTCGGATATGACGCTAACGGATGCGCTTGTAAA
The DNA here is from genome assembly GCA_964477195.1 of uncultured Candidatus Saccharibacteria bacterium. Lineage (GTDB taxonomy): Bacteria > Patescibacteriota > Saccharimonadia > Saccharimonadales > Saccharimonadaceae > JALRBM01. Next base: position 24,732 of record CAYZCX010000001.1, read on the forward strand.
AGGTATGGCTTATGCGATGGGAGGAGCAAAGTAATGTGGCGCAAAACTAAACTATCGACAAGGATCATCAGCCTCGCATTTGTATCGATATTAGTTAGCTCATTTAGCGTCCAATACGCTCAAGCTCTTGATGAAGAGTTCTATTCTGGAAATGATATTCTTTTTTATGATCCTGACGCAACGTGCGTGCCTGGAACGAGTGGTTCTATTACGCCCGGAAATGGCGCAAACCCAGACCCTAAGGACTATCCAAAGACTGTCTGGATGTTCCTTCTTGGCAAGCAGCTGACAACAGAACAAGCAGCCGGAATAATGGGCAACATCCAGCAAGAATCAACCTACAAGGGATTTCCATTTAACCCAGAAGCGGAAGAGCACCCGGGTACCGGGACCGGAGGTATTGGTATCGTGCAGTGGACCGGCCCGCGTCGAAAAAGTATCGAAGCCGCCGCTGCAAAGCAGGGTGTCCCCGTGACGAGTCTCGCATTTCAACTTGAATATCTTTTCCAGGAAAGTAATGCCCGTACTGCAAAAGCACAGTACGGCGGAGGAAATGAATGGGAAGGGCTTAAAAAACAGTCTACCGTCCTCCTTGCTACTGTCTATTGGCATGATAACTTTGAACGTTCGGGAGATACGCCAGAAGCTGTCCGAAGAGTTCGTGGTGGCTATGCCCAGAAATGGTATGACGAATTTAATGGCAAGGTAGGCGGCGGAAGCTCAGCCGGCTGTGGAGTTGCCGATACTTCTAGTATTGTTTCAACAGTGAAATCGTACGCCTGGCCTGACTATCGTGGGCTGACGATTGTCGCCAAACCTGAGTACGTTACTGCCCTTAATAAAGCAAAATCAGAAGGACGCTACATTGGTGGTATCAGGTACCCTGGTATCGACTGTGGTGGGTTCGTCACAACGGTCATGTACGACTCGGGATTTGATAAAACATACAACTCAAACGCAAAGGGTGGTGCCACTCCTAACCAAAAAGCTTGGGTCGACAAAAACTGGACGAGTCTTGGCAATGGCGCCTCAATCAATGCGGCCGATCTCCGTGCCGGTGATGTCGCTATGCTTCCAGGACATACTTACATGTATATAGGGGATCGGGGCAAGAAACCTGAAGGATTCGATAGCGTCATCGCCTCAGCCTCACTGGATGAGCGTGCGCCTATGGCTGGTAAAGAAAAAATCACCGCATCCGATACAACGTGGTACCGAAAGAGATAGGAGGAATAAATCACATGTCGCCGACAGTTTTTACAAAACATAGAATACTTATCATAAGTCTCCTTGTGATAGCCGTTATTGTCGTACCGCTTATTTACTTCATCTACACCTCGGTTGAGCGATCGGGGAAAACACAGATAACACTACTTTCGGTTCCAAGCGACGCCTCTATTTCTATTGACGATAAGGCGGTTCAGCCAGGGACATTCTATCTTAAGCCGGGCACTTATACTTTAAAAGCAAAAAAAGATGGATTCGCCCCTTTTGAGAATCGAGAAGTCGTCGAAAGCGAAGGAAAGACTATCACAATTTCTCTTCAACCCGTTTCAGATGAAGCTAAGAAATGGGCAGATGACAACCAAGGGAAGTATTTTGAGATCGAAGGGAAAGCTGGCCTCGCCGCCAATGTGGAAGGGGAGTCATTTCGCAACAAGAACCCTATCGTCAATGAATTGCCATTTAGTAATTACCTCTACACGATCGGCTATCAAAACGACCCGAGCGATAAAACCGGGAACTCTATCATTATCACCATAGACGCGCCGAGTGGGTATCGTAACGCAGCCGTACGAAAGATTCGCGAGCTAGGGTATGATCCTACGACGTTAAAAATATTATTTAGAGATTACGAAAGTCCATTTGAAAATGAATAAACGACTTATTATCACTATCGCAATTATTACTGTACTCGTGATCGGCGCAGCGAGCATCACGACCTACCTACTCTCCTTCAGGAGTGTGACCTTTACCTTCAAAAAACCAGAATTAACCGCTACGATCTATAAATCTGACGATGTTGATAAGAAAAATAAGCTCGCGGAAGTAAAAAACAATGATACAATACGCCTTCAGGAGGGAAATTATGCTGCCATTCCCACCGGGGACAACTTTGACCGAGCACCCGTTTATTTCTCGGTTAACAAGAGTGATGCTACCGTGAGTGTTGATGCCGGCTATTCTGCTAGCTACCTCTCGTCTCATCTCGCCGGGGAATTACCCGCCATTAAGACAGCACTTACCAAAGCGTTTCCCTTCGTTGCTACATCGTTTGACATGGCCGACGGAAAGCTCTACAAAGAAGGTGAGTGGTATGCGACAACATTGACACAACATCCAGAGGATCCGCGCGACGAAGGAGATATCTACGACGTTATCATGTTGAAAAAGGACGATATATGGACAGTTGTCGGCAAACCAAGCCTCGTACTAACAACCGCTGAATTTAAAGATGTTCCCGTCGATATCATCAAAGACGCCAGTCGTCTCGGTGAGTAATCTATAGCTCTGTCACAATACTAGCAGGGATACGTTTACTCCGCGTTGCAGATGTAATGATGATCTGGTGCGATTTCGTAAGTGTCGTTAATTGTTTCTGGCGCTCATCATCGAGCTCGCTAAACACGTCATCAAGTAATACGACCGGTTTTTCATTCGTCACTTGCTCGATAATATCAATTTCGAGGAATTTGAGCGCCAAGACGATACTTCGCACTTCGCCCCTAGAAGCGACGGCTAATGCCGGCGATCCATTAAACTCGAACACCACGTCGTGACGATGGGGACCGACAGTCGTAAACCCGAGCAGCAAATCTTTTTGCATGGCATAGTGGAGTTCAGTCAGGAGCTTCTGTTGGATAGAATCGTTATAGGTCACCGAATAGGCAACACGAACTCGGTCATCCTTGTGAGCAATCGAATGATATGTCTCGTTGAGTCGCTGATCAAGACGTTTAATAAAGTGGACGCGCTTTTCGATGATAGCCGCGCCATACTCACTCAGCGTGAGATTCCAGGCAAAGAAGTCATCGCTCGGCGCCTGTCTCTTCAAGAGCGCATTTCGCTGTTTTAGGGCACGCTCATATCGTCGAAGTGTCGTGGTGTACGACGGATCGATCTGAGCGATAAAATGGTCGATAAACTGCCTCCGACGCTCTGGAGAGCCATGGAGAAGGCGAAGATCATCGGGCTCAAACAATACCACAGGGTGTCGCTGCGCAGGAGGAAGTCGATAATGTGTTCTGTCATTAACAATAAACTGTTTACGACCCGTCTCTCGCATAATGTCGAATTTTACCGCTCGCGAGGGGTCATCGTCCTCAAACGCAAGATCAATGCGATACCAAGATTCTCCACGCTGCACTATATCTTTGTCGACACCCTTGAATGACGAGCCTTGAAGTGCAATATAGATCGCCTCGAGAAGTGATGTTTTTCCACTTCCATTCGCGCCAGTAATGACTGTGACATCAGGAGCAAGCTGTATGCTATAATCGCCGTGAGTTCGAACATGCTGGACGCGCAAGGACGTAAGACGCGACATGCTAACTCTTTAGTGGCATAATGATGTGCTTGTAGTTCACATCTTTTGATTTTGCCGTCAAAACACAGGCTGCAAGCTTACCACTAAATCGAAATTCAACTTCATTTCCCTCAATAACCGAAAGTGCATCGCCAAGATATCGTGAATTAAGTGTCACTTGACCATCTGCTGTCACTGCAGCTGGGGCACTTGAAGTATTTTCGCCCAATTCGGAGGCAATAGAGTGAATAGAGAGTTGTTGCTTTTCCTTGTCCGCCGTCAACGTCACACTCCCGCCTGATTCCCTGGCAAACAATCCTGCGATTTTTGTCACACGTACAAATTCCGACGCGTTGAGAGTTGCATTTGTCTCCGAACTCGCCGGGATGAGCTGACGGTAATCAGGGTAGTTCCCATCGATCAGTCGACTCGTTACTTCACTTTCACCAACGCGAAATCGCACCTGAGTCTCATCGAAAAGCATATCTACCTCGGAAACATCATCCGTAATCGTTCGAAGTACTTCCTGAAGGGTTGTGGTTGGAATGATAGCGGCAACTTCACTTGTCGTTTCGACAAGTCGTCGCTCCGCCAAACGATACCCATCTGTTGCTGCCAGGTAAAGATGTCCTTCAAAGGAATGCCAGTACACACCTGTAAGCACCGGGCGAGTGCTGTCGCTACTTGCAGTGATAATCGTCTGAGAGACTGCCTGCTTAAACTCAAGCGTACTGATACTGTATTGAATTGACGATGTTTCATCAATTGTCGGAAGTTCAGGAAATTCATCAGCCACAACCCCATTAATAACGGAGCTAAAGCTTCCTGAAGAAATATGAAGATGGTTCTCCGTCACCTTCAGTTCAACAGTACCTTTAGGAAGGCTCGATACGAACTCGCTTACCAGGCGTGCTGGGATAGTAATCGCTCCGGGGGTGACAATCTTTGCTCCGATGTGCTGGGTTGACGCGATCTCTAGATTTGTCGCTGCAATCAATAGTCGGTTACTGTCTGTTCTCAATAAAATATTACTGAGAATGGGAAGTCCTGTTTTGCTGCTTGCAACTCGACCAACGTTACTGAGGGCTTTGGCGAGATTTTCTTGGGTAACGGAAAGTTCCATTATTATATACTGCCTTTCTTTAATTTTCCTTTGGTGGAGGTAATAGTAGGTGCTGTGGAAAGTGGGTAAAAATAGTGTTCACCCAGGGGTAGATTGCGAATAAGTATTGTGGACATGTGGTGTGGATGATGTTGGGTAAAAGTGTGTAAATCTGCGACTTGTGCACGTATGCGTGAATCGTCGGAGCGGTTTATGGGTGATTCTGTGGAAAGTTGTTCGGTACTTTCACCGCGGACTTTACCCAGCCTTCGCACATGTTTTCCACATAGTCTAAGCATACAACTTCTCCCGTATTTCAGCCACTTGCTCTCGGATGAGAAGATCGAGCTTGACTGCTTTTTCTATCTTTTCGACGGAGTGAATGGCTGTCGTGTGGTCTTTTCGACCAAGCTCACCGGCAATTCTTGGAAAACTGAGGTGGAGCTCGCTTCTCAGAAGATACATGGCGATTTGGCGAGGAACAACGATATGTTTATCTCGCTTTGCGCTGCATATTTCTTTTGTCTCAATCTGAAAATGGCGAGCTGTTTTGTCGACAATCTGCTTGGGGGTGAGATGTTGAGGTCTGGAATGCCGGGCATTACCAATGATTCCTTCGGCTATGGTGATATCGGGGGTGACGCCGCGCATCTCCGCATAAGCCAGGAGCTGATTCAGGGCCCCTTCGAGCTCGCGGACGTTGGTCTTGATATTATTTGCAAGATATTCGGTGGTTTCTCGGGCTAGTTCGATACCAGAAAGAGATGCCTTTGTCTGCACGATTGCACAGCGGGTTTCAAAGTCGGGCATCTGAATATCAATCGCCATACCCCACTCAAATCGACTGCGAAGGCGCTCGGTCAGAGTAGGAATGCTCTTTGGAGGCTTGTCACTGCTGATAATGAGTTGCTTGTTGGACTGGTGGAGCGCATTAAAGGTATGAAAAAATTCTTCCTGGGTTTTTTCTTTGCCTGCTATAAACTGCATGTCATCGACAATGAGCACGTCGACGTTGCGATATTTGTCCGAGAAGCCCTTTTTCTTAAAACGAATACTCTCCAGGAATTCTTTCACGAATGTTTCGGTGCTTATATAAAGAATTCGTGACTCAGGTTGCGTCTTGGCAATTTCGTTTCCGACGGCCTGCATAAGGTGTGTTTTACCAAGTCCGACACCACCATACAAAAAGAGGGGATTGTATTTAATGCCGGGGTTTGAGGCGACCGCTTGACAGGCTGCATAGGCGAGATCGTTGCTGCCGCCAACAATGAAGTTGGAGAATGTATAGCGAGGATTAAGCCCGGTTCCATTGCCCTGCGAGGTGATGGTTTTTGGACGCTGAGGGGCGCTGATAAGGTCGTCGGCACGGCTTTCAGCCATGGTGACTTCTCGACTGATGGTTTTTTTGCCAGTAGTTTTGATAGTGTAGACAATATTTTGTGGATTGAGGCCGTTCTTTTCGAGAACTGATTTTACCTGATCGTTGAACTTTACTTCGAATTGTCGTTTGGCAAATATATTTGCAACGGCGATCGTGACAGTGTTGTCGGAAACATCAAGTAGCTCAGTATTCTTAAACCACGTCGTGAAGATACCATGCGATACCGATAATTCAATTTCACCTAAAACACTTTGCCACAATGCATGTTGCATGCTAAAAAACCTTCCCCTAAGAGGTATCCCCTCATATCTCGTACTCCCTCTACTATAGCGCGCGGCGAAGTTTTCCACAACCATAACAGGAGAGAAATTCCGAGGCTGTGTAGAGGCGCCATTTTTCCACAGTTGCTAAGCATCCCATATAAACTTGTGGATAAAGTGGAGGGATCTGTGGAAAGTCATAAGGCGTCCTTGAGGAGGGACTTGCGAAAAACAGAGAAATTAGCTACAATATACCAGATATGCCAAAGCGAACACACCAACCACATACTCGACACCGCGCCCGTACTCACGGGTTTCGTGCTCGTGTCGCCTCAAAGGGCGGCCGCGCTGTTATTAAGCGCCGTCGTGCTAAAGGGCGCGCAAAGCTGACGGTTTAACCACCCAAGCTTGCTTTTAAACAACAGTGCGTCTCGCGATAAGAGGCGCATTCTGTTTTTATACAGTATAATAAAATTACCTTATGATATCATTCCAGAATAGATTCCACGGCCATGGCAGCTTACGATATGTTTATAAGAATGGTGAGGCAATACGGTCCCATCTTTTGACGGTGAAATATACATCAAATCCTCACCGTAAACACTCGCGATTTTCAGTGGTCGTCAGCAAAAAAGTTCATAAAAGTGCCGTGGGGAGAAACCGAATCAGGCGAAGGATATATGAAATTATCCGCAACGAACTTCCTAAAATGGAATCAGTTCATGATGTGGCGATCATTACACTTTCGAGTGAGCTTATCACATTGCCGTTTGAAGAGCTCGAAGACATACTGAAAACTGCATTTACTCAAGCTGGCCTCTACAAAAGAGAACAAAACTGATATAATAGGACTAAATATTAGTTCTGGAGTAAGAAGTGAATATCTTTGACATATTAATTGTGCAGCCAATCTTTAACCTTTTGATTGGTCTTTATAGTATTATCCCTGGTGGCGATTTTGGTGTGAGCCTGATTCTCTTTACGATTTTGGTGCGTCTCGTGATGTACCCGCTCGTCAAGAAGCAGCTTCATCAGACTAAGGCAATGCGAAAGTTGCAGCCTGAACTGGCAAAAATCAAGAAGAAAACGAAGGGTAATAAGCAGCTCGAAGGTATGCAGATGCTCGAGCTTTATAAGAAGCACGGCGTCAGCCCGTTTCGTTCTATCGGAATTTTGTTGGTTCAGTTCCCTATTTTTATTGCGCTTTATTACGTTATTCAGATTTTCACGCTTCATCGTGATCAGATTGCAAAATTTACATATGATTTCATGGAGAATATCGGGCCAATCAAGCATCTTATTGAACGGCCAAATGAATTCAACGAAAAGCTTTTTGGCCTTGTTGACCTGACGAAGTCAGCTTTTGCACAGGGGCACATTGATATCATCCTTGTCTTGCTGGCGGTTGTCGCGGCAGGGACGCAGTACTTTATGAGCAAGCAGACGATGCCCCAGACAGAAAGCAAAAAACGTCTTCGTGATGTTATGAGCGAAGCATCAGAAGGCAAGTCAGCTGATCAGTCAGAAATGAATGCGATTGTCATGGGTAAGATGATGAAGATTCTGCCATTCTTTATGTTCTTTATTATGATCAGTGTTCCAGGAGCTTTGGCGCTGTACTATGCTGTCTCAAACCTTGTAGCTGTGGCTCAACAAACATATCTTTTGCGCCAAGACGAAGAAGAGCTTGAAGAAATTGCCGATGAACCTGTCAAAAAACCGAGCAAAAAGGCGACCGCCAAAGCACGTGAAAAGGTAGCAAAAGAAGCGACCGTCACCCGCATCGTTGCAAAGGATACGAAAAAGAAAGGAAAGAAATAATGACTTCTGATGAATCAATCGCATTCGCAAAAAAGTATCTTGAAGATCTTCTCTCCTTCTTTGGAATAAATGTCGCTGTTGAGGCGCACGTAGAGGATGATGTGATCGAACTTTCGGTTCCATCATCAGAGAGCAATAGTCTATTGATCGGTCGGAATGCCGAAACACTTCGAAGTATTCAATACCTGGTTTCGACGACACTTCGAAACAAAGAAGCGCCACTTTCTAGGGTGAACGTCGATATCGCCGACTACAAGAAGCAGCGTGCAGAAAAATTAGCCGCCCAGGCCCGGGAATGGATTGAAGAAGTACGACGAACAGGTGATTCTCATATCGCTGATCTTAATGCGGCTGATCGTCGCATTGTGCATCACGTTGCAGCCGAGTACGAGGATATTCGCACTTTTTCAGAGGGTGAAGGCCGTGATCGCCGGCTGATTATAGCGCAGCGAAGTTCTTAGTTTTTGAGCGCGTCGTCGTAGGCAGCTTGTGTCTCATTTGCCATCTTTGACCAAGAGAAATCTTTGAGACGTTTATTACCTCTCTTGATGAGGCTCGAGCGTTCTTTCTTGTTTTCAATAACCTCGCTGATTGTGTCTGCGAGTTCATGAGAGTTATTTGGATCAAAATATAGAGCAGCATCGGCATATACTTCAGGGAGACAGGTCGCATTACTGCTAATGACGGGGCATTGCTCTGCCATCGCTTCAAGACCAGGAATATGGAAGCCTTCGGAGAAAGATGCGATGATATATGCTTGTCCGTGCTGGAAAAGCCAGCGCTTTTCACCTTCGGATATGAAGCCAAGGATGTGAGTTTTGTTTGCGACACCCCGTTTTTTTACATGATTCTCGACTTGATCGTAGAAGAAATCTTTTTTTCCTGCAAACACGAGCTGAAGGTCCTTCATGTCTTTGCTCAGTTTGCTAAATGCATCTACGATTGTATTGAGGTTTTTGTAAGGGAATGCGTTGCCCACGAAGAATATGAAGCGCTTGTTTTTTAGTGCTTTGATCGGCTCTGGTTCAGCAACAGCTTCATCCCACGCAAGGTAGGTGGTTTTTATTTTAGGTGCATGCTTTGTGCTCGTAAAATCAATAAGCTCTTTTCGTACAAAGTTGCTTGGTGTGAGGATCATCTTGCTGCGCCACATAACATTCCGAAGTAGACAAATAAAAATTCCTTTTCGAATCTTATAAAGAAGCGGATTCATATCGATGTTTTCGTATTTGACGAGCGTCAGGTCGTGGACGGTAGTCACGCGTTTACCGAAGTAAAGAAGTGGCTGCTGTGGCATGCAAAAATGGACAAGATCGGGTTTGAGGCGATAGAGAAGCAGTGCGTACTGCAATTGTTCTTTTAGGGAATAGTTTGGAAAATCTGCTTCTACGACATGAAAGTTATCTTTTGTTGGTTTCCAAAAATCGAGATCTTTTTTTAGTACAAGGACAGTGTAGGTGTGGGGTTTGTCTAGCTTCTCTAGATTTGTGAGAAGGCTTTCGGCGTATCTACCTGTAGATGAACTGATGATTCGGGCATCGATAACGATATGCATTGTTACTTTCGGTCTCCTTCATGATATTCTTCGACAAAATAGAGAGGACGTTGCTTGGTTTCATTAAAAATTCGGCCAATGTACTCACCGATAACACCCAGGCTCAAAAGCTGAACACCGCCAAGAAAGAGGATGACGGCCATCATTGAGGGATAGCCGGCGAGGTCGCTCCCAAAAAATATTGTCCGTATGACGAGATAGATGATATATATAAACGCAGCAAGTGAAACCAACATGCCGAGGATAGAAGAGATGCGGAGAGGGGCTGTCGTAAAGGAGGTAATGCCATCAATTGCGAAATTGGTGAGCTTAATATAATTCCACTTTGTTTCGCCGGCTGCTCTAGGGTCGCGGTCGTATAGCATTTCTTTTTTCTTGTAGCCGATCCAGCTGAACATGCCTTTTGTGTAGCGCTGTGACTCACGAAATTCGCGGAGTGCTTCGACGCATCGTTTGCTGAGCAAGCGAAAATCACCAGTATCACGCTGGATGGGGATGTTGGTTGATTTTTGAAGTAAACGATAGAAAACTTCTGAAGTTATTTTTTTGAACCACGACTCACCGGTTCGGCTACGACGTTTGGCGTACACATCATCATACCCCTCCTCCCAATATTCGATCATTTGTGGAATAAGTTCTGGCGGATCTTGAAGATCAGCATCGATGATAACGGTTGCGTCACCAGTGACATGATCGAGTCCGGCGATCATTGCAATTTCCTTGCCAAAGTTACGTGAGAGATTGAGGTAACTGATGCGGTCGTCACTTTCGGCATAGGTTTTTATCATGTCGAGGGTTCGATCCCGGCTGCCATCATTGACGAAAAGAAATTCAAATGTATATCCTGTGGTCTCACCGGCCAGTTTCACGAGCCGTTCATAAAGATGACGCAATACTTCTTCTTCATTATAGGCGGGGATGAGAATACTGATTTTCTTTTGCTTGCTCATTGATAACTACTAGTATATCATTTCACTGCTTTAATAAGCTCTGTTATGCTCGTGAACGTTTGGGCGCCTGCTGCGCGTAAGGCGATTGTTTTTGCCTGAGCGGATTCGTTTGCATTTCCAAGAATTGCTCCAGCATGGCCGAGCTGGGTGTTCTTTGGCGCATGATGACCAACAATGTAAGCATAGACTGGTTTGGTAATGTGATTCTTGATAAAATCAGCAGCTTCGTGCTCGCTTGTTCCACCAATCTCTCCAATAAGCACGATTGAAGAGACTCCGGGGTCACTCTCGAAAAGTTTCAGACATTCAGTAAAGTCAATGCCGTGAATTCTATCACCGCCAATGCCTATAATGTATCGTTGGCCAATATCACGAGCAGTCAACCCGGCGGTTGTTTCGTATGTCAATGTACCCGATCGACTGACGATGCCCACACTTCCAGGGAGTCCAAGTTGCGTGGGGATAATGCCGAGTTTGTTCTCACCTGGGATAAGGATACCTGGGCAGTTTGGGCCGATAAGTGTGCAGTTATTAGCCTTCGCCTTTTCGAGTACTTCGAGCATATCATGGATGGGAATTCCTTCCGTAATGCAAATAATGAGTGGAATAGAGGCGTTGATTGCTTCGAGAAGTGCGGCTTTAGCGAAAGGAGCTGGCACGAATACGACGCTGCAGTCGATAGTAAAGTCTTTTTTGATATCGGCAATCCTTTTGTACACAGGGACGCCGTCGACAAGTTGACCCGCTTTGTTTGGCGAGGTTCCAGCGACGATGTGCGTTCCGCTAGCGCGCATTGCTGCTGTGTGAAACGAACCGTGAGCCCCAGTAATACCTTGGACGATCACATTTTTACCGGTGAGAAGGTGATTATTCACGAATGACCTCGCGAGCTGCAAGGAGGCAATCCTCAAGCGAAGAGAGCGTCGGAATCTCATGTGCCGAGAGTAACGCGACGGCTTCTTCAAAGTTTGTTCCTGCGAGGCGTATGAAAAGTGGAGGAAGCTCGGGCATTGCATCTCGGGCTTCAATGATAGCCTTGGCGATCTCGTCGCAGCGCGTAATGCCGGCAAAAATATTAATGACAATCGCTTTGACACCTGGAAACTCTATGATCTTGGAAAAAGCTTCAAGAACACTCGCCGTTGTCGCTCCGCCGCCAATGTCAAGGAAGTTAGCCGGTCTCATGCCATGGTCGGCAACGGCATCAACAGTGGCCATTGCTAGACCGGCGCCATTCGCGATAGTAGCGACGGTGCCTTTGTTGTCGAGTTTCACGAAATTACTCTCTGGAGTCGTTTCATCTGCTAACTCCGGGTGTCGAAATAGCGCGGCGTCATCAATTTCCATTTTGCAATCGCCGCATACAAGTTCGTCATCTAGGGTAAGTATTAAAGGGTTGATTTCTAATAAAGTAGCATCGGACGAAACAAAGGTCCTCCGCAGTTTCCTGAGTAAGGTTTCTATGGCCGAAACATTATATCCGAAGAGCAGGCCTAGTCTTTTGGCACAAGTCGGAAGAGAATCTTTGGATAGAGTCACGCGTAAAAAATCGCTCGTGGTGTTTTTTTCTACCTCGATCCCGCCCGTGGGATGGGCAAGGACTTGAATTTCCCGAGCCGACCGATCGATAAGAAGTGCCAAGTAGAGTTCTTTTTTAATAGTAATGAGCTCTTCAGCAAGAAGGGTGGTTGGAAGATGATCTTTGATGGGTATAGCAAAAATTTTAGTGATAGCAGAAGCTACACGTGTTGTTTCTTCAACAACAATCACTCCTCCGGCCTTACCTCGACCGCCGACAGGGACCTGAGATTTAATAACCACCGGAAGATCGAGATCCGGTATGCGGTTCTTGGTTATAAGTCTGCTTTTTGGTACGCGAATACCATTGTCTTTGAGGATATCCTTGGCTTGATATTCGAGAAGTCGCATATCTAGGATTTTCCGGTAAAGAAACGTCGAAGTCTGCGGATGCCTGTCTGATCTGGTGGAAGATCGGGCCACAAGAGCTTTTTTATATGGATAGAAGATACCTTTTTATTCTTTTGAATATGCCAGCGTTTACGAAAAGAGTGGGGTATGAGGTGCATTGACTGGAGTAATCCGTGAAGTGCCGCGCCGCCATTGCCATTTTTTACCGCATTTCCGAGCATCAGAAGATAGGCGAGATAGAATCTTGCGCCTATAGGAAATAGCAATTCGCGCGGAACATCCTTTACGAATACGACAGGCAGGTTTTTGAATGTCTGGCGCACTGCAAATCCGCTCGGCATACGATTGCTTGTCGCACCTTGTTTATGGTAGGCAACAGCGCTCGGAGTATACCACACGCTGTAGCCGGCGAGTTGTGCTCGAAAACTAATATCGACATCTTCGTAATATGCGAACAAAACATCATCGAATAGTCCGATTTCTTCAAACAGTTTGGCTTCGTATAAACTTCCGCCACCAGTTGCGCTAAAAACAAATTCGGCTGCGGGTGCTTCACTCGCTTTGTCGCCACGATTGCGAGGAAATGGTAGCCCCCATGTCGAATACCAGTCGCCTGTGCTATCGATTGTGTCACCGTGTTCGTGAAGAAGGAGACCCGTCGTGATGCCCGATTTTTTTTGCTCATGGGCTTTTACGAGTTCCTCAAGCCAATTTGGGGCGGCAATAGCGTCATTGTTAAACAGTGCTATTCCGTCAAAGCCGTGTTTGAGCGCCCATCGTATTCCTGTATTCACACCACCAGTAAATCCGAGGTTTTCTCGGTTATAAAGTGTCTGAAGTTTGTCGCCGTACTTGCGCTCGAGTTTCTTAAATTCGGCTACGGAAGTATCACCGGAGCCGTTTTCCACAGCTACGATGGTGAAGTGTTTAAATGTCTGTTTCTCGAGAGACTCAAGACAATTAATAGTATCTTCAATCCCTTTATAATTTAATACAACGACGGCGACTCTATTCATAATGCTACATATATCTTATAATGTTTTTCAGGTAATATGAAAATCTCGAATATTTTTATCCGTCGAAATCGTATTTTATTACGTGAACTTGTTGTGACAGACTTCAAGTTGCGATACCAGGGGTCAGTTCTGGGGTATCTTTGGTCTCTTTTGAAGCCACTCCTCCTCTTTGCAATTTTGTACGTTGTCTTTGTGAAGTTTTTGAAATTCGGCGGCGATGTGGAACATTATCCCGTCTACCTACTTCTCGGAGTGGTAATGTGGAGCTTCTTTATCGAAGCGACAACGCAGGGTATGCAGGCAATTGTTGGACGGGGCGATCTTATCCGCAAGATTAATTTCCCAAAATACATTATCGTTATTTCAGGAACGATATCGGCACTTATCAACCTGTTCCTCAACCTATTAGTTGTCTTTGTATTTGTCGTGATCAATGGTGTCGATCTTCATCTTTCGGTGCTATGGCTACCACTTAATATTCTTGAGCTTTATGTGTTCTCACTTGCAGTGGCATTCCTTCTTGGGGCTATGTTTGTAAAATATCGAGACATTAGTCATATCTGGGAAGTGTTTCTCCAGGGTGCTTTTTATGCGACACCGATTCTCTATCCTGTGAGTATGGTGTTGGCGCAGAGCGATGTTGCTGCGAAGTTATTGATGCTCAATCCAGTTGCGCAGATTATCCAAGATGCACGGTATAATCTCATTACTCACCAATCTATCACCACAGATAGCCTCATCGGTAATATTTGGATAGCGGCGATTCCGTATGCAATTGTGCTGCTGGCTATTGTCTACGCAAGTTGGTACTTCAAGAAAACTCAGAAATATTTTGCGGAGAATGTGTAATGGATAATCAGCCGGCAGTCGTTGTAAAAGAGCTTTATAAAACATTTAAACTGCCACATGAACAGCATAGTGGGTTGAAGCAGCGCATGGTAAACGTCTTTAATAGCAGACGTGGCTATGAGTTACAACATGTTCTTGATGATATTTCTTTTGAAATTCAAAAGGGTGATTTCTTTGGTATCGTTGGCCGCAATGGAAGTGGAAAGAGTACGCTCCTCAAGCTTCTTGCTGGTATCTATGCGCCGGATAAAGGCCTCGTGCAGGTGAATGGAAGCCTGACACCGTTTATTGAGCTTGGAGTCGGATTTAACCCTGAACTAACCGGACGTGAAAATATCTTTATGAACGGAGCACTGCTTGGATTTAGCCGCAAAGAAATGGAAGCAATGTACGATGACATCGTTCAGTTTGCTGAACTTGTGGACTTTATGGATCAGAAGCTGAAGAATTATTCTTCGGGTATGCAGGTGCGCTTGGCGTTTTCTATTGCGATTCGTGCTCGCGGCGACATACTTCTCCTTGACGAGGTTCTGGCTGTGGGAGATGCGGCATTCCAGCAGAAATGTTACAACTATTTCGAAGAACTGAAGGAGCAGAAAAAAACGGTTATTTTCGTGTCGCACGACATGGGTGCGGTAAAGCGTTTTTGCTCAAGGGCTATTTATGTAAAGCAAGGCAAGATAATCAGCCAAGGAACACCAGCTGAAATTGCCGATATTTATGCAGCAGAGAATATCGATATTCCAAAAACTGATGACGAGAAGAAAGCCGATGCCCTAGGGTCTCTTTACCAAGTAAAATCAAAGATTACTCAGACGCCAGATGCCGTGACACTTCGGGTTGACTACAAGTCGAAGGCAGAAACCCAGGAGAAGATGTACGTTGGCATTTCGGTCATGAAAGATGGGGTATCGGTTGCTGAGATAAGTACTCCGAAGGACATGGGTATTACGAGTGACACCTCGATATCGTATACGCTTGATACGACAATGTTTAACGCAGGAACCTATGGAATAAATGTCGCTGTGTTTAAATGGCGAAACCGTGAGTTAGTAGCAATTGCAAAGAGCAAAAATCAGTTTGTCGTTAAAGGAGATGATATAACGAGGGGTGGGGCATTGAAGTTAGAAAATACCTGGTCACTCGAGTGATGCAGGGATAAGGTTTTTGTGAGGGCGAGAACCTGGGGGAGAGATGAGTCAAGAAAGAATTAATGTCACCAAAACGTTTCTTCCACCAGCGGAGGATTATCAAGCGCTGCTTTCGGGTATTTGGGAAAGAGGCTGGCTGACCAATCAAGGTCCGCTCGTTCAAGAACTTGAAAAAAGCGTCGGTTCTTATTTGGGTTTGCCTGAGCTTCATTTTGTAAGTAACGGAACCGTGGCGCTCCAGTTGGCGCTAAAAGCACTTGATATCGAAGAAGGCGACATCATTACGACACCATTCTCGTATGTCGCGACGACTTCGGCAATTTTATGGGAAAGATGTCGACCTATCTATGTTGATATTCGAAGAGATACACTGTGTATCGATGCCGATAAAATCGAAGCCGCTATTACGCCGCAAACAAAAGCAATTCTTGCCGTGCATGTATTTGGTCAGCCTTGTGATGTCGAAAAAATAGAGACAATTGCTAAAAAACATAAGATTAAAGTGATTTATGACGGCGCACATGCTTTTGGCGTCATGTATAAGGGAAAATCGCTGCTTAGTTACGGTGATATTGCGACCTGTAGCTTCCATTCGACGAAGCTATTTCACACAGTAGAAGGTGGATGTGTGATTACTCATGACAAAGCGATAAGTGATAAGGTCGAGCTTCTCAAGCGATTTGGGCACGATGGCGATGATCATTACATGCTTGGCATTAATGCTAAGGCATCTGAATTTCATGCTGCGATGGGGTTATGTAATCTCAAATATATCGATGACATTATTCACAAAAGAAAAACAATTCATGAGCTGTATGATGCATTGCTAGCAGACGAAGTAGAAAAGCTTCAGATACAAGGTGGGGCGGAACATAACTATGCATATTATCCCGTGGTCGTCCAAAGTGAAGCTCAGTTAAAAAAGATTGTGGCAGGAATGAATAAGAAAAATATCTTTCCACGCCGCTATTTCCATCCATCACTTAATCAGCTTCCGTATATTACTTCGAAGCACGACTGTCCTGTCTCAGAAGACGTAGCCAGTCGCATATTATGTTTACCTCTGTATCACGATTTGGCTGAATCTGCGATTCGTAAGATTAGCGGTGTTATCAATAAGGCATATGAAGTTTAGGTTTTTCAAAAAAACAATTCGCGAGGATTTTGTGATTATCGACTCACAGTTCCCGCAAAAAGAACCCATGGGATTTCGAAATATTGAAATCAACGAATATCTAAAACGACTAAAAAACGCCAGCGTATATGCGATGTATCCCATGAAGCCTGGCCCTGAAGCGTGGTTTGCTCATGGGTATGGTGTGGATAAGAAAGCCTTTGATGAAAATAGAGCGGGGTATCTTGAACATTTCCCGCAAAATCGGGACAGAGTTCATCAGCTTGATGAGCATGCGAAGTATCGTTTTAAATTAGCGTATTCTTTTTTTCTCGCGGAGACATACGTGTTGTTACCATTCTTTGAAAAACACCACATTCCCTTTGTTTTTATTCTTTATCCAGGTGGAGCATTTGGTCTGGATAATCCAGGATCGGATGCGATGTTAAAAGAAATATTTAGCAGCAAGTACTTTAAAGGTGTTATCGTTTCACAAAAACTGACGAAGAAATATTTACTTAGAAAGAAGTTATGCAAAGCGACGGATATATCCTATGTATACGGAGGATTTGTGCAGTTTTCCCCCGATGATGTCCGACCAAAAAAATATTACGGCAAAGATAAAAAGACATTTGATATCTGTTTTGTCGCAGCAAAATATACGGAAAAAGGGATTGATAAAGGCTACGACGCCTTTATTGCAGCGGCAAAGATACTAACTAAAAAGACAGAGGATATTCATTTTCACATTATTGGTAATTTCGATAAAAGTGATATTGATGTAAAAGAACTTGGCTCGCATATACATTTTTACGGCTATCAAAAGGCCGACTTTTTTCCAGATTTTTATGCGCGAATGGATATAATGATATCGCCAAATCGACCAGGAAAAATTTATGAAGGCAATTTTGATGGATTCCCTTTGGGCGTTGACGCCGGCTATTGCGGGACGGCTATGTTCGTTTCGGACGAGTTGGCAATGAATGAGCATTTTACTAACAATAAAGATATCGTCATTGTTCCAATCGATCCGAAACAGATGGCCAAGATAGTCCTTCGGTATTATAATAATCCTAGTGAACTTTATGAGTTATCAAAAAGAGGAGCAGAAGCTTCGCATCGTTTTTTTGCCATAGAGCAACAAATAAAGGATCGTCTTAAGACATTCAGTAGAATATATGACCGGGAGTATATGGAGGAATTACAATGAAAAAAATAGCCATAATGCAGCCATATCTCTTCCCCTACATCGGATATATCAGTCTTTTGAAGCATACGGATGAGTTTATTCTGTTCGACACGGTGCAATTTATCCGTCATGGATGGATAGAACGCAATAGAGTACTGAAACAAGGCGAGGGTTGGATTTATATCAAAGCTCCTATTATTAAGGCGTCTCGCGATACAGTAATAAAAGATGTGATGATTAATAATACCGAAAACTGGAAAGACAAGATCCTTGCCCAGTTGCAGCCATACAAAAAAGTAGCCCCCTTTTACGACGATGTCGTACTGGTTATAAAAGATATTTTTAGCCACGACTACAATTCGATCGTGGAGTTAAATAAGGCTGCACTCGAGCATATATGTGATTACTTAGCGATCCCTCATAACATAAAGACGTTTTCAAAGATGGGTCTCAAAGTAGAGTCAGCGAATGCTCCCGATGAATGGGCATTGAATATCTGTAAGGCACTTGGCGACATCGATGAATACTGGAATCCACCCGGGGGGCAAGAATTCTTTGATCGCGCCAAATACGAAGCTGCGGATATTAAGCTTGTATTCCAAAAACCATTGCTTAGCGAATACGACCAAAAACGTGAACCATTTGAAGCGGGACTTTCTATTATTGACGTTATGATGTTTAACTCGGTTGAAGATATTAATAAGATGCTTGATCAATATGAAATCATCTAAGGCAATCGGCGGATATTTTGACCTTGAGGTGCGCCGTGGGACGTCATGCTATCCGAGTGCGGTTGCTCTAAACAGTGCGAGAAACGCTTTCGAATATATTTTGCGCGCGAGTGCTCCGTCCAAGGTGTATATGCCTAAATTTACGTGTGATGTGATGCTTGAGCCGCTCGAAAAGACAAAGACCGCGTATGTTTTTTATGAGCTCGATGAAAACCTGGAAATCAAGGGAGGCATTGCGCCGGAAGATGACGAGTTCGTTGTATATACGAATTACTTCGGTATTAAGGATAAGTATTGTCATGCGCTCGCTAGGCAGCTTGAATCAAAACTTATTGTTGATTGTAGCCAAGCTTTTTATTATGTGCCAGTAGGAGAAGAGCAAGTCTTCTATAGCCCGCGAAAGTTTATTGGTGTGGCGGACGGAGCATATCTAATAACACAAACAAAGCTTAGTGAGGATTTGCCACGAGATACGTCATATCAGCGCATGGATCATCTCTTAAAACGAGTTGATTTAGGTGCTGAAGCAGGATACGGTGACTTTAAAAAAAATGATGATAGCTTGATAGGTCAGCCTATCAAAACGATGTCACTTCTTACTGAAAAAATCCTTGATTCTCTTGATTATGAATCTATAAAGGAAACTCGTCATCGCAATTTTCAGTTGCTTCATCAGAAGTTAGAGTCATCTAATCTGCTAAAAATTAACGATACATTCGCAGCACCTATGGTGTATCCTTTTAGGGTACATGATGCATCCCAACTGAAAGAAAAGTTGATCAAAAACAGAATATTTGTTCCGACATATTGGCCGAACGTATTCACCTGGTGTACTGAAGGTGAGACGGAATATCAGCTTGCTCGTGATATCGTGCCACTTCCCATCGATCAGCGCTATAATGAAGATGATATGCAGAGAATTTTGGAGGTAATTTCATGAATGTAACGATCAGGCCACTCGAAGAAAACGATGCTTATACTTCGGTAAAATGGCGAAATATCCCTGAACTTTGGATTCATACGACGTTTCGAGCAGACCGTGAAATTACGATTCAGGATGAGCTGGACTGGATTCATAAAGTGACAAAAGATCCGACGAGCGCACGTTTTGCAATCTTGGCAGACGAGGTTTACGTCGGTAATATTTACCTTACCGGAATAAAAGATGGGGTCGGCGAGTACCATATTTTTATTGGCGAAAAAGACTATTGGGGCAAGGGGGTTGCACGAAAGGCGTCCGAACTTATCATCAAATATGGACAAGAAGAGCTTGGACTCCACGAGATTGTTCTTGGTGTACGTGAAGATAACGCCGCGGCATTCCACCTCTATAAAAGCCTTGGGTTTGTAAAGACGGGTGAAGAAGATGGATTTGTTCGGATGAAGCTTGACCTCAACGACAAAAAATAGCCGAGCTTTATGCTAGAATGAAGACAAGATGAGGCCCAAGGTTAGTATAGTATGTATTACGTTCAATCAGCGTAATTACATACGACAAACTCTCGACAGTTTTTTAATGCAGAAGACTGACTTTGACTTTGAGGTAGTGATCCATGATGATGCATCGACTGATGGCACTATGGAAATCCTCCAGGAGTACGAAAAGAAGTATCCAAAAATCATTAAACCGGTGTACGAAGAGGAAAATCAGTACTCGTCTGGTGATTACGATTTTATAAATGATTTGTTTCGCATGGCAAAAGGCGAGTATATAGCTTTTTGCGAGGGTGATGATTTTTGGACTAGTGAAGACAAGCTTCAGAAACAGGCTGATTTTTTGGATAAACACAAATCTTATGCATTGTGTTTCCATCCCGTGAGGGTGTTTTTTGAAAAAGGCGAAGGGCCTGATAGTATTTTTCCCGAGGAACACGATGCCAAACAATTTACAGTGACTAATCTTTTGAAACGGAATTTTATCCAGTCAAATTCTGTTATGTATCGTCGCAAAAGCTACAAAGATATTCCCTCTCGTATTATCCCGAGCGACTGGTATATGCACCTCTATCATGCTCTCGATGGCAAGATAGGTTTCATAGATGAAGTCATGTCAGCATATCGGCGTCAATCTGGGGGTGTGTGGTGGGAGACATCTAGAAATGTTGATCTTATTTGGAAAAAATATGGGCTTCAGCATCTCGGTCTATATGTAGAGTTACTGAAGCTATATGGCGAAAAACCTGCATACGCTCAGATACTGAATGCGCACATAGACACAATTCTTGTCGCATTCAAAAATACCGATGCCAAGTACAAGACAACTCTCCTTGAGCAGGCGATCAATTTTTTTCCAGCGGTCTTCCCCGGAGCCTTTAGAAGGCTACTTGCTCAAGCAGACGAATTGCAGGCAAGTAATATGCAGCTACTCGAAGAAGTCCACAAAACAACCGACCTATTGGAGCAAGAAAAACAGATTGTCTATCACCGAGAGCTGGAGCTTCGTACTATTAAAGAATCAAAACTATGGAAGCTTCGAGGAGCACTCAAAAAACCCGCCAATAAACTTCTTCATAAGAAATAATCACTTTTTAGAGAGTTCTTCTTTGTAGCGCTCAAGGATTTCATCGGTATTCCACGATGTAATGTCCTGGTTTGCACGCATGCGGTAAAAGGCTTCTTCTGGGTCGATCAGAGAACTATTGACGTACCAGGCGATATGCTGGGCTGTATACGGCTTGCCAGTACGAATACTGGGATGAAGCGTGTAATAGTCGGTGTATGGCTTGTAGAGAGCGAATGTGGTATCGATACCGGCCTCATAGACGTTTGGTTCGAGCTCGTTTTTCCAGAATTGTCCTTCCCAGTCGATAACATAATTCTTTAATTTGTAATGATCGGGGATATCATGGAGCTGGAGACCGAAGCCAACTTTCTGGTAGTCGATGTATTTTTTGTGGAGCTGATAAAAGTAGGCGATTGCATCGTCTGGGCTATTCTTGTCAGGAATGACATCGGGATCCGAAACGATATAAAATTGCCCGGGAAAGAGTGTCTTGGCAATTCCTTCATGCCATACAACTGTATGGCCAATATTCTTGCCAGTTTCGACTACCTGATAGTCGGTTTTTTCTAAAAATTCGACTAGTTGTGGATAGGCTGAATCGTTATCGACGAGAACAACATTATTCATTCCGTGTTTTTTAAGCCATGCGACGAGTTTGAGCAGCTCGCTGACTCGGTCGCGACATATAAGGAAGACGGGAGTATTTCGCCACTGCTCATTCGTGAGAGCAGCATCAATTTTTGCATCGATTTCTGCCTCTCGCTTTTCCTTGTCAAAACCGCTATGACGAGTTTTGACCACTTCATTCGACATGTGTTTTAGTTCAAGCGCAAGTCGTTTACGATTGAGCGTAATGATTGACATGAGGCTATTGTAAACACGAGCAGCCTTGTGACGCGGAGAATAGTCAAATAGGAAAAACCATACGAGGAAATTATTGAGCTGATAGAGGCGGTAGTAGCGCTCAAGAAGCTTTGCATATTTGGTTTTCTTTTTGCCCTCATCTTCGTATCCGTGGATCGTCTCCTTGAGAGTGGCAAGCTGTGTTTTATTGAGCATATATTGACTTGACGAGACGGGAATAGATTTTTGGTAGACCTTTGCGTCTTTGATGCCGTTTGCTAAATGATAAATACTTGCAATACTCTCGAGTCTGTCTTGGGAGGTAATTCCTCCATGAAGCGCCAGTAGCGAACGTGCGATACACACGTTGTTTGTCAAATTGATCGGCTTATATTTTCGCGAAGGAGAAGCTTCGATATAGAGCGAGAAGTTACTATCGGGGAGTAGTCGACTCGTTTCGTCGACAGTCTGAATATCGGGCAAATAGTTTTGATCGATAAACCATATGTACTGCTTTGAAGCGCTCAGCCATCCGAGGTTGAGCGGATTTTCTGTGGATTGATGTTTATCTATGACAATTCGGATACATTTTTTGCAGTCGAGCGACTCCTGAAAACGAGCAAGTCGCTCTTTTTCACTTGCATCTGCAACGAGAACGAATTCTGAATTAAAGTGATGATATGCTGTCGATTCAATAAAATCTCGTAGTTTTTTGAGATCTTTTAGCTTTTTATCGATATGGATGATAAACGAAATGCCTGTTTGTTCAATCTTGAGTCGATCACTCAAATCATATCCGCGTGAATCGCGCTTCTTGACACTACTTCGGCTGGCTGCCCACTTAGGCCATGTTTTTATGGTATGGAGAAGAGAGGATGATAGTGCTTGATTAAACACCTTGTCGTCAGGCGTTGATGAGCGTTTTGCGAGATGATGATAACTACCGCGCGCGGTGAGTTTAATGTACGATTTCATAAAACGCATGAAATCTTCGGGGGCGAGATTGCGAAGTGCGAAGACAAATCGGTTTTTAAACAAAGAGGTTAGCTGAAAGAGACTCGATGAGCTCGCGCCATCTTTGTGCCATATCTTAAGATCTGGACTGTAGACAATTGTATAATCATTGGCCTGAATACGGGCGAATAAGTCGCTCTCCTCGTAGTATGCGAACATAGGGTCATAGAAATAACCGGACTTTTCTAGCGCACTGCGGCGGACGACCATTGCCGACCCGGACACCCAGTTTACTTCGTGGGCAAAGCCGGCATCGGTAGTGGCAAATATGCCCTCCATCGAAAAACGATTAATGGTTTGGAATGCGTAGAATGGATTTGATTCGCTCATTCCTGTATCATCGCTCCAGCGGTACGATCTTCCTCCGACGACAGCGATACGAGCATCACTTGAGAGGATATCCATTGCGTTCGAGACATAGTTTTTATCTATGACCGCATCGTTATTGAGGACAAGAATAAAGTCGCCTTTTGCAGCGACGAGCCCGTCGATATGACCACCCGTAAAGCCGCGATTCTTCGGATTATCAACGAGTACGATATCATCGATATCTTTCAAGATTTTTTTTGAATCATCTACCGATCCATTATCGACCACGACGATTTCATAATTTTTGTAGGTTTGTTTACGGACAGAATCGAGGCAGGCGAGTGTATCGTTGATTCTGTTCCAGTTGAGAATGATGATACTAACGAGTGGAGATTTTGACGTGGCGGCTTTTTTCATAGGTTACTTTGTAATAATCCGCTTAATGATATTTTTTGCTTTTTTAGGTACCATGCGCTTTAGTGAGCGAACGGTCTTTGAGCTCATGACGGCCTCGGAACTGGTGGTTGTGATGCGATTGACGAGCGGACTTGGTTTGAAGAAGCTACTGTCGATAAAAGCGTTGAGCGGTTTTAGAGTGTAGTCCCAGGTGAATTCTGGCTGGCTCTGTTTTACATTTGCTTCAATCTTCTTTTGGAGCTTAGGATTGGCCATAAGCGTACTAATAGCGTCTCCCATTGCTTTGTCATCAAAAGGCTCAACTGAAATGCCCAGCTCATGCGCATCGATGTAATCTGAGAAATAATCTCCTTTTGTTGCAATAGTAGGGATACCGGTAAGAATGTGGTCGAGTACGCGGGTACGATGCGAAAAACGTGACTCAACTGATGGTTTGTGAGCATAAATTGCTGCATTGGCACGTTCAAAATAGTGAATACGATCGTCGTAGGGAAGCCAGCCGTTGAGGAAAAAGACATGTTTATCGATAAGTCCTAGTTTTTTTGCGAGCTTCCTGGCAATTTCCGTTTCTTCCATTGCTGGCACGTCGTCGTTAGGGTGTTTTGTACCCAAGAATACGAGTTTGACGTTCTTTTTTCCTGACTTTACAACGTGATTGATGGCTTTAATCGGAGTGACGGCGTCAAACCAGTCCCAGATACCGCCCGTCCACAAGATAAGATAATCATCTTTCTTAAGACCCTCTATGCGCTCTTCGGCGAGTGGTTTGTGCGCAACTTTAAGCTGCGAAAGGTCGATTCCCATAGGACAGATACCAAGGTAGCTATCGATCGGGCGTTTACTTTGAGCCGTGGGTGTTGTTTTGCCGGCAGAAAAAGCATATCCCATCCAGAAATCTCGTTGTTGTTCGTTTGAAGTAAGCATGTAGTCGCCATTACGAATAAAGTGCTGGTAGTTACGAAGCATTTGCGTATAGTCGTAGTCAGACTCAGGACCAATGCGCTTCCCGAATACTCGCTGTACGAGATCTTCCACTGGAACAGGTGCATAAAGATCAAATATAAGCACAATTCCGTTGGCTTTGGCGAATTCAATCATTTCATCGCTGAGCCATAGCGCGATAATGGCGTCGTATTTTACGAATTCTTCTTGGAATTTTTGGACATGAATATCAATCGCTTTGTAGTCAGTCTTGCCAATATTTTCGATGTATACAGGGTTAAATACCGCCAAAGTAACATTGTGTTTTTTTGCAAGGTTAGTCGCTATCTGGTGGTAACGAATACCAGGGCCGGCCATCGAAGGACCTACTTTATCGTGGGATATAACAAGAATATTTTTTCGCATCTACGAAGATTATTATAGCATAATCGAGGGTGCTATTCGCAGGTAATATTGGTTCCAGTTGAAGCCGGAATCATATCAAGCGTCATGTAGACGATATCGGTTGAGGTGTAGCGAAAAGCTGAGTTGTAGCAGGACCATGGACCGATAGGGCGCTTGATTTCAGGACCAGAGCTCGGCAACTTCACGACGTATAAATTAGTACTATCGCTTATGACAGAACCTTCTCGCAGTAACATTGCTGCCCCAAGTGTCAGTTGCTTATCTGCAACAGTTGCGGGCATGACGTCGCTCCAACTCCAACGATGTGACTCAAAGACAAATCGATTGACGTAGCGTCTTGTGCTGTGATCAAGGTAGTATACACTCCCGTTGTCGTTGATGAGTGTGCCGTCGGGGTGACGGTCGGCGGTAAGTGCAGTTGACGAGGTATCTTGGAGCATAAAGTTTGAATTGATGGCCCGTACTTGATCCCACCTATAGCCAAGTTTGGTAAATGCATCGTACGTCACGAGTTTCTTTACCCAGAGATTGTTTTCAAACGTTGTAACATAGACACCTGATGGATCACCAGTATACAGCATGCCCGGTTGGATGAAATTAAGCTGCCATGAAACGGCAAGGTTTCGGTCACCTGTGGTGCCAGGTTTGACATCTTGCCAGCGGAAGCCGCTACTTTCAAACACAGGGCCGTTGGTGATAAGATGGCGCGTACCTCCTTGGATAAACCATGCACTATCGTCCATGGCTATGACTGTTCCGTCAGGGTGGGCACTCATCGTATCATTGGCGCGTACTGTTCCGAACCAGTCGATGAAGTACAGGTAGAAGTTACGGTTGCCGTAAGCACCACACGGAGCTGTCCCGTATCCTGCATTGAGTGCTCCTTGATTTGGCTGGTACGGCGTGTAGTTATAAAGTGACTGGGTGGCACGGTTTTCTATATTAACGACGCTTCCACCACAACTAGCGCTTGGATTGTATTGAATATAATTGTTGCCGAGTACGTACGGGGTGTACCAGGTGGGGCTGTTATTAAAGATGGCGCGGAACATTCGAGCAGCCCATCGCACTTGGTTGGTAAATCCATAATAACTACTGTCACAAACACCAGGAGTGCTGTCGGGACATCCGTAGCCGGTAGCGGAACGATACTGAGTGGAGGTTGGCCATGTATCGGTAATAAGTGCTTGTTCTTTCTGAAGGAGGACAATCAGAATCTGTGGATTGATACTGAATTCTTGAGCCGTGTTGTAGATGATTTGGGCTGCGCTATTACCGCCTTCATAATAATCTTTGATACAGGTAAATGGTGCCGGTGTTCCGTGGGCGGCCCCCCACTGGGCGCGAGTACCGCCACCAAATTCTGATGGTTGGGTGCCCCATGTGTCACAGGCTGGAACTTTGCTGTTGAGAAATACCTGGATTTGGTCAGGATTCATTGTATTTTTATTAGTAAAAACAAGATCATCGATGATATTACCGGCGTTAAATCCGGCGGCTGAGGCTGCATGAGTCGGCTTTTGGATAAACAGGATAAGTGATGCAACAATGCCGATGCCAGCAACGGCGAGCAGGGCGAGCGAAATAATAGGATTGATTTTTTTGTATGTTTTTGTGATCATACGCATTAGTTTACCGTTATCTTTTGTGAGGCGTCGGCCGTCACGTTATCATTTTCAAAATGGAGGGTTGCTTGCCACACACCTGCACCAAGTTCACTCACGGGAACGTCGAATCCTTTACAGGCAGAGGTGCTCGCAGCAGCCTGAACGCCAGCCGTTTTTGTGACAACTTTAGAACCTTGGGTGAGCGTGAGCGTACAGGTCCCGCTATTTGTGACAGTAGAGATAAATGAACGAAGCTGAAATACGCCACTGTTTTGGTTTGCAGCCGTGATAGTCATAGAAACAGCGGTTTTGCCGGTA
Organism: uncultured Candidatus Saccharibacteria bacterium; assembly: GCA_964477195.1. Lineage (GTDB taxonomy): Bacteria > Patescibacteriota > Saccharimonadia > Saccharimonadales > Saccharimonadaceae > JALRBM01. The sequence continues at coordinate 51,664 of CAYZCX010000001.1, forward strand.
GTTTGATCGGGCGTTCCTTGATTAGCTGGCGTATCCGTATTTGAATTACTGGAGGGCTTCGATTCTTTATTGACACTCTCCTGCTTTATGTCTTTGCCAGATTGAACCTGCTCGTCGGTTGGCTTGTCATAATTTACAGAATTATTGCCTGTATCTCGGTGGGGCCATCCCAAGATGGAGCCCTTAAAGGCAAAAACGTAGGTAGCTAATGCCGCGATAATAATTACTATCGCAATGAGCGCGATGATGATGTATTTTTTTGTATGTTTTCGTGATGCTATTTTCATTTTTATAGGGGTTCCTCATATTAAAGCATAACAATAATACGATAGCTTTACAACAATAGAGATAAGTTTTAGTGTGTGTAAATTACAGTGACGTTTGGATAGTCCCGGAGATGATTCAGAAGGGGCAGTTTTGCTTCGCATCGACGGTCGATAGAGAGAAGTATATTGTGACGTGCTGACAGATATTCACCAAGATATGTGTTCGTCTTTCCCCAGTCGCCACTGAAGATGCTTTTTGTTACCTTGCTTCGGTCGGCTGTTTCGGATAATAGTCGTGCGCCCGACCATCGATTCGAAAGATAGTCACTGGCTGGCGTACAATCACCAACAAAAAGGATATCTTTGTATGAGTCGGTTTTGTCAGTGAAAAGAACAGGGGTGTCGGCAATTTCCACAGCATTTGGGAACCAATTATTGATATAAACTTTTAAGAATACGAGATTGGACGCGATTGCGACGGTGAGTATTGCCCCAATAAGCGCAGCAGGAATAACGAGGCGAATGTACTTGGGAAGTCTCGTGAATAGTTTGTTAGCGAGAAGGATGATACCGATACTTGCGATGATTATAAGGAATGCCAGGACCGCGTATATTGTTTTGTAAAAATAATACTCTACACGCCCTAGACGAGCCAGATGATATATACCAATGACTCCTCCTAAGATAATACTGCCGGCCAGTGCGACATAAAGGTATGATATGGCACGATCCTTTAGCCGAATAATGAACGGCAATGCCAGAAGACTCGCGGCTGCGATCCACAACATAAAATCGAAGGGTAGCGGATCGACCCCACCCGCCTCACTGAGAGGGTCGTGCTTTTTGGATAAGACGATATTTACCAAAATGGGGTATAAAATTCCAAATAACGGCAGAATAAGTGCGATGAGAAATGTCTTACTCTTCATTAGCATTGGAACAGCTTTGTTTCGCATAAGATAGAAAACACCAATAAGGAAGACGATAAAGAGCAAGAACCACCAGCTCGCCGCTATGCCGACAGAAAGCAACAGAGCGAGAAGAACAGTCTGTTTAAGGTGCTGCTTATCTTGGTCGAGTACCATGACAACAAATGTGAGAGCCAAGAGATAGGCGAAGGCAAATACCTGTGGCTGAAATCCTCGATCAAGCATGAGGATAAAGAAACTAAGACTTCCAAGAAGTGCGAGGGCAGGGAGGGCGCTGACTGCAACTGCCCATGACACTTTTTCGATAGCGTACGTGCATAATTTTATAAGCCAAAACACGAAAAGGGCATACATTGCGGCAATAAATACTGCGTAAAGACGAATGAATTTTTCTTCAGAAAGGTGGAAGGGTTTGATGAGTGAGGTGAATAATGCTGCATTGACATGGAATCCTTGGGGGTAGATTTCAAGACTATATACGAGGCCAGCTTGCTCAGCAGACTGGTTGTACGTCATGCTGCCATTTTGGTCGATGTAACGACTCAGCGCGTAGTGCGAGGCATTATCTTCTCCATATGAGAGAAACTGGGCAATATACGACGGTGTCTGACCAAAAATAGGGACAAGCAGCAAAATAAAGGTTCCCAGTGTAATGATAATCGAGATGATATCACTTTTTTTCCGGTCAGCCCACACAGGCAGAGGAAGTGAGGTTCTGTACTTTAATCGGGTGATTATGACACCAAGAGCCAAAAATACGGGCGGAACGTAGGCAAGTAAAAAATGTGCATGAAGAAGCGTTACCGCTGAATAAAAGATGATTGTCGCAGAGAAAAACAGCAGGACGGCAAGCGCAATAGATTCAAATAGTGTAAATTTCTTTGTCCATCCTAACGTCAGCGTCAAAAGCGCGATGATACCCAGTACGCCGACCGCCGGGATAAAAAAAGATACTATGACAGTAGCTAGTGCCAAAAATAAATGAAGATTGGTGAGGGAGAAGCTCGGCGATTTTTTAGCCATTTTCAGATACGCCTTTTTGGAGTGTGTGACGCTTGAATCGATTTGCCAAAATCCAAAGTGCGTGACTGATACCTGTCTTATAGTAGCTTTGTTTGGTCTCGCCCATTCGCTGATCTTGGCTGATGCTATACTCGGTAAATTTAATATCCTGATGCCTCGCGGCGTTTATCTTTATCTGCGGACTAAGGTTCCAGTCGCCCATGGTAAGATTAAGCGCATCCTTGATCTCCTTCCTGAAGATCCACATACCGGAGAGGGCATCTTTGATAGGAATCCCGTATAAAAGTCGTATCTCCCAGTTGAGAATACCAACGCCCAGTCGGAGCTTGAAGGGAATTTTGACTCCTTCTTGCAAAGGGTAGCGATTGCAAGACATAAAATCGTATTTGTGTTTCAAAAAATAGGTCGTGATTTCTTTGATCTTGTGAATTGGATACGTTGCATCACCGTCGGCACCGAGGATAAGATCGCCGCTCGCTGCCTGTATGCCGCTCATGTGTGCAAAACCATAGCCGATACCATCGATAGTACGGTTGTCTTCGAGAACAACGATTCGCTTGTCTTTCCGCGCAAGCTTTTTGGCAATTTTTACGGTGTCATCAGTTGATTTATTACTGACAATAACGATTTCGTCTATATATTCCGGAACGCGGTCGATAACTTCATGAAGATGTGAACTTTCATTGCGGCAGGGGAGGACAAGGCTAACCTTTTTTTTCTGAATCATACTTTTTCTCGTTAAATATCATTTTATATCCGAAATAATTAAACACCATCGAAACACAGACACCACATAATTTAGCGAACATGTTAAATGTCCACATATGTGTCTGGAAGAATTCGACAAACCCGAACGTATGCATAACAAGAAAAATAATAGCCGACTGGATTACCCATACATTAAAGAGAGTCACGGCGAGGAACTGTATGGCTGTTTGGCGTCGTTTTCGTTGTGAACGGAACACAAAATAGTGATTCATGAAGTAGCTAAAGATCAACGTGATACCGGTAGAGATAATACTCGCAATGATAGGATTGACGCTTAGCAGGTTGGCGATGATGGCAAACAACGTGAAGTCGATAAGCGTATTAAGTCCGCCGGTAAATATAAAACGCATCAAATGAGCATGACGTTTCACAAAGGCAAGAAACTGTTTGTCTGAGGGGTTATTTTTTTCCATTATCTGGACTTATTCTACCATGAAGGGCAAGACTATTCTTCGATAAGTGACAAAAGATAATCGCCGTATCCAGACTTTTTCAATGGTTCGGCTTGCTCGAGAAGCTGTTCGGCAGATATGAAACCTTCTTTGAATGCAACTTCTTCTGGGCTCCCGACAATAAGTCCGGTACGACGCTGGATAGCACGGATGTAATCTGCAGCATCTGTCATCGAATCGATCGTGCCGGTATCGAGCCAAGCATCACCTCGATCAAGTGTTGTGACAGTTAGTTTACCGCGACGAAGATATTCTTCATTGACAGCGGTGATCTCTAATTCACCACGATCGCTTGGTTTAACGTTTTTTGCGATTTCGACAACGTCGTTATCATAAAAATAAAGCCCAACAACAGCAAAGTCTGATTTCGGCACTTTTGGTTTTTCCTCGATGGAGACGGCAACGTTGTTTTCATCAAATTCCACCACGCCATAACGTTCGGGATCGGAAACTCGATAAGCAAATACATTTCCTCCGTCAGGATCCATGCATGTTTTGAGGGATTTTCCGAGGTCGGATCCGTGAAAAATATTATCGCCGAGCACGAGAGCTACTTTGTCGTCGCCGATAAACTCTTCGCCAATGATAAAAGCTTGGGCTAGTCCGTCAGGGGAAGGCTGAGCAGCATATTCAAGGTGAATACCCCATTGAGACCCATCGCCGAGGAGACCTTGAAATGACGCCTGGTCCTCGGGAGTAGTAATGACAAGAATATCCTTGATCCCAGCGAGCATAAGGGTCGTGAGAGGATAATACACCATCGGTTTGTCGTAAATAGGCATCAGCTGTTTGCTGATCCCCTTCGTAATAGGCCACAAACGTGTTCCCGAGCCACCCGCTAGAATAATACCCTTCATATAGCCTCCTCGCTTAGACTAGTTTTTTGCTAAATATGTTTTCAGTGCTTCTTGCCAATCTCTGGGTGTAAAGCCTCGAGCTTTTATCTTATCAAGATTAAGCACACTTTGTAAGGGTCGAGGTGAGGCACCTGGTTTGTCTCGGAAGTATTCTTCTGTTGTCACGGGTGTCACATCTGTTCCAGACTTACCCGCAAGTTCGTAGACGGCTTTTGCGATGTCTGCCCAACTTGAGGGTTCGCCGTCATTGGTGAGATTGTACGTGCCAAATGGGCAATGTGTGTCGAGAAGGTATTTGATTCCTTTTGCGAGATCTTCGGTAAAAGTAAGTCGGCCGATTTGATCACCGACGACACTTGGTTTGATGTCGCGTTCCGCAAGAGATTTCATAGTCTGCACAAAATTTTTGCCTTCGCCGATAACCCATGTTGTACGAACGATATAGTGGTTGGGCGCCGTCGCGGCGGCGATATCTCCGGCTGCTTTTGTCTGTCCGTAGACACCGAGGGGAGAGAAGGATTCCAACTCATCATGGACGGTGACTTCTCCATCAAAAACATATTCAGACGAAATATGCACAAGCGTAACGCCGTTTTGCGCTGCTACTCGGGCAAGGTTGCTAACGGCCCGGGCATTTGCATCCCAGGCTGCTTTGCGGCCTTCTGGTGTTTCTGCTTCGTCGACCGCTGTATAAGCCGCTGCATTAATAATCGCACTGTAGTCGTGCCATCGTCGTGCTTTTTCAAGGGTTGAACTGGCAATATCGAGTTCCTGTCGCGATACAAACTCGGCATCAGGAAATTCAACTCGGAGCGCCTTTCCTAATTGGCCGTTTGCGCCTGTGACGAGTATTTTCTTTGGTTTTACCGGAGTGACATCGGCAAGTCCGGGATGGTTTTTGTCTTTTTCGGACATTTCCCATTTTTCTATAGGGATAGGCCAGTCGATACCAAGGGTAGGGTCGGTGGCATTCAAGAAACTATAGGCTGCATCAGGATACCAATGGTCATTCACAAGATAGGAGTAAACGGTATTATCCTCAAGAGTGAGATAAGAATTTGCGACACCGGCAGGAACGTAGATCGCTTTACTGGCATCGATTTCGGTCGTAAACACTGTTCCATATGTCGGGCTATTTTCGCGAATATCTACCCATGCACCGAAGAAACTCCCGCTTCCTACTGAAATAAACTTATCCCACGGTTCGGCGTGAATGCCGCGCATTGTGCCGCGTTTGCTGTTGAATGAGAAGTTATTTTGGATTGGTCCGAAGTCTGGTAGTCCGATATTGAGCATTTTTTCACGTTGCCAATTTTCCTTAAACCAGCCTCGGTTGTCTCCAAGGACGGGAAGATCAAAAACAATGAGGCCGGGGATAGAGGTTTCGTGTTTTTCGAGTGTTTTGCTAAATTCGAGTGCTTGCGAGTCTGACATAGTGGTTTCCAGTATACCAAACCATTGCTGCTGCGTCATATGGTTGCTCTGTGGGCATATATATGGTAAAAATCATATACTATGACTACCCATGAATCTGACTCTCTTTTTGCAATAGAACAACAGCTTGCTGAACTTGATCCCGAGACGCGTGCCGCAATCACAAAGAAACTTTTTTCTGTCGCCGACACTGCTACGAGAGTAGAAATACTCGCAAATGGTATGGGTGAATTAACCCCTGGTCGTCAACCATTCGAAGTCTTCAAACAAATGGCACGAATCGCGGTGCTACCGACCTATGAAGCTGCCATTATTCGTCCAAATGAAGCGGAAAATAGTGTTGACATCCTTCTTAAGCAGCGCAAAAGCAATGGAAGCGAGCAGGATTGGTGGGAAGATCAGTGGCATGTGCCCGGAACGGTGATGCTTGCGAGTGATGAATACCCCAGAGATTTCGAGGATTTCAGCGTTATGCGCGATAGATTGTTTGGAGCTGAGCTGGGTGGGGCTTTGGAGATATCCCACGGACCATATATCTTGCCACCAGTACTACGTGGTGGTGACCGCGGCAAGGAAGTGACCGTGCGCGAACTTATGTTGGCAGACGTAAAGCAAGGACACGAATTACCCGATGATACACGCTTTTTTGAGATTCGAAACGCACTTCGGAACCCACCAGACGGAGGACTTGTTGGAACACATCCGGAATTCCTGGAGAGTGTGATTGATGTCCTATCAAGCGTCGATCGACATCGACGACCGCCACGCCTTTTGGCTTCTGACCAATAGATTAACTCTTCTCGACGTGAGCAATTGCGACCAAGAGAGCGGCGATGCTTTCTGTTGACTTGATTTCACCGCGAAAGATCATTTCTTTTGCTGTTTCGAGCGAAACTTTCTTGATGTTTGTGATACCTTCAGCTTCATCGAGCAAACTGGTATCTGGATGAAGATCACGTGCGATACAGATAGCTGTTCTGAACGTCGTAATGCCCGCAGCAGTTCTTCCGCCTATAAGAACCGTCACAGATTCTGCCCGAAGACCGGCCTCTTCCAGGAGCTCCCGTTTTGCGGCAATTTCAGGCGCCTCACCATCGGTTCTCCCTGCCACACATTGCCAGTCTAGCTCTTGGGTTGTGTAGTGGGCTTGTTGGACAAGATAGGTGTTGTTATCTTCATCGACTGGTACGACAAAAACAGAATTGCTTTTTGACTCGACGACTCCATAAAGCCCATCTTTGCCATTGGGCATAACAATTTCGTCTTCTCGTACGAAGATCCAGGGATTTTCGTAGACAATTTTGGAGCTTTTGGTTTTCCAGGTTGTCATTTAGTTTCTCGCAAGCCACTTCTGTACGAGGTGGATACCGGTAATACTCTGTCCATCGTTAATTTCGCCCCGTTCGATCATGGCATCAACCTCGTTCATGGAAAAGAATCGAGATCCATCTATTTGCTCATCTGAAATCTCTTTTTCGCCAGAGAAAGATAGATCCCGGGCTGCGTAGGTTGCCATACGTTCTGTCATAAAGCCATTGCACACGCGAGTTTCACCCAGTTTATCCCAGACATTTGCCAAAATTCCTGTCTCTTCTTCGAGCTCACGTTTACTTGCCGTCGCCGTGGCTTCACCGTCGCTTTGACCACCGGGTAATTCCCAGTTCCATGACGCGACAGGGTAGGAAAAGGTTCGAATCATAAATAGCTCATCTTTTTCGTTGAGTACGGCAATCATGACAGAATCACTGGATTCCAGTAATCCGTAGATGCCGTTTTTACCCGTAGGGGTGACAACTGTGTCTTCACGAATCGACATCCATGGATTTTTGTACACTACTTTTGATGAGGTCACTTTCCAGGGATTATCAGATCGCATAGTTACTGACCTTTTTCTGCGTAAGCTGCTTCAACTTTAGCTTTTTCGTTTTTCCACCATTCTTCGTTTGCTTCGTACCATTCTATGGTCGCCTTGAGACCTTCGCGAAGGTTAGTGTAGGTTGGCTCCCAACCAAGCTCTTCACGAAGTTTCGTTGCATCAATCGCGTAGCGTTGGTCATGGCCTGGACGGTCGTTGACATGTTCGAACCAGTCATTTGGTTTGCCCATGAGCTCAAGCAAAGTATCGATAATATATTTGTTGTTTTGTTCGCCATTTGCCCCGATAAGGTAGAGTTCACCTGAGCGACCTTTATCAAGAATGGTATGAACCGCGGAATTGTGGTCATCCACGTGAATCCAGTCACGAACTTGCTCGCCAGTACCATAGAGTTTTGGTTTGATGTCACTAAGAATATTGGTAATTTGGCGTGGGATCATTTTTTCGATGTGCTGGTAAGGGCCGTAGTTGTTTGAACAGTTTGAAAGTGTCGCATTGATGCCAAATGAGCGCACCCACGCTTTCACTAGTAAGTCAGAGCCGGCTTTTGTCGAAGAATAAGGGCTCGATGCGTGATAAGGAGTATTCTCGGTGAATTTTTCAGGGCTATCGATAGGAAGGTCGCCATAGACTTCATCGGTAGAGATATGATGCAGACGTTTACCGTGTTTACGCACGGCTTCAAGTACGGTCGCTGTTCCGACGAGGTTACTATGAATAAATGGCCATGGGTCACGAAGAGAATTGTCGTTATGACTCTCGGCGGCAAAGTGTACGACGATATCAGTCTCGGAGACGAGTCTATCCATCAACTCGCGGTCGCAAATATCTCCGGTGACAAAGTCGATTTTATCGAGAACGCTATTGAGCGTGTCGGGATTTCCCGCATAGGTGAGCTTATCGATGACAGTAACATCGTATTCGGGGCGGTTTTTAAGAGTGAAGTGAACAAAGTTTCCGCCAATAAACCCTGCGCCACCTGTAACGAGTATCTTTTTCTTATTCATGATCTTATTGTATATGATGTTTTCGCTTCAAGGCGTTGTATTATTCGGAAGAGGTTATAATTGTAATTAATACAACTATTTAGCGAGAATATTACGTAATTTGAGAAAGCTTTCGCGAACGGCGTGAAAGTAAATCTTTTCCGGCTCTACATCTTCAATTGGCATAAAAAATGCTTCAGCCACATCGTCTTGCGGAATAATGGTAGGATTACCAACGAGGCGAGCCCAGAAGGTACTACTGAGAACGTCAGTCGTTTCTCCTCCGTATTCGTAGGTATCGAGCGCTGTCATAAGAAATTGAGGCTTCGTGTAATCGGTTGGCTTGAGGCCAACCTCCTCTTCTATTTCACGGGCAAGTGCTTGTTCTGTTGTTTCGGCACCATCGTTAAAACCACCCGGCGTATCGAGTTGTCCGATGCCCGGATTGCGCTCTCGCACGGCAACAAGTACCTCGCTTTTGTCGTTGACAATCCATAGACATGACGCGGGAGTGGCGTTGTTAAAGATGGTATGACCATTTTGGCAATGATAAACATGGTTTTCGACAAGATTCAGCGGAGAGCCACAGCGGCGGCAAAAGTTTATTTCCATGTACATATTTAAGCATGAAAAATGGAGGATGGACGGTTTTAAGCTATAATGACTTTACATGCTTAACTAGCTGTTTGATTAACAACCTTAGACCGTAAAGGATGATATGTTACAGACTGAACTTGATAATTTAGCGGGTAAGATTGCGAGCTTCCATACACCTCAACCAGTAGATGATGCAACATGGAAAACATTTGCCGATAATACAATCGTTGTACTTATGGCGGGAGGAGAAAGTAGTCGTTTTAGCTCAGTTTTGGATGGAGCTGCTACAAATAAAAACGCTCACGAACTCCCCAATGGAGATACGATGATCGAAATGGCGATTCGTATGTACCGTGATGCGGGTCTTACACGGTTCGCAGCACTTGTGTTTCATAATGCAAATAGTATTGAGGAGCGGCTCGGAGATGGCTCATCTTTGGGAGTGGAAATAAAGTATAGCCATGACCCTAAGCATCCCGTAGGAAAAGGCGGTGCGGTACGAAATGCACTTGAAAACGGCACAATCCCAGAGAATTGTCATATTATCGTGTCAAACCCCGATGACGTTGTGTTTGATTTTCCTGAGTTTCCACGGTATATTTGCGAGGCTCATATGGAAGGCGAAAGTAAAGGTATGGAGGCGACCGCTGTTCTCGGCCTTGGGCAGGCATACGCCTCAACCGGTATGATGGTTGTAGACAACGCGGTCGTTGATACGCAAATGTATCCATTTATTCCGGTGCCGGCACACGTGGGTATGACAGTCTTCTCACCGAGTGTCTTCCCGCGCTTTAAGGAGCTATTCGACCTCGAAAAGAAAAGCGATTTCGAGCAAGTCCTATTTCCACTCCTGGCAAAAGAAAAGAAGCTTTGGTCGGCAGGTCTCACAGAAGGTGAGTGGATAGCCGTTAATGATCTGAAGAGCTACAAGAAGCTTATTGAAAAGCTGGGCTAAGAATAAAATCTCTCTTGTCAGAATGTTGTAAACAGCTTATGATTCAAGATAGTAATTAGGGGCGAAAAAAACATGGACGACAAAAAAGACGAATCGGTAAATAATGAGCTAAATGACACTACTTTAGGTGAGATTGATAAAGAAGATACTTCACTCACACCTCCCGTCACGCCATCAGAAGAAGCTCAAGTACCACAAACTGAGACACTCCCGCCACCGGTAACCCCCGAGCCACAACAGGCTGTCCCTATTCCTCCAAAAGACAATTGGTTTAAGAAGCTTGTTCGCACCAAGAAAGGCAAGGTACTACTGGTCGTTGTCGGCCTCCTTGTTATTGCGGGAATACTTTTTGCTATCCCGGCAACCCGCTATGGGATTTTGGGAAACTTCATAAAAAAGGATGCCACGCTTACCATCGTCGATAGTTCAACAAAAAAGCCAGTCACGCAGGCAACAATTGAATTTGGTAGCCTGAGTGCCAAAACCGATACATCGGGTAAGGTTTCGCTCAAGGATGTACCAGTGGGAGAATATCCTGTAAAGATAACTAAGAAATACTACAAGGACGTTTCTGGATCGTATATCGTGCCTATTTTTGGTGCTTCGAGCGACGAAACGGTAGATGTCGAGGCGACGGGTCGTCAAGTGACCGTCATGCTGACAAACCGTATTACCAAAAAGCCACTTGCTGACGCGACGATAAGCGTCGATGATGCAGCTTCGGTAACAGATGAAAAAGGTGAGGCGGTCATTGTGCTGCCAGCTGACAAGCAGACGATGAAGGCGAGTATCAAGCACGACGATTACAATACTGCAGATGTCGAGCTTAAAGTAACTGATCAGGCCGATGCAAATCAGGTAACATTGACGCCGAAAGGATCTCTGTATTACCTCAGTAAAGCAACTGGCAAAATCAATGTCATGAAATCAAATCTCGACGGAACAACGCCCGCGGTCGTTATTGAGGCAACGGGAAACGAAAGTGACACTGATACCTCACTTCTTGCAGCACGCGACTGGAAATACATGATTCTTTCTGCCAAGCGCAAAGCAGATGTTGCGGGTCAGCTGTATGTCATTGATGCTAAGTCAGACAGTTTGAAGACGGTTGATGAGGGAAACGCAACGATTACTCCTGTAGGCTGGTCTGGGCATAATTTTCTCTACACTGTAATCCGTAACGATAAGCAGCCATGGGAGGATAAACGAGAAGCGCTGAAGCTCTACAATGCCGAAACAGGAAAACTCACCGTGATCGACGAGACGACGGCGACGGGTACGAGCTTTATGAACGAAGAAGCAGAATCCCTTGGTAAAGTCTATATCACCGAAAATAAAATCGTTTATGCAAAAACCGTAACTCGGGGAGCTGGATTTGGAACGCAGCATGTCAAGAAACCGGCTATTATGGCCGCTAATACCGACGGAAGTCAGCTGCAGCGAGTAAAGGAATTCGACTTCACATCGCTTGTATCTATCGATCCTAAGCTTTACGAGCCGCAAGCTGTGTATTTCAGAGTCTCGCGTGACTTGAATCCAGTGGAATTTTATGAATACGAGAACAGCTCGCTTAAGACGATTACAAATGACGACAGTAAGTTCTTTAACACCTTCTATCCAACTTTCCTAATTTCGCCCGACGGTCAAAAAACCTTCTGGTTCGAGCCTCGCAACGGCAAAAACGCGCTATTTATTGGTGACAAAAACGGCTCAAACGGCAAAGAGCTTGCACAGCAGTCAGACTATAAAGCCTATGGGTGGTATAGCGATAAATATGTATTACTTTCAAAAAATGGGAGTGAATTATATATCGCCTCCGTGGATGGGCCTATCGACACACCTATAAAGATAACGAACTACCATAAGCCAGCGATAAGCTTCGATGGCTATGGTTACGGGTACGGAGGCTTCTAGGTATGTGTGGCATCGTAGGATATATCGGAAAGCGTAACGCACAAGATATACTCCTCGGTGGCCTCAGGCGGCTTGAGTATAGAGGGTACGACTCTGCAGGAATTGTCACTATTGATACTGCTGGCAAAGCAACACTTTTAAGGGCTAAGGGGAAAGTAGCTGAGCTCGGCAAACGCGTTGCGGAGAGTGAAACGACCGATGTTATGGGCATTGGCCATACTAGGTGGGCGACGCATGGGGAGCCGTCGGAACAAAATGCGCATCCTCATCGAGCCGGAGATATTTATCTTGTTCATAATGGCATCATCGAAAACTACAAAGAACTAAAATCTCAGCTAAAGAAGCATGCGTTTGTCAGTCAAACAGATACAGAGGTGCTGGCGGCGCTTATAAATTCTTTTTATACTGGTAAAACCTCACTTAAAGAAGCAGTCGCAAGCGCACTTCATCAAGTTGTCGGTACGTACGGTATAGCTGTTGTTTCGACCCGTGAGCCGCAGATAATTGTCGCGCGCAAAGGCAGCCCGCTTATTATTGGTGTCGGTAATGGAGAGACGCTTATTGCGAGCGATGCGTCTGCGCTTGTCGGCTACACGACTCAAGCAATCTATCTCAATGATGGTGAGATGGCGATATGTCAGGCCGATCAAGTTATGCTTGAAGACCTCGATGCGACACCGATTGATGCGCATGTTGAAAAAATAGAAGTCGATATGCAATCTATCCAAAAGCAAGGCTACGATCATTTCTTACTCAAAGAAATATGCGAGCAGCCTGATACACTGCAGGCCACCCTCAATGGCCGTGTTGTAAAGGACGAGCATCGAGTGCAGCTGGGTGGTCTGAATCTTAGTCCGGAAGAACTTCGCAGTATTGAGCACGTGACGATTATAGGGTGCGGAACTGCATACTATGCAGGGCTTTTGGCATCGTATTATTTGGAGCAGCTGGTCGATGGTCTGACGGTTGATGTGGCGGTCGCATCAGAGCTTCGTTATCGGTCATTCCACCTTCCTGCGCATAGTGTTGCGCTTGTTGTTTCACAGTCGGGAGAAACGGCCGACACTTTAGCCTGTCTCCGTGAAATCAAACGACGCGGAGTTAAGACTCTTGGGATAATTAATGCTGTCGGTTCGACGATTGCTCGTGAGGTGGATGGAGGTATTTATGTGCATGCGGGGCCGGAAATATCTGTTGCCAGTACCAAAGCATTCACCTCGCAAGTTGCTGCGATGAGTATGTTTGGTGTTCAGCTCGCGCAGGCAAAGGGTGCAAGTATTCAGTCGACGGCAGCATTTGTGGATGAACTTGCACAACTTCCAGCTGAAATTAAATCTGTAATAAAGAATTATAAAGAGTTAATAAAAAACCAAGCCGAAAAATATGTGCAATATGAGCACGCTTTATTCCTGGGTCGTGATACCTTGTTTCCTGTTGCGTTAGAAGGAGCGCTCAAACTTAAAGAAGTGTCCTATATCCAGGCAGAAGGCTATGCTGCGGGTGAGCTGAAGCATGGCCCAATCGCACTTATCGACGATCGATTTTTTGAAGTCATGTTACTCGCAGAAGGGTGGCTATTTGATAAATCAATAAGCAATTTGAGTGAGATCAATGCTCGTGGCGGACATATCCTTGCTATCACCAACAGTGAGCAGCAAATAGATGCCGAAGCAGTGATTCGGATAAATACAAAAGCGAACATTCTTGCACCTATCGTACTTAATATCGTTCAACAGCTATTTGCATATTATGTTGCGGTTAAGCGAGGTAATGACGTCGATCAGCCGCGCAATTTGGCAAAAAGTGTGACAGTTGAATAGTAACGATTAATTTTCGTATCCTTGGGGGTTTTTAGATTGCCATCGCCACGAATCAGCACAGGCGTCCTCAATTGTTTTTTCTGTTTTCCAGTGCAACTCCCTCAGGGCTTTTGTCGCGTCGGCATAATACTCCGGAAGATCACCGGGTCGCCTGGGGGCAAACTCGTAAGGAATAGGAACTCCGGTTGCTTTTTCAAAAGCATGGACAAGCTCAAGTACTGAGGTACCTTTGCCGGAACCTAGATTGTATGCTGACCATCCTGGGGTGCTTCTCTCAAGTGCTGCGAGGTGACCCTTCGCCAAGTCAACTACGTGAATATAATCTCGGACACCAGTTCCGTCAACCGTATCATAATCATTGCCAAAAATAGACAAATGCTGACGCTTTCCCGTTGCAACTTGGGTGATGTACGGCATGAGATTATTAGGAACACCACTTGGATCTTCGCCCAACTTGCCGCTAGGGTGTGCCCCGATTGGATTGAAATAACGAAGGACGGTAAATTGACTAGAAGGATTGGTTGCCGCTGTATCTTTTAGAATTTGCTCAATCATATATTTAGTCTGACCATAGGGACTTGCGATGCCTCGACCGGCGGGTTGAGTCTCGATATAGGGAATAGTAGCTTCGCCGTATACAGTGGCAGACGAGCTAAATACAAGGCGCGTCACATTGTATTCTTGCATAGCTTCAAGTAATGTGAGCGCAGAATCGATATTAGTCCGGTAGTAATGAAGCGGATTCTGGGTTGATTCACCGACTGACTTTAGGCCGGCAAAGTGAATGACGGCGTCAAATTTCGTGGCTGCAAAGACGGCTCGAACTTTGGCTGACTCTTTGAGATCTATGATATGAAAGGGGACTTCTTTATCAGTTATTTCCTCAATTCGCCCTACGACCTCCTTGCTACTATTTGAAAGATCATCTATGATCTCGACCGTATGGCCGGCGTGAAGTAGTTCGATGACTGTGTGGCTGCCGATATATCCGGCGCCGCCCGTGACAAGAATATGCATTTTTCCTCTTACTTAGCGAAGCTGGTCGCCTATTACTTTACGAATTTTGGTAGCAAAAAGCCCTTTGTCAAAGCGTTTTGCCTTGCGTCTGAGCGTGCCAGGGAGAAAGGTTGTTTGCTCGGCTTTGACGATTGCTTTCATAATTGCCTCGGTAGTTTGCTCATGAAACAGTACGCCACTTGTCCCGTCATCTACGATATCAAGTGCGCCTGCTTTTCCATAAGTTATAACCGGTGCACCCGCAGCGAGCGCCTCGACCTGAACAATACCAAAGTCTTCTTCGGCAGCATATATCCAGCCTTTTGCATGATTAAGTGCTTTCTCCAGCTCGGCGTCAGAAGCATCCCCAAATCGATCGGTATAAAATGTCACCGTGGGGCCGGCCTTTGCAACAAGTTCATCGTGCGCAGGACCTTTGCCAAACACCTTCAACGGCACACCGAGTTTTGTGCAGGCTTCGACGACCAGGTCATAGCGTTTGTAGGGAAGCTGCCGCCCCATGGTCATATAGTAATCTCCGCGTTCTCTAGAGGGTTCGAACCGATCGACATCAACGGGCGGATGGATAACTGTCGATGGTTTTCCGTAATATTCTTTTATGCGCTTTTGTGTTTCAGTCGAATTGGCAATGAAAACATCTACTTTTTGGGCAGCCTCATAATCAAGTTTTCGTTGGTGCGGTACAAACAAGGGAATCAGCAGGCGAATCAACGGATCGATTTTGCCAAAACCTGGGTTTTTTTTGTATTCCTCATAGTGACTCCAATAATACCGTGCAGGTGTATGACAATAAGAAATAATAACTTGATCGTCGCGTGTTTTTTGCACTTGATTTGCGTTGAGGTATGAGCTGGTAATGATAATATCGAATTCACTCAGATCAAGATCACGGAATGCTTTTACCTGCAATGTCGGAAATAGCTTGTACATTTTCCTGAGAGGCTTTGGTATTTTTTGCAACCATGTTGTGCGAATGTCGAGATCCTTAAACTCTGGCAAAACACGATCTTCGTCGTACATGGCGGTATAAATCGGAGCTTGCGGAAATGCTTTGTGAAGTTCGTACACGACTCGCTCGGCGCCTCCCATGACGATCAAAAATTCACAGACGATAGCAATCTTGGGCTGCTTCATGCTACTTGGCACCTCGCTTACGAAGTACAACAGCGATTGTCTTAAAAAGGATTTTTATGTCGAGCCAGAAACTCCAGTTTTGTGCATAAAATAGCTCTAGTTCGATTCGCTCATCAAATGAAAGGTTGCTTCTGCCCGAGACTTGCCACAAACCTGTCACACCCGACTTCACACTATGCAAAAGTGCAGTACGGCTGGGTGAAAACTTGGCTTCCTGCGGCAAGATTGGGCGTGGGCCAACAAGACTCAAGTCACCCTTAAGAACGTTAAATATCTGGGGTAATTCATCGAGAGAGGAGCGACGGAGAAACTTGCCGAACCATGTCACGCGTGGATCGTTTTCTACTTTACGATTTTTCTCGTATTCCTGTGCCAAGTCTTCGCGACCCATCTCGCGAAACTCAATCGCAGCATCGCGTTTGCCATATTTTGCGCTCATACTACGGAACTTTATGAGGCTGACAGGCTCGGAGAATTTGCTTAGTCGTTTGCTCACATAAAAGATCGGACCAGGGCTAAGAACGAGCTGGAGGAGTATTAATATAACAAACACGGGTGAGAGAACAATAACCAAAAGTAACGCGGCGATCGTATCGAAAATCTGCTTCATGATAGCCCCCCACCCGATAAGTGGTGTCTGGCTCACTGAAATCATAGGATAGCCGAGGAATACATCGACAGTATTTTTACCCGCATAAAACTCCGCCTCACCTGGGATAAAACTATAGCTAATATGATTGGTCTGAGCAGCTCCTAATATGCGCTGATTGCGGTCCGCAGAATCGTAAAGATCTGTTTGAATAATCGTTGTCACCGAGAGATTTTTGATGTCTTTGAGTGCGGCATCAATCGAAGTGAAGTGCTTTACATCAAGTCCTGGTGGGATAGCTTTTTTTGGCCCAGCAATAGCGACGACCTTGTAACCGCTTTTGTAGGTATTCGACAAATTATCGGCAATATCACGAGTTGCTGGTGAATCACCCACGATCAATACGCGGCTGATTCCGCGTCCAAAATAAAAGAGCAGACTTCGGGTAATGCGAAGAATCTCTCGCTCGGCTACGAGAAGAAGGAAAGAGGCGAGGAGTGCATATGCGGCAACTAATCGGGCCGGAAAAAGGTGCTGTCCACTAATATATTCCCATCCGATGACCAGAAGGATTCCGATAAAAGCACCGACCGCGATCTTCCCCCACTCAACGAGACGGCGATTATAGACCGTTGCTTGGTAAAGACCGAGCGACGCAAAAATAATGATCCAAAACGGAGCCAAGTAGGCGAATGTCGTGAAGAATTGCTGTGCATACACTTGACTCACAAGAGGGCGTGGATCGAATTGAACGCGGAGAATGTAGGCGACACCAAACGCCACAAGCAGCATGAGAAAGTCAGCAAGGATGAGTATGAGGCTATAAAATTTAGTGTTTTTTGATGGCATTCTTGGCTGTTATTATAGCATTTTTTCGCTACACTAGTAGGTAATGAAGGCATCACGGCTTGAACAAGCATATGTTATTACCTTACTTGTTATATTCCTAGGGATTGTATTCCATGCACCCTTAAGCGTGGGGCTTAGTATGCTGTTACCTGACTATGACCTCCTTATTAAGTCGTGGAAAGAGCTGTTGATGTTGCTTCTCGTGCCTGTGGCCGTTGCTATCGTCGTACGACATTCTCTCTGGAAAGTTTTGGTAAAAGATTGGATTTTCCGGCTAATTATCGCCTATACTGCGCTTCACCTGATCATTATGGCCGTACTTTGGCAAGGACAAGTAGCGACAATGGCTGGCCTGGCGATTGATCTTCGGTATGTGCTGTTTTTTAGTCTTGTGTATGTCGCGGTGCTTGCTCTGCCTCAGGCGCGTCGCTCTCTGGTGATCGCAGCCGGAATAGGGGCGACAGTCGTCGTTGTGTTTGCGACGTTGCAGCTGTTTTTGCCAGCGGATATCCTCACTCATATTGGCTATAGTAAAGATACAATAGCGCCGTATCTTACGGTTGATAAAAATCCTGATTATATTCGCGTCAATAGCACACTCAGGGGACCAAATCCGCTTGGGGCGTATGCTGGGATGGCCTTAGGATTTTTGGCTGCGATTCTTGTGAAGCAAAAGTTGCGCCTTCAGAAGCGCTGGGTTCTTGCGGCAACGATCGTATTTGGGATTTGCTCAGTAGTGGCGCTGTGGATAAGTTATTCTAGGAGCGCGCTTGTCGCAGGTGCGATAACCGTTCTTTTGACTGTTGTAATAGTAACAACGAAAAAAGTAACAAAAAGAAGCTGGATTATTGCGGGTATCTTGTTGGGTGTATTAGCCGGTGGGCTCATTGCTGCGCGTAATACAAGTTTTATATCTAATGTTATCCTTCACGAAAATCCAAACGGAGGAAGTGACATTAGCTCAAATGAAGGCCATATAGAATCGTTGCAGTATGGAGTAGGCCAGCTTGTGCGGCAGCCAATAGGCTCTGGAGTAGGAAGTACAGGGTCGGCTTCGCTTTATGGGAATGCGCCGATTATTGTCGAAAACCAGTATCTTTTTATTGGGCATGAAACGGGACTACTTGGCCTCGCACTTTTCATTGGAGTATTTGGCTTTGTTATGGCGAGGTTATGGCGCTATCGACAAGATTGGCTGGCACTCGGGGCATTTGCAAGTGGAGTTGGCCTGGCGCTCATAGGATTGCTTCTCCCTGTCTGGGTGGACGATACAGTTTCGATCATTTGGTGGGGTATGGCGGCAATCGCAATAGCTGGAGGGGATTATGCAAAGCGCAAGACCAAGTAAAAAACAGCGAGAGCTTCTCCTATTTCTCACCGCATTTATAAAGGAGCATGGATACGGACCGAGTTATCGAGAGGTCATGCGAGCGCTTGATTACAAGTCGGTCTCAACTGTCGCCGTGCATGTTGACGGGCTGATCGCTCATGGATTACTGCGCAAAACCGACCACTCTGCTCGATCACTCGAAGTAGTTAGCCAAGATTCAACAAAGCCAAAAGAAGACGATCATACCAAGTGGCTTGTAAAGGAAATAAAAAAGCGCGAAGTAGAGCAGTCGGCAAAAGCCAAAAAAGAAGTGACCATTTTGCGGCAGGCACTGGATATTATCCGGCAGGAAGCGGCATGATATACTATTTTTAGAACAAAGGATATCTTGTGCCTCGTCGTAAACTTTCTGAATATCGCGCCAAATCAATTATCACCAGTGCTCTAAAAGTTCCGTATGAGGGCTGGTCTGTTCGATTTGCTGATCTGAAAAAAGATCTCAAAAACATCCCTCGTGATGAGCGTCACTATGTTGTTAAAGTGGATCAGGCGGTAAAAGGTCGTTTCAAAAAAGGACTTGTCATGTTGGATGTCAAAAGAGCCGATATTCAGCCATCTATCGAGAAGTTGGCGGCTCATGGCTACCAATACTTTATTGTCGAGCCACACATTACTCATGCGCCAGATCAGGAGCGATACCTCTCAATGGCGCAGACGCGTGAGGGATTAACTCTCTCGTATAGTAGCAAAGGCGGTGTCGATATCGAGTCTCATCCTGAAAGTATTACGACGCAAAACTTAGACGACACGGCTAATATATCAAAGATCGCCTCGCAGTTATTATTTGAACCTACCGCACTTCGGGCACTTATTGATGTTTTTGAAAGTGGCTACTTTACTCTTGTGGAAATCAATCCATATATTGTAAATAAGGGGGACGTCACTATTTTGGATAGTGCGGTCGAAGTTGATGATGCGGGCCAGCCATTTACCTCTGCATGGAAAAATGATGATATTCGTGAGTCCGGCTTCTTGTCGGAGCAAGAAAAAGTGGTTCGAGATCTTAACAAAAAATCAGCTGCTTCGTTTAGTCTTAGTATTATCAATCCCGACGGTGCACTATTCTTGCTGCTTTCGGGTGGTGGTGCAAGTATCGTTATTGCTGACGAAGCGCACAATAATGGCATGGGAAAATTGCTTGCAAACTACGGCGAGTATAGTGGAAATCCTGCCAAGCACGAAGCGCAGAAGTACGCCTCGCAAGTTCTCGATCTTATTATTAGTTCAAAAGCAAAGAAAAAAGTCTTGTTTATTGGGGGTGCTGTCGCAAACTTTACCGACATAGCCGCAACATTCGCTGGTATCATTGACGCTCTTGAAGAAAAAGCTTCTCAGCTCAAAAAACAGCACCTTACCGTCCATGTTCGCCGTGGGGGTCCTAACCAAGAAGAGGGATTAAAAAACATCGAACAGTGCCTCCGAAAGCTCGGTATTTACGGAGGAGTCTATAGTCCGACGACCAGTATTCCCGACGCCCTTAGCGCAGCATTAAAGGATTTGAAATGATAACAATAGATACTATTCGCTCACTAAAAAACCTTCAGGTCATTAGTCTTGGTTCACATGCCGGGATTATTCAGTCGATATTGGATTATGATTTCTTGGTTGGAAAACAACAGCCGAGCATTATGGCAATTATTGCAAGCGGGCGCAAGCAAGAACGCTACTTCTGGGGACAAAGCGAGATCATTATTCCTGTTTATCCAAATCTTGAAAAGTTGTCTGAGTCCATCCGCGAAAGTTGCCAGGCAGTAGTCAATTTTCAGTCTGCTCGTCGTGTCCTGACATCCATGAAGCAGGCTATCGATATATTGCCCAACGTGTGCGTGGCGACTATCTTTGCTGAGCAAACACCAGAGCGCCATTCACTTGAGCTACTGAAATTGGCTAAGAGGCGTAATATTTTATTGGTTGGTCCGTCATCCGTTGGCTTGCTTATTCCGGGTGTTGCAAAACTTGGTGCAATTGGTGGGACTCAGCATGCTCGCATTACCGATGCAGGTATTATTACACCGGGCGACACGGCAGTGGTTTCGACATCCGGTGGTATCGTTAACGAACTCATTCACACGGTGACATCTTCAGGCCTTGGTATATCATTCGCCTTTGCGCTGGGTGGTGATCGCTATCCACTGACAAGTCCAGCCGAAGCACTATTGCTCGCTGAAGCAGATCCATCCACAAAGCGAATCGTCTATTTTGGCGAACTCGGGGGCGATGATGAATACAAAATCGCCGAGCTCCAACAGCAGGGAAGGCTCAAGAAAGACATTATCGCCTACATTGCCGGAAGTGTCGCCGAGCTTTTTGAAACTCCTCCGCAATTTGGCCATGCCAAAGCGCTCGCAGGCAATGAAGACGAATCCGCAGCGGCAAAAAAAGCCGTTCTGAAAAAAAGCGGAACTATTGTATGTGATACGTTTGCTGATGTTTCCAAAAACCTTCGCAAATACAAAGGTGTATTCCAGCCCTCGGATCTCACCATCGGTCCTCGACGTCGAAGTCTTATCGTTAGTCACATTTCAGGAGATCGTGCTGGCGAGACACAGCTCCTCGGAGAAGGTCTACTCAAAACCATCGAATCGCAAGAGATGGGATCACTCGTATTGTCACTACTTCTTGGAACGCAAGTCAAATCCGTGCGCGCAGTGGAATTTACTGACTACGTACTTCGGCTACTCGTTGATCATGGCCCATACGTTTCTGGTGCGCTTAATACCATTATTGCTGCGCGTGCCGGCAAAGATCTCGTATCGAGTTTATCGGCGGGGCTGCTCACTATCGGGCCGCGATTTGGCGGAGCGATCAATGCTGCAGCAGGAAATTGGCTCAGCGGTGTCAAGAATCAACAAACCGCCCAAGGGTTTACCGAAAGTTTTGCCCGGGAGGGTCAAGCAATCCCAGGAATCGGTCATAAAAAATACCGTATCGATGCGCCTGATCCGCGTGTGAAAGCACTGCTGCAATTCTCCAAGAACACAAATGGTGATCGTTACCTCAAGTTTGCACTCTCTGTCGCCGATATTACGACCGCAAAAAAAGACAACCTTATTCTTAATGTCGATGGTGTTATCGCTGCAATTATGCTTGATATCCTCGAGTCAGAGCTCGGGTATGACGAACTGCAGCTCAACACTCTCGTCGAGATAGAATTCTTCAACGCCCTCTTTGTCCTTAGTCGTTCTGTTGGATTTACCGCACACTATCTCGACCAACGACGTCACGACGAAGGTCTGCTTCGGCTTTCATCCGACGATGTTCGCTATATCGGGTAGTATCTCTTGACCAATCCGCCATTTTACAGGTATAATACCCAAAGTATTCCGGCGTAGCTCAGCGGTAGAGCGGTTGGCTGTTAACCAATAGGTCACTGGTTCGAGCCCAGTCGCCGGAGCCAAAATTATTTTCTATAACAAAAAGAACCATCATTTTGAATGGTTCTTTTGTTTTGTATCTCATGCTAGCACTCTGTGATGGTATGCGACCTCTCATGTAGTAGAATAAGCGTATGGGTCTAGCGAAAAATGAAACAAATACCGAGACAATATTCGAAAAATTCACCTCACAATATGCCGATTCTGTAGCTTTGGGTGAGAATGCGCATGACTGGATCTACGAAAGGCAGTCGTCTAAGAACGACAAAATTAATAAACTGCTAAACGCCGCATCTAAAACAGCAGGTACTGGCAAAGGCCGACCGGACTTTATAATCCAAAGCCGAAAGAATCCCGATTTTTTAATAGCTGTTGAATGCAAGGCAAGTACGGCAAAGCACGAAAGTGCTACCAAAGATCAATATGTTGATTATGCGGTTGATGGTTCGTTACTATACAGCTCATTCCTCTCCAAAGGGTTTGATGTCTTAAGTATTGCAGTTAGTGGTGAGGATCCTCAAAACATGAAGATCTCTCATTATCTTCAGCTCAAAGGCGAACAAGTCGCAACGCCCATATTCGATGATATACTTTTACCTCTAGATAATTACTACAGAGGTTATATTAAAAGTCCTGAAAAGTTTAGGCAAGACTACCAAACTTTGATTAATTTCTCTAAGTCGCTTAACGACAAGCTACATAAGTGGAAAATTGCCGAAGACGAAAGAGCATTGTTGATAAGCTGTGCTTTAATTGCGCTTGAGAATGAAAGCTTTGTAAACTCCTATGTGTCATATGGCGACCCAAAACAGCTTGCAAACTACCTCATATCCACTGTTCATAACGAATTTGAGAATGATGAGGTTGGAGATAAGAAACTAGAAGTGCTAGATGCTCGTTTTGACTTCATCAAGACCAACACCACCCTGTCAAGAAATAGCGGTACGGCTGTCGATGCGTTAAAAGAGGTAATTACTGATATTAACGAGAATATCAAAGACTTCATCAGAAATCACCAGTATTACGACGTTCTTGGTCAGCTCTACATAGAATTTTTGCGTTACGCAAACTCAGACAAAGGATTGGGTATTGTCCTTACTCCTCCTCATATAACAGAATTCATGGCTGAACTAGCTGAGGTTAACAAAGACAGTGTCGTATATGACAACTGTACCGGAACTGGTGGATTTTTAGTTTCGGCAATGAAAATCATGATAGAGGATGCAAAAGATAACGAAGAAAGAATATCAAGTGTAAAGTCAAAGCAACTGATCGGAGTAGAATATTCCGATAAGATTTTTCCGTTAGCTTGCTCGAATATGTTTATCCACCAAGATGGCAAGACTAATATTTACTTAGGTAGCTGTTTTGACGATGATATCAAGACGGCCGTTAAGACACAGCATCCTACGGTTGGATTGCTTAATCCTCCGTATAAGTCTGATAAAAAAACTGATACCGATGAATATGAGTTTATACTCGCAAACCTCGAGTGTCTTGAGCAGGGTGGACGGTGTGTGGCAATCGTTCCTATGCAAGAGGCTTTGGCTACAAGTGGGAAAGTTTGGGAATATAAAAAGAAGATACTAAAGAGCCATACTCTTGAGGCAGTATTTTCTATGCCGGATGAGCTATTTTTCAACTCAAAGGTTGGTGTTGTTTCATGCGTCATGGTTTTCACCGCCAAAAGACCTCACCCTGCAGATAAAGAAGTGTACTTTGGCTATTACAAAAATGATGGATTTGTAAAAAGAAAAAACAAAGGACGAATTGACCTGTTCGGTGTGTTTGAGAGTGAAATCAAGAAGCAGTGGATTGCGAATTATCGTAATCATAAAGATGTGCCAGGACTGAGTGTCAAGAAAGTTGTCACAGCGGATGACGAATGGTGTGCAGAAGCATATATGGAGACAGACTACTCGCAGTTGTCCGTTGATGATTTTGCTGATTCGATTAAGAAGTTTGTCGTATTTAAAGTAAGCGGACTCGAGGAGACGTATGGTCAAGAAGAATGATCTTGATTTAGCTGCACTCGAAGATTTATTTGAGTTTCATCATGGAATATCTGCAAATAAAGTCTCTCATTCTCGTGTCAGACTTACGGAAAACCACATTCATTTTGTGAGACCGTCCTATAAGCAAGAGAGCTCGATTGATTCCTATGTCGACAAACGGCTTATTCCAAAAAAATACATTTTCTCAGAGAATAATATCTACGTTTCTACAGATGGACAGGGGAGCCATACCTATTCGTATGTGTCGACAGAATCTTTTGTTCCCAACAGTAACGTGTACGTGCTTATACCTAAGCGTGAAATGTCACTAGAGGAGAAGATATTTTACGCATTCTGTATAACTCAAAACAGGTTTAAGTTTAACTATAATCGCAAACCAAAAGGGAACAGGCTCAAAAGGCTCTTAGTTCCAAAGGAAATTCCAAAAGACTGGGTAAGAAATATCAACTTTAAATCAATTGAGAGAACGCTCGAGCCTGCAAAAGATCTTCCAACTGCTGATCTGGTGGTGAAAGATTGGGAGTACTTTGAGATTGGAAGTATATTTAATGTAAGGTATGGCGTTAATTTAGAGCTTGTGCACATGAAAGAAGTCTCCGAACATACTAAAAATTCTATAAGATTTGTGTCGAGAACAGCACGAAATAATGGAACGACTGCGGTTGTAGAGAAGTTATCTACTTTGAAGCCCAATCCAGGAAATACTATATCTGTCGCCGCGGGAGGGTCTGTTTTAGCTACCTTTTACCAGCAAGATGAATACTATAGCGGGCGGGATATGTACTACCTAGATCCAAAAGAAAAACTGGATGCCTCGGTACTTTTATTTATAGCTACATTAATTAGGCGAGAAAAATATCGTTTTAATTACGGCAGACAAGCCAACAAGTCGTTAAAAAGACTGAAGATAAAACTTCCATGCAGAGATAGCTCTCCAGATTGGCAATTTATGAAGGATTACATCCAAACGCTTCCATTTAGTTCACAAATCTAGAGAGTGAGTAAGCTGTGGAGATATCTACCGCAACTTGACAGCATGACTCTGATCGTATAGAGTTTTGTACTAGTTATGTCAAATTATGAATTGTCCTCGAGCCAAGAATTTCTTTGGAACAATGATCTTATTAAACACCGTTCATCTCAACGAGCGAGAGCTCTCGCCTGCTTGGCGTGTCGTTGGGCAAAAAGTGAGGAGAATGATATCCCTCCACAAGCATACGGATATGAGATTATAAAGTGTAGCGGTATTAAGTCTGGGGCTTTATATCCAATTCTTAAACATCTTGAAACAGTTGGTGTCATAGAAAGTGAAGTTGAAGATATTGATGAAGTAGAGGCGGAACGCCCAAAGAGAAAATACCTCATACCTGTGCAGACGGAATTAGGGAGAGCATTTAGAGGGTCGATGGAGACTCCTACGCAGTGTTCACTTGAACAAACTCCGAATGCATAAGTGCTAACCTTCTTCTGGTATACTAAGATTATGCAAAAAGTAGCAACACGAGTATTTATCTACGCATCACTTCTATTCGGCATCTTAGGAATACTAGTCGTCCTTACAGGGTCGGGCCCGGACAAACCAGACTCCACCTTAAGTGAAGTACTCATGAAACTTCTTGTTATCGATGTGTTTATTATCCTGCCTTCTTTTGCCCTTAGTATTGCCGGTAAATATTTAAACGGTAAGTCTAAATAGAAATCTCCTTTCTCAATCGTAAACCCTGAACTAGGGCTATTTCACTGACTTTGATAAACTTATTTTATGACTAAATATCTCTTCATGTCTCTCGGTCACCCGGGATCTGGAAAAACGTATTTTACGACACGACTTGCGGAAAAGTTGGGTGCTACTCGCCTCAATGCCGATGCGCTTCGTATGCATATGTTTGGAAGCCATGATAAAGCCAGGGAATTTGATGTGGAGACAGGACTGCTTGGCCAAGTAATATTTGAGGCGCTCGACTACGCAACGGTTCAAGTGTTGAAATCGGGTACTTCTGTTATATACGATGTCCAACAAAATCAACGAGCAATTCGTGATAAAACATCAAGACTCGGGAGCGATAATGGCGCAATTCCTGTCATTCTTTGGGTGAAAACCCCAGTTGATGTAGCGCTTCAGCGAGGTCAAGACAGAGATCATACGCCCGATCAGCAAAAACATGACTACGAAACAATGAAAGCACAGATAGAAAAGCACATGAAAATGATTGAACCTCCGACAGAAGACGAAAATCTTATCGTTATTGATGGTACGGTGCCTTTCGAGGAACAATATGAGTCTTTTCGGGACCAACTTTTGCGTTTGTAGACCACCGCGAGGCTGGCATGAGATAGCTTTCCGTAGAGCAATAACTTTGACATAGATATGGAATTATTATAATATAAGACAAACTAGTGACGTGTTCACCAAGTTTATGTTGTTTTCTGCTAGCCCTCTATTGAATTGCGATTATCTAAAAATTGCATAGATCTCAATAGGGGATTCTACGACAAGGAGAAGGCGCGTGACCGAAAGTGGCGCAACTCGACCCGTCCTGACCGATGACGACAAATTGGCATTGATGTCACAGATCAAACGACTCACCGCGCTCTTCGATGAACATGTTCTCGGGGAGAATCGATCCAGCGTGGTTTACCGCGCATCCGGACCCAACCCGTACCACAGTCGGACTCTCAACGGCCTGCACCTGGAGTTTTACTACGGTACTCCTGACCGTCTGTGGACTCCTTGGGGCGAGTGGATCTTTGCCGATGTTTCGCCCTCTTCGATCGACCTCGATGGCTTCATGTCTCGACTGACGCTGCGTGTACACCAAGCCGAAGTAGATTCAGCCATCGGTGTCGTTGGTCCCATCTACGCCATTTTGGCGGTCGATGGTGTTGAGCTTCCCGAGCCCGTTCTTCCGGGTGAGCGGGAGCAGCGTCTTGACTACGAGGGCACCAAGGCAGAGTGGAGACGGTTCTACACCGAGTAAGCAGAGAACCGGGGAGGAGAAGTGGTATGAAGTACTGCTTCTCCTCCCCCGATTTTCAATAGGTAAACCTCATCGTAATCTATATACTAAGTTTATGACTGACCTTATTTTTATTACCGGAAATCAGAAAAAAGCAGATTATCTAGCGAAGTTTCTTGATTCGCCGGTGAAGCACGAAAAGATTGAATTGGATGAGTTGCAGTCATTGGATCTGCGAACGATTGTTGATCACAAAGTGCGTCAAGCGTACCAAAAAGTTCAGTCTCCTGTGCTTGTTGAGGATGTTGCACTTGAGTTTGTGGCCCTCGGTCGTTTCCCCGGCACATTTATAAAATTCTTGGTCGATGAGGTTCCTCTGGAAATAATATGTCGGATGCTCGATGGTATGCCGCGAGAAGCTGTCGCAAGATGTGTTTTTGGGTATTATGATGGTCGGGAAGTAACTTTTTTTGAAGGAAGTATGAAGGGTGAGATCGCGGCGCAACCTGCAGGTGAAGGCGGATTTGGGTGGGATAGAATATTTATCCCCGAAGGATATGATATGACGCGCGCAGAACTCAGCGCGGAAGACGACAAAAAGACTTATCTTCAAATCAAGCCATTTGCTGCTCTTAAATTATTCCTTGAAAAGATGCAACCCGATGCTTAGACAATAGAGCGGCAACTTTTTCTTGGTATACTGAGCAATATGAAAAGCGCGCTATCTCCAGAGATGATCAGAACACACAAAGGGACAAGCTTTGTCGGGGTGACGACATGTTTTATCTGTCATGATGGAGCGGGAAATATTTTCATGGCCAAACGAAGCCCAAAAGCCAGAGATGAGCAAGGCACTTGGGATATTGGAGGCGGAGGACTCGATTGGGGATTAACTGCCGAAGATAATGTGCGAAAAGAAGTCGAGGAAGAATATTCGGCGAAGCCTAAAAAGATAGATTTTCTAGGATTTAGAGATGTGTTTCGCATATTAGCAGATGGTACGCCAACCCATTGGGTGGCGCTCGATTTTGCGGTTCGCATTGATCCAAATGAGGCAAAAATCAATGAGCCAGACAAATTTGATGCTTCAGGATGGTTTACATTAGAGACACTTCCGACACCACTCCACTCGCAAAATCTCAATACTCTCAATACGTACAAAACAAAACTTCTCTCTATTTGGCACCAGTAGATGATCAATTTCAGGGTCGTGTTTTATTGCATTACAGCTTGTGCTAAGATAAAAACATATCAATCCTTTGGAGAATCTTTACTATGATTGTCATCGTTTCATTTATTTTCGGGATCATTGACGTATTGCTGGGATTCCGCTTCCTCTTTTTGCTTTTTGGTGCAAACCCTTTTGTGCCGTTTGTCGCTTGGATCTACAATACAAGTTATATCTTTGTTGCACCGTTTGCTGGGATTTTTGGTCAACCTGGAACCGAAATCGTACAGGCAGGACCAGCACATAGTGTCTTTGATCTGACAACACTGGTCGCATTGCTTATTTATGCAGTTATCGGTGGCGTCCTCATAGGTATCTTTAGCCGTCGTCCTTCACAGATTACTATCGGCTAGCCGATTTCGCATCAATTTGCTCTCTGGTGTATCATGAGGGCATGATTAGTTATTTGCGTTCAACAAATTATCGTCCAACCTTGAAGGAACGCTCCGACTTGCAGCCTGGCAGCTGGGTTCGCTGTGAAAAGCCTGATGAAAAAGAATTAGCCCTCATGCAAAAGTGGGGACTTGATGTCGATATTCTTGCGGATACTCTTGACCCACACGAAGTGCCGCGTGTCGAGCTAGACTCTGGCTGGACATACTTTATCACCCGATTGCCGGCTAATGACGATAATTTTAATGATTTCACGACTCCGATTCTCTTTGCGCTTGGGAGTGAATTTATGGTGACTGTCAGTCGCGACTCACTCGGCCGATTATGGCAACCATTTATCGACAAAAATAGTGCTCCGACGACGCAGCAAACCAAGCTCTTTTTGCTTATGATCGATACCATCGCCAAGCAATATCAGACAAGAGTTGCCTCGATCAATCGCCAGATGCGTGCGGCGACAAGTGATGTTACCACTCTTCATGCAAAGGATATTGCGGCAATTGTTGGCTACGAACGCAAACTTAACGATTATCTCGATGCACTCATTCCGACTAACACATCGCTTGAAAATCTGCTTGGCGGTGGTCTTTTACGGCTGTATGAAAATGATAGAGATTTGGTCGAAGGGCTTTCCATCGATGTCGAGCAGTTGATATCGCGCTGTAAAAGCCTTCTTCGTTCTATTACCAATGTACGGGACTCCTATCGCGCCGTCATGGACACGCGGTTGAACGAAACGATTCGTCTGCTGACCGTTATTACATTGGCACTGACTATCCCGACCATGCTCGCAGGACTCTTTGGTATGAATGTTGCTGTCCCGGGTGGTGATAATCCCAATATGTTCTGGATCGTCGTGGCAATCAGTGGGCTTTCGGCGCTTGGACTCGGTTATTATTTCCTCAAAAAACGTTAGGTGTCCGTAAAAGACGAGATTGCCCCCTTGTTGGGTGGGGAGTATGCTGAGTAGGTATGGATAAGATACGGCCTGCTAAGCATCACTATATTATTCTTGGAGTTATCGCGGCGATTTTGATTGCGGGTGCGGTGATGTGGGAATTATCTCGTACTGCTGGGGATGGGACGAAGTCGCCCGAAAAGCCTGCGCACAAACTGACAATCGTTCCTAAGCAGATTACCCACAAGCCCTCGGCGCCTCCCGTCTATACGCCGGACTTCACGCTGCCACCGATTGTTAACGGCATGGCACCTGTTATCACCAATCTTCCTACAAAACAGAAGGTGGTTTTTCTTGGGATTGATGACGGCGCATTCAAAGATCCATCCGTGGTGGATCTTATGGCAAAAAATAACATAAAGGCCAGCCTGTTTTTGTCGAAAGCTTTCATTGCGAATAACCCCGATTTTTTCAAGCAAATTACCGCTCAGGGTTCGATCGTAGAGGATCATACGCTTGGTCACGATACGAGGATGGTCACAACTCAAGGGTATCAGCAGCAAAAGAATGAAATCTGTGGCATGGCGGATTACATCGAACAGCATTATGGGAAGCGTCCTACATTTTTTCGCCCACCGGGAGGTGCATACTCAAATACGATGAGAAAGGCTGCCGTTGATTGTGGCATGCGAGCAGTTGTTACATGGATAGCCAAAGCAAATGGTGGAGCGATGCAATATCAGATTGGTAACAAGCTGCGGCCGGGTGATGTTGTCCTGATGCATTTTCGGCCGGAATTCGCCCAAGATATGAAGGCATTTGTCGATGCAGCGAATGCTGCTGGCCTGCACACGGAACTCCTAGAAACAGCACAGACGGCTAAGTAATTTTCTTTTTCGGTAGGAATATTTCGGCCATCATGCACCTAATGCTTCCGCCACCGATTGTTTCAATTGTGGGGATTGCGAGGGGAATGAGCTCTGCCGTTTGTGACAAAAGTGAACGTTGTTCGGCGGTGAAATTATCGTATGCAGTCTGCGAAAGCGCAATAAAATGCTTGCCGGCGGTATTTTTTACTTCCAAAATATTCCCACAAAATGCACCCATCTGCGCTTCAGTTATCGGTATGACAACATGTCCAGTCTCTTCGAGCGTTTTAATCACCAGCTCGCGCTCGTTTGGATCTTTTATGACATCAAGACACACTGCTGCAGTTTGAGATTGAACGCCCATCAGAACATTCGTGTGATAAATAGGAATACCTGCGTTATCAACCGCATGAAAAATAACTGATTTGTAGCCAAGAGATGTTGCATGTGTGGCAAAAAGCTCTTCATCGCACCTGATCGAAAGACATCCGTATACGATTTTATGTATATGATCAAAAATCATAACGCCGGTACTTTCAAGATATTTTCCTTCGTTCTCTGAAGCAGACAGATCAATAATATGTGAGACTTCCCATTGTTCCCGCAAAAGATCAATTACCGCACTCGTTCGCTCTATCCGGCGACTTTCAGTGGCCATCGGATAAAGATATATTGTTCCATCCGACCACGTGCTCAGCCAGTTATTTGGAAAAACGGCGTCGGGTTTTTCTGGGGTAGGGGCGTCTTCAAAAACAATCACGCGTACCCCATAATTTTGAAGTGTTTCAACGGCTTCCTGAAACTCAGTATTAGCTCGCTCAAGCACCTCTCTATGAGGAATCGTTGGTTTATGTTGAAAGGCATTCGACTGAGCGGTTTCTTTGTCAAATCCAAAACTTGTGGGGCGTACCATCAATAGCGACTGGGCAGCCTGAAAATCTGTCATACGGTCTCCTTACTATTCGCTATAGACTAATATACTCTTCATTTATCTATAAAAAAGAGGGAAATTAATTTCATACTTGACATACTTTTCATACTTGGTATACAATAGGGTAAAAGGAAACGTTTAACTATGGGCAAAATCCCAATGCACAACAAAAAACTTTACGGTACGGCGACTGTTGGTACAAAAGGCCAGATCGTCATCCCTGCAGATGCTCGCAAAGAATTGGGTATCGAAGAAGGTGATCGTTTGTATGTCGTTGGTTCTCCGGACGGCGGATTTCTCGGGCTCCTCAGAGAAGAGACGCTCCAAGAAATGGTGCAACATATGACTGCTCAGGTTGAAAGTTTCCGTGCAATGGAAAACAATAAAGATAAGGAGTAGATAGCACTATGCATCACCATCTTAGCTTGCGTAACAAGCTCATCATTATGGTGTCGGTCATGGCCAGTTTTTTCTTGGTGGCACTTGATCAAACCATTATTTCAACAGCACTCGGTAAGATTGTCGAAGAGTTCAACTCGTTCTCTTCACTCGCGTGGGTTGTCACGGCGTATCTTATTACCACGACAATTACGACACCAATCGCTGGTAAGTTTTCCGATATGTTTGGTCGGCGAAACATGCTTATCACGGGAGTTCTTATCTTTACAGTAGGATCACTTCTGAGTGGAACAAGCGCCAGTATCGAACAGCTCATCTTCTATCGAGCACTCCAGGGTATCGGTGGTGGTATTCTGACGGCAAATGCCTTTACCATTATCGGTGATCTTTTTGCGGCACGCGAGAGGGGAAAATGGCAGGGAATGATTGGTGCGGTCTTTGGCGTCGCCTCTATTGTCGGACCACTTCTTGGAGGATTCCTTACCGAACCCCACGCGTTTCTCGGGCTAACCACTGACTGGCGTTGGACGTTCTTTATCAATGTTCCGGTGGGCATTGCGGCTCTCGCGATCATTGCAATATTTTGTCCGCCCCTCAAGCATGAGAATAAACCGAAAGTCGACTATGCCGGTGCCGGTCTTCTGGCACTCGCCCTCGCAACACTTGTCCTAGCTGTCGATAATACAGATAAGATCTTTGCTAACTTCCTTAGCTCGACGGGTATGAATCTTCTGACACTTCGGACAATTATGTTTGCTGTTGTCACCCTTTCGATTGCAGGATTTATCATGGTAGAGCGACGCGTGAAGGAGCCGATTCTTCAGCTCGATTTCTTCAAGAACAAGAATTTCTTGCTCATCATGGCCATCGCAACCTTTGTTGGTGCAGCCATGCTTGGTTCGATTCTTTATCTCACCCAATTTAACCAACAGGTCTTTGGCGCATCGCCAACACAATCTGGCTTGATGCTTCTTCCTATGATTGCTGGCCTTATGGCAGTCAGTATTGGTTCGGGTCAAATCGTGTCAAAAACAGGAAAGTATAAAAGAATCATGGTGGCTGGATTTGCTGTCGGTACAGTAGCGATTGGCGCACTCCTCACGCTCAACCCATCGAGCACCTTCCTACAAGAAGCGATCATCATGGTCTTTATCGGTGCCGGACTTGGTGCCGCCATGCCACTGCTCAATGTCGCTATTCAAAATGAATTTGATCAAAAGCACCTCGGTGTTGTGACGGGCGCAAACCAACTATTTCGTGGACTTGGTTCAACGATCGGCGTGGCAATATTTGGCAGCATGCTGACTCTTGGGATTACTAATGTGCTTGGTGATATGTCGAACGATCCGTATGTTCAGACACTCAAACAGTCGCCAGCAGCCAGCCAGATGCTCAGCAATGTCAACGACGCCGATACACTGCTAAACCTCAATACACCCGATGGTAAGTCAAAGGTAACTGATGGCCTCGCAACAAGCCTTGCGAGTTCACCACTTCCGGAGCCGGCAAAAGATAAGATTAAACAAGATCTTGCTGATAAACAAGCGGCGTACAATGACAAAATCATTGATGCCTTCTCGACAAGCCTCCATCAGATCTTTACGATCACCTCCTCTATTATGCTCGTGGCAGGAATCCTCACACTATTCCTAAAAGAACGGCCCCTCAAAGCCGCCACTGCCTCACAAACACCAGGCGAATAAAAAATAGCCCCCGGCGATTGGGGGCTATTTTTTTATAACCATTTCTTTTTCTTGAAATACCAATACATACCCAGTGCCGGGAGGGTAGAGGCAATGATGATGAGAATAAGGGTTGTGTAGGTTCCAAAGAACGTCCAGGCACCCGTCTCGATTCCTCCGGGCAAGGGAATATTCATACCGTAAAAAGCCCCAATAACCGTTGCAGGAATGCCAAAAGTGAAGATAATCGTAAGGATGGCCAAGATTTCGTTTGTCCTTTCGGTGCTAATGGTGAAGTCCGCGTCCTTGTAGATTTCAATTGTTTCCTGAGCTTCTTCTAGTGCTACCCATAGCTTTTTGGCGGTCCGGGTATTACTTGTGTAATATCTGGTAAGGTTTTCGCCCGTAAATACATCGATACTTGTCGACAAATCGTTCAATACTTCCTTGAGTGGCGCCACGATACGTCGTGTGTGCAAAATCTTTCGTCGCAGCGATTCAATTTGATGAGCATCCGATGCTTCATTGTCAAAAACATTATCCTCGATAGCGTCCAGGTCCCGATCAATCGAGCTTGCGATCGCGATCACATCACCGAGAAGATCACCTGTGACTTTGTATAGCAAATATCCCGAAGACTTTTGCATGTAAGTCTTGCGATGCTCGATATCCTTCTCGCAGGCCTCAAATACTTCTCTGACTTCATGTCCTAACTCATTGTGAACGGTAATAAGTTGATTTTTTCCTAAGAATACACCCATTTGGCTGGCTCCAATTGTTTCTTGTTCGGAGCTGTAGGTGGGGAAATGGAGGAGGGCAAATATATATTCTTTTTCGATTTCTATCTGGGATAACTGACTTTTGGCAAAATACTCCTCGATCTGCAATGCATGGAGGTTGTGTTCTCTTGCTATATCTTCGAGGTCTTGTCGTGTGGGATTTTCGACATCGATCCAGGTGATTCCGTTATGCTCCAGTGTCTTAGCTACCGGTGTGACGGAAGGTATATTTGTTTGCTCAGAATGATTCAATGAATCTACTTTTTCCATGAATTAAGTATACCAAACTATCCTAGTATCATCGTCGCAAGTCCCAAGAATGCCAGAAAGCCCAGAACGTCAGTCGCAGTGGTGATGAAAATCGTAGCGGATGATGCAGGATCCTTGCCAAGCTTCGACATAATCAGTGGAACGATTGTTCCGAATATCGCTGCCACCAAGAGGTTAATGACCATAGCCAGCGCCAAAATAATCGCTATCTTGACATCGTGATTAACGATCAATACAATCGCTGCCACGAGAATACCATTGATCAATCCATTAATAAGCCCCGACCCAAGTTCATTGCGTAATGTCTTCCAGGCGGTACGAAGCTCGATTTGCCTCAGAGCGATACCACGTACGAGTACGGCAAGCGTCTGAGTAGCGGCATTTCCCCCCATACCGGCCACAATCGGCATATAGATAGCAAGCAGTACATACTGACTGAGCACATGCTCAAATTGTCCTACCGTAAATGCTGCCAAAAAAGCGGTGCCAAGGTTGATGATCAGCCACCGGTAGCGATTTTGGACCTTGTGCTTGGTTGTGTCGGTGACGCTTTCTTCCTGGGTGATACCAGCAAAGTCATAGAGCGATGCAGACTCTTTCTCCTGAATCAGCCGTAGGACATCGTCAGAGTATATGATCCCAATAATATTCCCCGTATCGTTCAGCACAGCGACTTTATTGTGTGGGTGAGCCCGAAAAAGCTGCAATACTTGCTTGTGGGTGGCCGCATAAGAAATAGAAGGAAGATGCCTGACCAATTGTCGGATAGTATCTTCTGCTTCTGCAAATCCCAGCTCATAGCCAGGCAAAAATCCAATAAGTTTGTCGTTCTCCATTACTAAAATAACCGGTGGACGACCTGTTTTTCGCTCGTGAGACTTGAATTTTTTGGCGGTCGCAGCAATATCTTCACCCAGGTCAACCTGAATATAATCAAGCGTCATGAGGCCAGCTGCAGTTTCTGGATCAAATTCGAGGAGTGTCGAAAGCGAGTTTTTCAGTTCCTCGCTCAAAAGGTGAAGCGTCACTTCTCGCTGATGTCTTGTGAGGAGTTGAAGGATATCAGTCGCTTCATCTGGATCAACAACCTCAAGGATCTTTACGAGATCAGGCGTTGGAATATGCCGTAAGAGGTCTTTTTTGATGCGCGGCGTGACGGCTCGTATCAGCGTGACGCGTTTTTCCAGCGGCTGCTCCAAAAAAAGCTCAATACGCTTCGAATGCTTACGAAATAAAATATCTGTCAGCGCAACAGGGCTAATGAAGGAGAATGAGGAGGGAAGTTTCATAATTATTTGTTTTATTACCTTATCTCTCTAAATAGTACTCTACCTCCCTATGGAAAGGCAAGCTAGGGGATGGAGGAGAAATATTTGCATTGTCAATTTGTCTACAATAAACCTATTGTTTCTCCTGGGCAATATCGCTTATACTAAATATATTGGACGCCATAGTATGGCGCTATACTTGACGTGTGTATGTGGCTTTGTTACTATTCTCTATGTGTCCTGACGCCATAACACGAGAAATTTAATTTTAAAGGTCGAAGCGCGCAGGGCTGCATATAGTACAAGGAGTACAATTTCACATGCCAATAGCTATCGAATTTGTGCCTTCACGGCGCAAAAAGATTGCAGTGGATGTGGTGCCTGCCGAATGGCAACTGTATATCGCTCACTAAGAGCATCAAAGAGATCCGGAAAAAACATACCTCCTGGAGTCTCCCTCTAGAAAAAAGAAGACGAAACAAAAAACACCCCAAGGCACCGGGGTGTTTTTTTGTTTAGCTATTCTGATTACTCGGGCAGTGCGATACCCTTTGCTTTCATTTCTTTCATGAGGACATCCTCAAACTGTTGGTCAGTTTTCCAGTCACTCTCTTGTAATTTTTTACCATCCAATATAAATGTTGGCGTTGCGTCTGCACCGGCTTTTTTGCCGAGTGCTTGGTCAAAGTTAATTTTTTGGCTCACACCGGCCGATTCCATATCAGTTTTGAACTTAGCTTCATCCAGATGAAGTTGCTTAGCATAGTCCACAAAGAACGTCCCGCGTTGATCCGTCCCGAGATTTTCCCACGATGATTGGTTATCATACATCATGTTGTGCATTTCCCAGTATTTTCCCTGCAAACCAGCTGCTTCCACGGCTGCAGCTGCCGCACGAGCGTTCGGGTGCTTGCTCGAAATAGGGAAGTTGCGAAACACAAAAGCGATCTGATCCTTATATTTTTCGGTAAGCTTCTGTACGGTTGGGTGAGCACCACCACATCCTGGACACTGGAAATCCCCGTATTCCATAAGTACTACTTTACTGTCTGCTTTTCCAAATACATGATCGCTAATATTACCCGACTGCTCACTCGCAGAAAGAATAGTATTTGTATCAACAGCATCAACGTTAATACGATTGCGGTTAGAAAGATAAATCAATCCCCCTAGAACCACCACACATATCGCTCCGAATATAATCCATGTTTTTTTACTCAACGCTAAAGACCTCCTTGTTCTTATACTTAGTATAGGAGAAAACAAGTGCCAAAAGCAAGGTGAACTAAGGTACAATAAGCATATGTTTATATTCATGCTGTTAGTTTGTGCTGTTGTATTTGTTCTCCTCATACTCATAGCCGGTATTGCCCCGCGTCGGACAAATATGAGTAATTTCGAGCTTGAGCGCCGCCAAAAAAACGGTGAT
The DNA here is from genome assembly GCA_964477195.1 of uncultured Candidatus Saccharibacteria bacterium. Taxonomy (GTDB): domain Bacteria; phylum Patescibacteriota; class Saccharimonadia; order Saccharimonadales; family Saccharimonadaceae; genus JALRBM01. The sequence continues at coordinate 89,012 of CAYZCX010000001.1, forward strand.
CATGAAGCTTCGTTGATAGTACGCCGTGAAAACCTCCTCGGGGATGTCATGTCTATCCAGAAAGTCCTCAGCTCACTCCTTCTCATAATCTTTGTCATGGTAAGTGTTGCTGGATTTGGCTGGCTCATAGGGGCGATTGTGTCAGTTGTCGTCGCGCTGGAGTACAATGCCATCGCACGAGTAGGACCCATATCTCGCTCTAGCCAAAAACTGTACGAACGCCACGAAAAGTCGCTTCTTCGATTTGTAGAAAAATATCCCCGTTTTTTCAAGGTCATTCGAGCCGCTCTGCCTGCAGTGAGCGATCACGCGCAACTTGATTCAAAAGCAGAACTCATCCATCTCGTTGAAGGTGCCGGTCATATACTCTCGAGTGAGGAGCGCAAACACATACTCAACGGACTGACATTCGATACTCGGACCGTCAAAGAGATCATGACACCTCGGGGAATGATAGATAGTATCAGCGGGAAAGAGCTCTTGGGGCCACTCACCCTGAACGATCTTCACAAAACCGGGCACAGCCGTTTCCCCGTCATCAACGAAGATATCGATCATATTATCGGGATGCTTTATATCCAGGATCTCCTGGTGGTTGATAGTGGAAAAAGATCATCTTCGGTTGAAAAAACCATGGAGCCACGCGTCTTTTATATCCATGAAGATCAATCACTCACTCATGCGCTTGCGGCATTTATCCGGACGCGACATCATTTGTTCGTTGTTATCAATGAATTTCGCGAAACAGTCGGAGTTGTCAGCCTCGAAGATGTCATGGAAGCCCTGCTTGGTCACAAAATTATCGATGAATTTGATACGCATGAAGATCTGCGTGTTGTTGCAGCCAGAAACCCTCGCGGCAATAACCATCCCAAAAAACGTGAAGACGTGTGACAAATAAGGGGTAAAGTAGTATAATAATGGCAATGAAACGGTGCAGTAATACAGATAGTAATCTTCGGGTCGGCAAATAGCTTCAAGGCTCCCGCTATTTGTGTTATCGGCCCGACTGTAAGAGCACTACACAGCACTTAACTAAAGGATTATTCTATGAAACGAACACTCGCGTATGACACACTTACGCAACTAGGTCAGGCAGTTATGGTAAGCGGTTGGGTCCATTCTCGGCGCGATCACGGAGGCCTTATATTTATTGATCTTCGCGATCACACGGGAATCGTCCAGCTTGTTATTCACCCAGAAAAAGCAGAAGCTTTTACACTTTCCGAGCAACTTCGAAACGAATACGTTATCTCTGTCGAAGGGCAGGTTAACGAGCGCGAGGAACAGCTCAAAAATCCCAATATCGCAACAGGGTCAATCGAAATTACTGTCGATACGATCCGCGTCCTCAACCATTCCGAGCCGCTTCCAGTACAGATACATGATGACGCGCCACTTGCGGGTGAAGAGCTTCGTCTAAAACATCGCTATCTAGATTTGCGTCGCACAAAGATGCAAAAAATGCTAAAGACACGGTCCGAGTACAACAAATTCATCCGCAACTTCATGGATGAGCAAGATTTTATCGAAGTCACCACACCGATACTTGCCAACTCCAGCCCAGAAGGTGCGCGCGACTTTCTCATTCCATCACGTATTCACCCGGGCAAATTTTACGCACTTCCGCAGGCACCGCAGCAATTCAAACAGTTGCTCATGGTGGGTGGTGTCTCTCGTTATTACCAAATCGCCACTTGCTTTCGCGACGAAGATCCTCGAGCGGATCGTCTCTACGGCGAGTTTTACCAGCTCGATCTTGAAATGTCATTTGTTGAAGATGGGGAAGTTGTTCGTGAGCTAACGGAGCCGCTTATTAAGCGCCTCGTCACCGAATTTGCTGGTAAGAAATTACTGAGCGATGAAATTCCAAGGATTCCTTACCAAGAAGCGATGGATCGCTACGGTTCGGACAAGCCAGACCTTCGCTTCGGTATGGAGTTGATTGATCTTACCAATCTTCTTTCCCAGACGGAATTTGCCGTCTTTGCGAAAACAATTGCAAATGGTGGTGTTGTAAAGGCAATTTGCGTGAAGGGCGGAGCGGATCTCAGCCGTTCGCAGATCGACAAATTCACCGCTATCGCCAAATCAAATGGCGCGGGTGGACTCGCTTATCTGACTTTCCAAGATGGTCAGATTGCATCACCAATCGCAAAATTCCTCTCCTCTGAAGAACTCGCAGGCATAAAAGAACGCATGAATGCGGAGGACGGTGATATTGTCTTCTTCGGTACAGATACTCGATTAGTAGTAAATAAAGTCCTCGGTGCACTTCGCTCCAGCTTTGCCGATCATTTTAATCTCAAAGACCCGAACGTCATTGCACTTGCATGGGTTATCGACTTTCCATTCTATGAGTGGGATGAGACGTCGAATAAGCTTGATTTTGGACACAATCCATTCTCTATGCCAAAAGGTGGTGTTGATGCGCTCCAGGCGGAAGACAAGCTATCGATTGTCGCTGATCAATACGACATGGTCATGAACGGTTATGAAATCTGCTCAGGTGCCGTTCGAAACCACAATCCCGAGGTAATGTACAAAATCTTCGGTGCTCTTGGCTACGATGAGTCATACGTTGATGCTAAGTTTGGTGCGCTTATCAACGCATTTAAATTCGGTGCACCACCGCATGCAGGGTGTGCATTTGGCGTTGACCGTATGTTCATGGCGCTCACTGGCGAGGATAATATTCGCGAAGTCGTTGCATTTCCAAAAAATGGGTCAGGTATTGATGTCATGATGAACTCACCGAGTACTGTCGATCCGGCTCAGCTGAAGGAACTTTCAATCGTTACTAAAGTTGAATAATACATGGCTCACGCTAAGTATCTTGTGCTCTACATTCCCGGACTTGGTGACCATTATGATAATGGGCGCTCGCTTGCACTGATAGGCTGGCGAATGTGGGGTGTGACGGCCAGACTCGTGCCAATAAAATGGTATGAGCAGGGCAGTTATGAGCAGAAGCTACAGCGAGTAAAAGATGCAGCGAGACAGGGCTTAAAAGAAGGCTATAGGGTAAGTTTAGTCGGTGAGAGTGCCGGCGCGAGTCTTGCGCTCAATGCTGCGGCGGAACTCCCTCATATTCACAAGGTAATTGTTATTGCCGGAGTCAACAGCTCAGAACTACCTATATCACCCCGCTATAATACGATCGCACCAGCGTTTGTTGGATCTGCTCGTCGGGTCTCAGATGCACTCAAAATAATAGACAGTAATAAAATTCACACCGTGCGTGCATTGTGGGATCCCGTTGTCTCACCGCGCTTTAACGATATACCCCGCGCAAAAACTCATGTGATTGTGAGTTTTGGTCATCTGCCGACGATTGTGCTCTGCCTCACTGTTCTCAGTGGTTTTATCGTGCGTCTCGCCACATCTAAGTAATTACATGTAATTATAACGCTATTGCTTTTTTATCAAAATAGTGATACAGTAAATAGTGTTGATACAGCAAACATAAAAAATAAGGAGAAAGAAAACATGGATACAAACGTCGTGATTACCCTTCTCACAATTGCCGTGGTATTACTTTCGATTGTTATCATCGCAATGCTCACCGCCCTCGTCGTTGTGCTTGTCAAAGTACAGCGCGTAATAAAAAGTATCGATGCAATTACGCAAAACGTCGCCGCCGCGAGTGAATGGCTTGTTCCTGCCCGAGTAATCGGTCACATTTCCAAGCTTTTCCGTCGCTAAAATAAAACAAAAAAAGGAGATATAAATTTATGACACGTGCAACCAAAATCATCGCAGCCGCAGCTATCGGATTTGTCGCAGGAATTCTTCTTGCGCCTAAGAGCGGAAAAGAAACTCGCGAAGAACTCAAAGAAAAGGCTCTTGGCGCCAAAGATTATGCAGACGAGAAGGCTCGTCAAGTAAAATCAGCTGCTCTTGAGGCAGGCGATACGCTTAAACGAAGCGCCAAAGAAGTAACGGGTGAAGCACTCGAAATGGTGCAGAGTGCGCGCCGCAGTGCAGATGTTGTTTCTGACGAAGCAAACAAGCTTAGCGGCGAAGCGAAGACTCGTGCAAACCGCGTTGCCGGTGAAGCAAAGCGAACCGCAACTCGCGTTCAGAAAGACGCCGAAAAGCACCTTCGATAAACATAGTAAACCATCTAAAAAACCACCTGTAAAAGGGTGGTTTTTTAGATGGTTATTTCGGGTTCGTTATCGAGTGAATGCCAAATATACCAGCTCGCCACAGACTCATACGGATGCCACCGGTTTTTGTCGGCTATGTCACGTACTTGGTCGGCGGTTGGGAGCGTAGAGAGTCCGTAAAGCCTTTGGATTCCATTTCTGATACCAAGATCACCCACAGGTAACACATCGAGTCGCCTCATGCAAAACATCAAAAACATATGTACCGTCCATTCGCCAATCCCTTTGACCTGCGTGAGTTCCTGAATAATCGCTTCGTTAGATAGTGTGTCTATCGTATCAAATCGCACCTCGCCGTCTATGATATGCTGAGCAAGATCTTTGATGTACTTGATTTTTGGCCGGGATATACCGACGCTTCTGAGAAGGTCCTCGTCACAGACTATGATTTGTTCAGGAGAAGGGAAGGTATCGCCGAAGAGCGCTTTGAATCTCCCTTCGATCGCACGCGCTGCTTTGACACTCAATTGCTGACTAATAATACTATCGACCAACGATTGGTAGTAGTTTTGATGAGCGGTAAACGGAGGCAACTCGGAAGTAGACTCAATGATAGCTCCGAGAATCGGATCGCTTTTGGCGAGATATGTCTTGGCAGTGTGCAGTGTATCCATTAGATTTCAAGTGAGTCGATTCGTTGGTAAATTATATCGTGGGTATTTGCAACTTGGCTGAGCATGGTATCGGTGATTTCTTTTCCCTCCGAGGAAAGAATTTTGTCATGAGTAGGAAATGCAAGTCGTGGCCTTATGAGCGTCAAGAAATCCATAGCCTCGCCTATCTTCAGCCACGGGGCGGCAACAGGAAGTGCAAGGGTATCGACTGGTGTATGTGTGAGGGTCAAAGAATCTCCTGGGTAGTAGAGAAGCTCGTTGATGAGAACACCGAGATTCGAGACAGTGGGCATGGTGTCGTGAATCACAGCATGGCGCCCACCGTGAAATTCTAGCCGGAAGGGCCCTGTCTCGACGACATCGCCGGTAGTGACAGTATGTGAGGCGAGTGTTTCGAGCTTAGAGGTGACAGATTCAGGCCCAAAAATAACAGCTTCGGGATTTTTATCGATGATGCTGACAAGTTGTTCTTTGTCCATGTGATCGAAGTGTTCATGAGTCACGACAACGGCAACGACATTGTCTGGAGCTATGAAATCTGTTGCAAGCTCTCCGGGGTCGACAACAAGCAATTGGTCGTCTTTTTCAACGGTGAAACAAGCATGTTCATATTTAACGATATTCATAGATCCTCCTTAAACCATTTTGCGTGAGCTTGACGTGCCTTTACGAGTTTGGGCGCTATGACGATGGAACAATATCCGGCTGCAGGATTTTTGTTGAAATAATCTTGGTGTTCTGGCTCTGCGGGGTAAAATATATCGAGTTTTTCAATCTCGGTCACTATAGGATCTTCCCAAAGTTTTTGAGCTTCCTCAAGAGCACCCGTGAACGCCTCGAGCTGCGCATCATCTTTGTAGAGCATAATGGAGCGATATTGTGAGCCGACATCTGGACCTTGCCGGTTGAGCGTGGTGGGATCGTGAATGGTGAAGAAGATAGCCAGGATTGTCTCGGCGGGAATAATCGATTCGTCAAAGGTTACTCGTACTACCTCGGCGTGGCCAGTTTGTCCACTCGCGACATCGTAATAGTTTGGTGCTGTGGTTGTGGTACCGCCGGCATAGCCACTAACGACTTCTGTGACACCTTGGATGCGACGATACACGGCGTCGATACACCAAAAACATCCGCCTCCGAGTACATATGTTGTCATATCTCTATTATACCCCGTTATAATGAGGAGAGTGAAAACAAGAGAATTCCAAGAATTACTATGGCAAAAAGGCCGAGAGCTATATCGCCCGATGCCCTGGCGCGAAGATACCCGAGGGTATTTTGTACTAGTGAGTGAGCTAATGCTGCAGCAGACGCAGGTCGAGCGGGTGATCCCTAAGTTTGAGGCATTTATCGCTCGATTTCCTGACGAAAAGGCACTTGCCGAGGCTTCTCTCGCTGATGTCCTGACTCTTTGGAATGGCCTGGGATACAATCGACGGGCGAAGTTTTTGCATGAAGCGGCCAAAATGATTATTGGTGAATACAGTGGTAGGTTTCCTGACACTAAAGAAGCGCTTCTTCGACTGCCCGGAGTCGGAAACAATACAGCCGGTGCGATTCTCACCTATACATTTAACCAGCCGGAGGTATTTATCGAGACAAATGTGAGGACGGTGTACTTCGAGCACTTCTTTGGGGCGGGTGAGGTAGTGAGTGATAAAGAATTAGCTCGTATCGTTAAGGAAACGATCGATACAGAACATCCACGAGAGTTTTACTGGGCCATTATGGACTACGGGGCATCGCTAAAGAAAAAGGGGGCGGGAAGACTAAAGCAGAGTAAGCACTACAAAAAGCAATCGCCTTTGAAGGGGAGTGTGCGGGAGGTCCGTGGACACATTGTTCGTCTACTGACCGAGAAGGATATGCCGCTCTTTGAGCTCGAGAATATATTTGACGGTGACGAACGCTTTGACATTGCGCTCGAAGGATTACTCGGCGATGGTCTTATCGAAAAAACAGGGAATAAGTTGCATTTGACCAAATAGCCGTTCTCGTACCATAATAGAGCGAGATGAAGCGAATTTCAGGATTTTTGACTATTGCGAGCGCGCTGTTGCTGTGTCTTTTGGTAGCTCGTGTTCCGGTGTATGCGCAGTCGACTCCTATGACTGAGGCACATATTCAACAAATTCGTGACAATTGTATCGATGCACAATCGGTCCTGACGCAGCTGCACGCGAGTGATGCGTTGCTGCGGGTAAACCGGGGTCAGCTCTATGAATCGATTTCAACCAAGCTTATGGCACCGTTTAACAGCCGCGTCGCATTGAATAAATATGATGGCTCTAAGCTTATTGAGCAGGCTGCTAACTACGAAAAACAGCTCGATGATTTTCGCTCGAGTTACAAATCGTATGATGAGGCGATGACCAAGGCGCTTCGGATAAACTGTGTCAATGAACCGGTGGCGTTTTATGATAGTGTTGCCGACGCTCGTACAAAGCGCCAGGCCGTCCATCAAAGTACACTTTTGCTCCAGGAAACAATCCAAAATTATAAGAATCAATTCGAAGTATTTGTCACGCAAATTCAAGGAAAAAAACAATGAGCGAAGAGCAGCTAGTCGCGGAAAAAAGTCATTTGAGCAAATGGGAGCAGCATAAATTCTTGCTAATGGTGGGTTTTTCAATTGTGATTTCGCTGTTTCTGGTGGGCGCAGCATTAGCGCTTTATGCAAATAGTGGCGCAGCGCAGCTCGATCTTAGTCGCCCAGGTTACCAATCTGTTCGGCAGCAAGCGGTCAGAAGCGACGACCTCGATAGTTTCCCCTCGACGGGACAGCTTGATCAGCAGGCGATTGATCAATTTAGAAAACTCTACGATGAGCGTGCAAAGCAGGCGACAAGTGTCGATAGCTTTGGCGGTGGGGTGATGAGCGATGATGCTCTCTCTATAAGCGCACCTACCGAAAGCCAGTAGGGGAGGGCTATTTCTTCTTTTTGGCTGGGGCAGGGGACTTACCGCTCAGTGCAATCCCCTTCTCTTCAAATTCAGAAAGTAGCCTCCGACGCATCTCGGAAGTAACTGACCATTGATCGGACGGAGAAGTTTTTCCAGCTATTGTAATTGTGACACCATCTGAAGAAAATTCGCCGATTGACGAAAATGCCGGCGGCTCCAAAATCTTGCTTTTCCACTTCTCGTTACTTGCTAGTTTCTTGCCGCTTTCATTGATGATGGCAATAATCTCGTCGAGATCATGTGATGGATGGACGGTAATTGTAAAACGGGCCATGCTGTACCCCATTGTTTTATTTATAACATGCTGGACGATCCCATTTGGGAAATAATGAACGTTTCCGTCTGCGTCGCGCAGCACGGTAGAACGCGCTCCGATATGCTCAACTGTACCGGTGGCTCCATCGATTTCGATGATATCCCCCACGCGATATTGGTTTTCGGAAATGATAAAAATACCTGAAATGAAATCTTTAACCAGCGACTGGGCGCCAAATCCAAACGCTACACCGATGATCCCTGCGCTGGCAAAAAGTGGTGCAAGGCTGACCCCGGGAAATACTTTACTAAAGAGGATGAGTGTGCCGATTGTGATAACTAGCACACGCCAAGTATTGTGAAATAATTCCGATAATGTTTTTTGCCGCTTCTCGATATCTTTGTAGTGCCAATCATGGCGTCTCATGCTGGCGGCGACGGCACCATGGACGATTCGGCTGAGGACCGTTTTTCCTAAATAGTAAAAAGCGACCGTGACAACAAAGACTATCAGAACATCTGTGACGTTTTGTATTGTCCAATTTATGACGCTGTCCATATCTGGTAGTATAGCATGACGGATGATAAAATAAATCGTACCGTACGCTATGAAACTTGATCCACAGAACTTCATTATCACTAGAAAACGCAAAAAGTATAAGTTTGCCCTTTTTCATAATTCACCGCTTTGTTTTGAGTATGAACAGTGGCCAAAGACGGAGAAAATCGATGTCTTAGAGGTAGGCGCGGGAACTGGACTTTTCAGTGTGGCATTGGTCGAAAAAGATGACACGAAACAATACCTGGCGGTTGACGTAAAGGCCGATCGTCTGCAAAAAGGGGCTCGACAGGCAGAATTATCCGGCCTATCTCATCTTCGATTTTTGCGGGCACGAGTGGATCAATTGGATGAGTACCTTGTCCCCCATTCGCTCACTTCAATTTGGATCACATTCCCCGATCCATTTCCGCGCGAAAGAAGTGCCAAACATCGTTTGACCCATGCCCGCTTTTTAGAGCAATACAAAAAATGGTTGAATCCTGATGGAGCGCTATATTTTAAGACGGACGCTCATCAACTTTTTGACTGGAGTTTGGAAGAGTTAGTTCGGAATGGGTGGCAATTACAAGAATTATCTTTTGACCTTCATGAGTCTAAATTTCCCGATTATTACAAAATCAAGACAACATACGAGAGTCGATATATAGGTGAGGGCAAGTCGATCGGATTCGTAAAAGCACTTCCGCCTAAACAGTAAGCTGGGTTCGCACCCAAGAATCAATTGTACCCGCACCCATGACCAGAACAAGTTTATCTGCTGCCTGGGCTGCTTCTATAGCTTGCCATAGTTCGTCGTTAAGATCGGCGGTATGAATAGAGGACTTGTTGGTGACATCCGCGGTGAGCTCTTGTGGCGTGAGAATAGGAAGGGCGGGGTCTTCGCGTGAGAGGTAAGTAGGAAGCCAATAAACTTCTTCTGCCAACTCAAAACAATCTGTATAGTCAGCTCGTATTTCGTGCTGTCGGACATTTTGGTGGGGCTGATACACCAGTACAACGTGATCAGAAAGTTCACGAGCAAGTTGGAGTGTGGCGGCAATTTCCTTTGGATGATGGCCGTAGTCGCTGTAGAGATTTTGGGTGAGTTGCTCAAACCGGCGGCTCGTGCCAGGGAATTGCTCCATTATTTTTTGTACGTCTCCCCTACTCTCGATTTGCAGGTACTCAAGCGCTTTCAGGACGAGTGTGGCGTTGCGTCGGTTGTGTGCACCGGCAAGCTGAAGGTCACGTACTTCACTACTTTGGAGCACCCAAGAACTTGGGGCGGATGCTGCAATATCGTGATCGTCCGTCCGCCACATAATAGTGTGGTGAGACTGAGAAACGAATTGTCTAAAAGCCGCTAGGTAATCTGCTTCAGTAGGATAGGTGTCGGGATGGTCGTAATCAATTGATGTCACGAGTGAAAGATAAGGGGAGAAATGAAGGAAGTTTTTGTCAAACTCATCACACTCGTAAATGAAAAATTCACTGCCGGGAAGATATTTGCCGCTCGGACCAAAGCTGAGTGATGCTCCCACAGAATAGCTGACGGATATACCGAGTTGCTGCATGGTCCATACCATCATACCGGTGGTTGTGGTCTTGCCATGAGTTCCTGCAACAGCGATGAGCTTGAGATTTTTTTCCTGGATAAGACGTGCGAGTAATTCATCACGTTTGGCGGTTTTTATACCAAGCTCGTGTGCTTTTACAAGCTCTGGGTGGTGTGGTGGTAAGGCGGATGTGTGGACAAACCAGTCGATCGGTGCCGCTGCGTGGCATGCTTCGAGGAATGCGCCGTCTTGAACAAGAGAGATGCCCACGCCACGACCCTGCAAGGCATGGACAAGTGGAGATTCTTGAAGGTCAGATCCCTGGATCGTATACCCAGCATCAATCGCAATCTCTGCCAGCGGCCCGATGCCCACCCCTCCAATACCAGAGAAATAGATATTCATACTACGAGTATACCACTTGTCCTTAAGAGGCTTCTCGTGATGTAATAGAGAGGGTTCAATAGGGCTAAAAATAAATATGATAAGACAACTACTCCATCGATTTTTCCTGCGTCGTCATTTTTGGCGATATGCAACATTTTCTGAAGTAGCCGAAATTTACGCCTCGAGAACGTTACGGCTGATGGCGATCAGTATGTCCATGGTATTTATGGCCATATTTCTTTATCAAAATGGCTATTCGATCCAGTTTATCGCTGCCTATGGAGTATGTTTTTCTGTATTCAAAGGAATTATCGCACTGCCTGCAGCAAAGTATACGGCGCTATTCGGTCCGAAACATGGTATATTGTTGTCGAATTTACTTTATATACCCTCGATGGTTTTGTTTGCATTTGTGCCACAACTTGGCTTGCCTGCACTAGTGGCGACAGGATTTCTTCAGGGTATTTCGCTGACACTTTATGATATCTGTCATCTTACGGATTTTTCCAAAGTAAAGAGTCCTGAGCATGCTGGTAAGGAAATCGCTTTTATGAATATTTTCGAAAAGATCTCGACAGGGCTTAGCCCGCTCATAGGTGGGGCTATCGCCCTTGTATTTGGCCCGCAGGCTACCATGTATGCTGCAGCGCTATTATTTACATTGGCGACGCTTCCCCTCTTTAAGACAGGTGAGCCCGTTCCGACACGTCAAAAACTTGTATTTCGGGGATTCCCATGGCGAACAGTCTGGCGAACATTTATTGCTGAATCTGCCGTAGGGTTTGATTCGGTGGCCTCGAGTACGGTGTGGCTTTTACTTGTTGCGTTGACAGTATTGGGGATCTCGGGGAATAAGGTGTACGTCGAGCTCGGTGCCCTTATTTCGGTAGTACTGTTGGCAGCGCTCGCATCATCGTATGCCTACGGCGCGCTGATTGATCGACGAAAGGGCGGAGAATTACTCAAGATAATGGTGGTGGTCAATGCGTTTCTTCACCTGACCCGACCCTATGCCCAAACTCCCGTATCCGTTGCACTTATAAATGCGACCAACGAGGTGGCGACGACCGGATATGCGATGTCATTTGTACGAGGTATCTTTGATACCGCGGATCTATCCGGCCACCGCGTGACATATATTGGATTGATAGAGATCGCACTGAATATCGGGATGGCGGCTGCGGCTGGATTGTTCCTCTTTTTTGTCAGTTTTTGGGAGCCGACACTGGGCCTAAGATTATTCTTTTTTGTCGCGGCACCGCTGACACTTTTGATCGCAACACCAAAGTTTCGTCTCTACCGAAAATAGGTGCCATGCTACAATAAAAGAAGCGTCGGAGTGGGGTATTTTTAGGTGGCTGATAAGAAGCGAGTAAAGAAAAGTATTCGGCAGTTGCAGCGGGTGAAAACCTGGCAACTTTTGATTTTGCTTATTTTAGTGGCGTTTGTTGCCGCTACATTTCTTCGGCTGAACAATATAGGTATGATACAGCGGCGCGATGCAGTGCTTGCAGCCGACAAAACAGGCAATACAGAGACGATTCTCAGCAGACTCTACGAACTTCAGCGGTATTCTGCTATGCATATGAATAGCGATACGGGGCCTTTTTATCTCGAGCAGCAATATCGGCGTGATGCTCAGAAGGCCGTCGATGCTGCAAAAGATGACAATAATCCCAATGGAAACATCAATGTCAAAGCCGAGGCTGTCTGTCGACCTCAGTATACTGTGTGGTCTCCGGCCTACGTGCAGTGCTTTACTGACGAACTTTCCAAGTATCCACCGTCGCCAGACCCAACACAAAATGTTGCTTTGCCGAGCCCTACGCTTTATCGTCACGATTTCATTAGTCCATTGTGGTCGCCAGATTTTGCCGGATGGGCAATCATGGTTTGCATCGTCATTTTACTGATGATACTTGCCCGACTTATCAGTCTTGGTATCTTACGATTACTACTTAAAAAACATTACAGAGGTATTTAAATGTTGACAGAGGCCGACAGAGGCAGTACGCTTACAGAGTAAGACGCTAAAGGAGGTATAAGAACTTATGGCTTACAAACACACTAACTCTAAGGGTGTTACCTACTACTTGCACAAAACTGAAGTAACCCTTCGCGGTGGCAAAAAGCAAACAATTTACTTTTTTGCTAAGGTAGAAAAAAATGCTAAGGGTGAACCAACCGACCTTCCAGAAGACCGTGTTGTTAAGGAAAATCCACGCAACGGCTTCCTGACCATTAGCAAGAAGAAAACAGAAGACAACTAGTACATTTCTCTATTTTTATAGACAGAATTCCCACAGCCAAGCGGTTGTGGGCTTTTTGTGTGCAAAAATAGCCCTTGAAACATAACCATATTTAATGGTACAGTTAAGTCAAACAAACAGGTGCTAAATTACCGGCAATGCACGCCCTGTGTTTTGCCGGTTTTTTGAAACCTGAAGTCTCTTGAATAAATTTAATCTTTTAGAAGTAGTAAAATTAAATGGGGGTTGTTACTTAAAAAGGAGTAGCTCATGAATGAGCAGCGTTTTGAGCCTGGAAGACCCATCGACCAGAGCGAGATGCTTGTTGTCGAAGGTCTCCATTCCGAGTGGCTCGAGTACTATCCCGAGATTGCCCAAGTCGCCGAAGGGGAGCCTACCTGGAGCGGGAAGACCTTCGCGGTGTTTCCGGTGAGTGTTCTGCCGCGTAAGGCGCTGGATATGGTCGCGGCGGAGACACGACCCGAACCCAGGTCACAGGTTAAGAATGTTCCCTATCCTCTTCGAGATGAAAAGGGAAAACTTCAGGCTGTCGTCGTTTACCAGACAGGAGGGTATACGGCTTACGATGCGTTGTATACGTATCGACTCGACGCTAAGTAAGGGGGTGTGACCATGCCCCTCGATTGTGCCGAGCACGGCGACCGCATTTTTGCAGATGAGAAGAACTTTGGCGTAGCGAACGGTGCGGCGATAGCTATTGTTTGCGAGCGTGCACTGCGTGCTATTCCTCAAGGAGAGCACTACTCAGAGAAGTTTTTAGGCGGCATCGACGTATACATGGCAGTCTTACGGTCGGATGCGGAGGGTGAGCTGCGAAGTTATAACGATTTCGAGTTTCCTCGCTACCTATTCACGATGACACAGACCACGCTGAGGAGGTATCTCTCCGCTACGGCGGCAGAACTTCTCTCGTAACCCTGCCTGAAGTATTGGAGCATTCATGACAGTAGCTTGTATGGAACATGATCATCAGATTCCGCAGAGTGAGATGGTCTACGGAATCTCGGTAGCGGACGGGGGTATGTGCACGTCGTTTTGCCAAACCGCGCTCCAAGCAATTCCGCTCGATGAGCGTTTCGCTGGAGAATTGCTCAGTGGTATCAACATCCACGCGGCCATGGCACAAGGTGACTGGAATATGGGCCCGGTCAAGGTGGATACGGTTTATATTGGAAGTCGCGTGTTCAGTATCAGCCGTAGGGCGCTTCGCACGTACCTACCCAACCTCGCTCACGTACTCCTGAAGTAACCAACTTTCCTTCTGCCTCGCTACTCTTTTCGGAGGGTGGCGAGGCAGAAGTTTCAAAAATTTATGAAACGATCCCTTAAAATATTTCCAACTTAGATTAAAATTGTACAAATTTTGCAGCTTGATGTACCATCACAAGCAGCATGGCAGTTACAAAAAACACACACACCAAAGTCAAAGCAAGCAAGAAGGCGGTAGTAGACGAGAACTATGGCACCCGCAAGGGGTTCTGGCTGTACTCCGCATTGGCATTACTTGCACTCTATTCTCTCTATGCTGTGGTTATGGGAGTAGTCAGTACGGGTCACTTCTCCATACCGACGAATATATTATCTTTGATGTATGCAGGAACAAGCTCTCTGCTTATCGTCGTGTTCAGCCTACTCTACTTTTATATGATTGCACGGAAAGTAGCTGTGTCTACCGTCGCCAAGATAGCGGCTTACATCTTGGTTATTACTGCAGCGCTTGCCCTTCTTGCTACCTTCGTTATATCCAGCCCCCACACTACGACATCCGATGACTTCTACTTCAGGTTCTCGATACTGTTCCACAATCCTTATGTAAGCGCACTCGTAAACGTCGCATCTATTGTAGGTAGTATTGCTGCCATAGCCAAGCTCGCCCAAAGTCGGAAAGCTTAACTCTCATTATCGGACATTTTGACCAACAAAAAAGACGCATTACTCCTCAAAAGAGCTATTTGCGTCATTAGTGCATTAAATGAATTCCAATCTGGTGGGGGCGGTTGGAATCGAACCAACTACCAAGTGGTTATGAGCCGCCTGCTCTAACCGATGAGCTACGCCCCCTGGCCTCGATATTATAGCGTATTCTCATCTGTTAGGCTATAATAGTCTTGGAAAAGTAATGAAAAACACAAACATTCGCAAAATTCTCTATCATATTCGTCATCGTTATTTGACTATGAATAACGTTGTGGTGACGATTGCTCTTTTGGTTGGCGTCGGCTGGGCGTGGGCTTCGGTGGGCGCAATGCAGCGAAACTATAACCTGCAAAAAGAGGTTGATGACAAAGCACGCCAGGAGAAATTACTGGAACTCGAAGCTCAATCCCTGGCGTTTGAGCAGAAGTACTACAAATCTACCGAATACCAAGAATTAGCCCTACGTGAGCGATTGGGGCTCGCAATGCCGGGCGAAAAGGTACTGCTCTTGCCGCCTAATACCGAGGCTGCCAAAAAAGCCGATGATGCGCTAGCAAATACACCTCAAGTCGAATCGTCATCGGATGAGCCAGCGGGCAATTACCAGCAGTGGATGAATTTCTTATTTGGCGGGAACAGTCAGGAGATGAAGTAGGCTACCCAGAGAAGCTATTTCGCTAAGCGCTCTTTGAGTCCGGCGGCAAGCCAGGATATTGTCATGCGATCGAATAGCTCCCCTACGGCGAGGGCTCCACGCCCTTTTAGTTTGAATCCTTTTGCACTAAGGCGAATGATTACTCTTGTGCCATCTTTGGCTGGCCAAAATGTCAGAACCCATGTCATCGTTATATTGCCACGGGTCGAGGTATAGCCAATTGCTTTATTCTTTTCTATATAAAAACACTCCAGATATCCGCTTTTTCCTCCGTAATCTGGGATACGCTGGCCTACCTTGAGTTTTTGCCACTTAGGCTCGATCTGTCTGATGCCACGAGCAGAAGGGATAAAGAACGGCTCGACCCGACGAGTGAAGTACCAACCTGCTCGTTTCTTGCCAAGCTGTACGAACCAAGGGTAGACTTCTTGGGTTGTTGCAGGTAAATCGAAAGCACTTGTTATAATGGCATCGGGATTTTTTATACGATCGTCACCGACAAGTGGCAGTTTAGATTCTTTAGTCGTGGGTAAGATGGAGGCAAACATGAGTATTTACCTCAGTATATCATTCTGAAAAGTTATTAAAGATCTTATCACGAAAACTAGACAACAAAAATAGAGATTGGCGATAAGACCAATCTCTATTTAATTATTTCATGGTTGCGGGGAGAGGATTTGAACCTCTGACCTCGTGGTTATGAGCCACGCGAGCTGACCACTGCTCCACCCCGCGATACGTTCTTAATTTTAACAGATTGTCTCCTCTGTTGCAACTGTATTCAAAAAACAAAACGAGCCCAACCAAAACGGTTGGTCCCGTTTTGGTTGGGCTGGTGCCGACTACTTGCTGGACACAGCTTCGAGGAGATTCTTCGCCTCGAGAAGTCCCAGGTCGGGGCGCTTGGAGCGGAGTTCCTTGATGGCCGCGATCCTCATGTGCGGGTTGCGCTTGAGGATGAACATCGCCAGTTCCCTGACGGTGAGCGCGTCTTCGTTGAACACGGCGATCTTGTTCAGATCGAACGCGTTGTCGAAGGCGGCGTGAACTTCGCCGTCGCTGTAGTCGGTTTCGACGTACTTCCGGAGGAAATCCTCCAACGTGCCGTTCTCACGGATGTGCGCGAGCGCTCCGAGGAGCAGATCCGACATCGGCGGCGGCGGGGTCAGCGGAAAGATTTCGCCCTTGATCTGGAGCAGATCGAGGCATTTCCGGGCCGCGTCTTCGCTCTCGAATGGGCCAAGACGCCCACCCTCGAGGAGCACAATCACCTGTCCGGACATGTTAATCCCTTCGTCATCTAATACGACAAGGGTATTATACCATAATTTAACAGTATTTACAATGATTCTAATTAATTAGATAATTTTGCGGCAGCGACGCGGACAGCTTCGCTCCAGCTAAGAAACGCATGAGGTGTCTCGGCAAGTTGGCGAGCGGTAAGCTGGTATTTTATGGCGAGAGCGAGCTCATGAACGGTTTCTGCGGAATGAGGTGCGACGACAGTTCCCCCCAGAAGGACGCCTTTCTTGTCGGTGATCATCTTGACGAAGCCATCGCGGAAGTCCGATGTATTGCTACGGGCGATAATATTGAGGGGCGCCATGGCTTTATTGATAGGAAGGTCTCGCTTGAGACAATCGTCTTCGGACAGACCAACAGAGGCGATGCCTGGATATGTAAAGGTAAGACGGGGAGTGGCGGTATAGTCTGGACTTGTACGGGATTTGGGATGGAGGAGGTTATGTGCGGCAACTCTACTTTCGAGGATGGCGGTGTGCGTGTGGCTATTGTGCCCAAGGACGTCGCCGGCGGCATAGATATGACGAGCGCTCGTTTGGAGGAATTCATTTGTGTCGATTCCCTTTGGCGTGTAGGTCACGCTGGCATTCTCGAGGCCCAGATCTACCGATGGGACTCTCCCTGTCGCGATAAGTACTTCGTCGACATGGAGTGTTTTTTCGACGCCACCTCGAGTGTAGGTGATGCGTTTTCCGACGCCATCTTTCACAATAGCGAGCGTACGAGTGTGGGTAAGTGAGGTAACACCTTTTTGCTCCCGCAGGATACGTTCCATAAGAAGGCCAACCTCTTCATCTTCTTGAGGCAAAATACGACCGGCAATTTCTGCTAAATAGACCTTTGTACCAAAAGTTGCCATAAGTTGGGCAATTTCGACACCGATTGTCCCGGCACCAATGATATACAGGCTTTTTGGGGGTCGCATGACCTCGAGGACAGTCCGTGGAGTGAGGTAGGAAACAGTAGAGAGTCCTTGAATGTTTGGCGCAATCCAGTGCGAACCGGTGGCAATCAGGAATTGCGCAGCTGAAATGTGTCGCCGGTTGACGCTGATTTCATTTGGAGTAAGGAAATGAGCCGAGCCGTGAAATGTATCGATGCCCTCGTTTTCGTAGTAACGACGATTACCACCGGCCCCGGTGCGTTTGACGGCGAGTTCTTTCCAGGCACGAAGCGAAGGGTAATTGTAGCCGAGTGTGTTGGAGCGGAGTCCAAAGCGAGCGCCATGGCGTGCTTCGTCGTACAAATGGGCGACATGAAGGAGTGCTTTTGTTGGGACGTCGCTCCAGTTTGGAGAATCCCCGCCAAAGGTATCAGCCTCGATAATAGCGACACGCTTCTCTTCGCGCGCAGCGATAGTTGCAGCGGCACTTCCGCCAGCGCCGCTGCCGATAACGATAAGGTCATAATCGAAGGTTGTTTTTTTCGCCATTATTCTTCTCCTTAGAGTACTAGTTGGTGGTGTTTGTATTGGTAGGCTGCTTCAGGGTGAAGGACGGCGAGTGCTTCACTGGCTTTGCGACGGACATCTTCACTGGTGACTTCGGGTTTTTGTTCCAGCCACTCAATAACTTGTCGGCACACTGCATAGGCAATGGTTTCGGCTTCACCTTCGGGGCTGCGAACACTGAGACATGCCGCGACGATACTAGCATGGAGTTTGTTTCGCTGGAATTCCTCACTTTTGCGCTTGCCGGATCTTTTTATGAGCTCGGCCATGTTAGAAGCCCCCCTGTGCGAGGACGCTTGTCCCGAGTACTTGGTCCACGTAAATGTAGAATCCAAGGATAAGGAGTCCTCCTCCGGCGGTGAACTGAAGGAATCGTTTGTTGTTTTCTCGCCATTTTTGGATGCGGCTTAGCTTGTGGCCGCTGCCAACCAGCATATAGACGACCAGTAGGGAGATAAGCGAGATAACAGTGTAGAGTCCGACGCCTACTAATTGCCATAGTGGGTCGAGTCGGATAAGCGCCAGGCTGGCAACGATGACTGGGGCGATGATAAAGAGAAGCTCGCCAGTGACGCTGCTGAGACCAAGGCTGAAGGCTTCTGTACTATGATGTGTGCCCTTCGCGCGGTCGGTGAGATGACGGGCAATTTCCCTGGGAATCCAGAGACTTGTTCCCTTTCCCTTTCGATAATAAAAGGTCCATACTGCGACCCCAAGCCCAAGCAATAGGCCACAACATGCCGCCCAGACGACTTGTGGTGTTGTTGTCGCAAAGAAGCTCTGCAGTGTAAACGAGGTAAAGGAGATGAGCAGCATTGTCATGACGAGCGCACCAAATAAAAACCCGGTCGTGAGTCGCAAGACTTTTGACTGAGCAGTTTTGGCACCGATTGCATGCCCGCTAAAGAGCGTAAATACACTCACGCTTAGTTGAAAACTAGCGTGGATAAGAGCTGCAAAGGCAATTATGGCAAGGGAGCTAATCATGTTTATTTTTTGGCCTACCTCTTATCCAACTATACCATAAGCGCTTCTCTTTGGTCAAAGCTTCTCCTGCCAGAGCTGTCCTTGCTTTTATAAACGAGATACTATAATCTTAACGATGGCAATACACACCCTAGATGTATATGGAGATCAAGATGAGAAGTCACTCCGATGTTCCTGAGCCGGAGATTGAAAATCGGCAGATGCGCGCGATAATGCGCAGGGCCGCCAAGGGGAGCATCGATGCGCTCGCTGCTCTTCAGGAGTTGGTCACGCTACGTGAGGCAAAGGACCGGTCGACCGAGCAGGCTCAGGCGGCGCTCGACTATGCCAGAAAGGTGGTGGTCGACAATATCGGAAGCATGAAGATCGATGACGGTCGTATCCGCGATTTGGCGGATCGAGCCTTGCGGCACGACCTGGATGCTATGTACACACTGAAGGTCGCTGCTGCCGATGAAGCTTTTGCTGCGCGAGCGGAGGCAACGGAGGTGTTGTGGCTTGTGGAGGCGAAGTGGGACGCCAACGAGTGGCCCACAAGCTGAAGAGGGTTTTGCCGTAGGGTAAGCGCCTGTTTTTCCGGCGCTTACCCTATTTTTCTATAATACACTTGCTTTTTTATAAAGTTTATGCTTAAATAAATATATAAGGTAATACAAAACAAAAAAGCAAAAAGGAACCGTGTAACTATGGGTACAACAGCTGTCGATCCAAACGCAGAAACATTTAGCGATACCGCGGAAATGTCATGGAATAGAGAACGAACTGGAGAAGAACTCAGATTTTTTATCGAGCGTCATCATGCGGCGTTGCCAATGGACATTAGTGTCGAGTAATATGTAATGTCCCAGCGGCAAAACAAAAAAGAAACGTTAGGATGCCTGACGTTTCTTTTTTGTTTTCTCTGCACGACGTTGTACGCGATTTACCTGCGACTCAAGCTTTTTATCACTTTTCTCTTCAGCTTCAACGAGCTCTTTGGATGTAATACCCTGTTTCTTCATAATCGCGTCGAGCTTAATGTACGTTGGATGACGATAACTTTTTATAAGTAGCCGAGAAGTCATTTGCCTGCTGGTAACTCTCTAGAGAGTGCGTCGTATCATCTGTGAGGCGGGTAAGGAGGGTAAAAAGCTCACCATCTTCACGTAATAGCTGGCTTTTCAGAAAAGCTGTTTTTGCCTGGTTAGTATGCCGCTCGATAAGGAGAGTAGTTGATTGGATGGTATGGTTCCAAAAGTAAGGTCGCAACTGAGAGATAAGTGTAGAGGTCATATAACTGCCGGGGAGGATTTTCGCCGTACGTAGCAGAGAAGCAACAACGGTGCTGCATTGTCCCGAGCTTAGGTCTTCTTGCCAATCCAGCAGATCGTCACTGAGCTGACGTGCGATAAGGTAATGACGAAAAGCCTTTTCGATAGAGTTAATCTGCTCACGGTGATAGCCAGCAAGGTGACAAAGGGCAAGCGGTCCAAGGGCGTGTCCAAAAGAACGGCGGGCGAGAATAGTGTGTTGGTGGTAGAGAGGGAGGGAAGAAATTGTCACTGTCTCTCCTTCCCTTTTTAACTTGGCGTAATGCATTTCCCAGGCGTTGGCCGTATCCATCGCAGTAAATGTTGCCTGGATTTTTTTGAGGAATGGGTGGTAGGAGGAAAAGAGCGATTGGTAGTGTGAGATCGCAAGTCGCATGGTGGCGTTTGCAACCGGTAGTTGTGAGGTAATTGACTCGCCATCCAGTAGGTGGTCATAGATAGTATAAGCGATCCAGCAATAGATATTGGCTTGTCCGAGCGTAGTGAGCGGGGAGGGCGGAGATGATATAAGGGAAGTAGAGAAGAAGGTGGAGAGGAGAGCAATCTCCTCATTTTTATCGGCATGTCTGATGCGGTTGAGAAAGGAGAGCGCGGAGTCGCGGAGGGGTTGGTCAAAAAGGCAAAGCTCGGCGTGCGCTTGCTCATAGATTATTCTTGAGCGCACAAGGTATGGCGGAAGAGATGTATTTGAAACAGAAAACTCATCGTATTTTTTGAGAAGTGGCGCCGAAAAAACGTGAGGAGATTGATGACGAAGCTTGGCTATGTAATGTGTGAGTCCCGGAAGAGGCAGACGAAGATAGGCGAAGAGGTATCCGATAGCAAGATTGGTAGCGGGGTCGATAACTTTCTCAGAATTATAGTAGGGTCCGCCTGGGGCGACTTCGGTCTGGATGAGTCGCTTGGCAAGGTGGGCGAGGATGATTCCGCTGGGTTTGCGGTGATGCTCCAGGCAGTCGTCGACAATCGCGATGCATACTTTGTCGAACGGCCCCTTCCCTACCCACTCGGGTGTGATAGATATTGGTTTCATTGGTGTGTTTTTGGGAGGCAGAGAACAAATTCCGTCGCGTCAGTGGTGTCCGCTAAAGATAAGGTTCCTTTGAAATGTGTCTCAGTGATCTTTCGAGCTATAAACAATCCAATACCGAGTCCTTCTTTTTTTGTGCTGTAGTGGGGAGTGAATATCTGACGGCGCTGTACGGCTGTAATGCCACTTCCCTGGTCACGAATCCGGATGACAAGATCGCTTTGGGTGGATTCAAGGCGTACGAGGACTTCTTTTTTTGTGTCAGATTTGCCAGCGTAAGCTTCGATAGCGTTTCGTATGAGGATTCCGGCGACGTGGCTAAGACGCAGCGGATCTCCATAGGTTGTGAGTGATTTTTCGGGGCTATCGAGGGTAACGGTGACACCTGTATCGGTAGCTTTTGATGCGTTGATCTTGATCGTATCTTTAAGACAGGTCGCCACGTTAAAGCGACGCTGGTCGCTTTTTCCATGGAGTTGTTTGCGGACCTGGTCGATGACGCGATCGAAATAGCCGATACTTTCTTCGACTCGTCGGACGGTCTTTGTGTGCTGTTCTCTTTTTAGGTCAGCAATGTCGAAGTTGAGGACAGAGAGATGATTGGCGAGATCATGGAGGAGGGCCGTACTGAGTTGTCCCATCTCGGCAAATTGATACAATTGCTCCATTTCTTCTAGCTGGGCTTTTTGGAGTTGTTGGGTTCTTTCGCGGACACGATCTTCGAGCGATTCTTTTTCTTTGATAAGTGCTTGTTCGGCTCGCCTACTCTTTAAAAAGAGATATTCTGTCTGCCTCCCAAACAGCCATGAGATAAGAGCGAGGACACTGAGAAGCGCGCTATAGGCGACGGCATCACCGAAGTGCGAAGGATTTGGCGTCGTCGAAAATAAGGCCATATGATGGGAGGTGATATACGTTTGTATCAAAAATATCGAGATAATGGCAAGAATTGCCGTATAAAGCGTATGTCGGGCACCAAGTAAAATGCCTGCCAGGATAATCGTAATGGCCAAGATAAGTAGGCCAAATGATGTATTGAGCCCCCAGCCCAGGAGAACAATCACCGAAATAAAGAAATAGAAGAATATAAGCAACCGAGAGGCAAGCGCCAATCTGCCGCGTTTCCACAAGAAATGGGCCAGGGTAAAGTAGGCGAGGCTCACGATACATAGCAGAATACGACTGATGACGTACGTATTGTGAAACACCACACAGCTGATAAGCAAGAGAACGGCAACAATAGTAACGAGAATGAACGAGCCGATAAGCAGGCTTTTAAAAACAGTCCTGTATTCATCGGAAGGGTGAACTGCTGAATCTTGTGGCCACGAAGAACTTTGCTGATGCTCTACGATTGTTTTCTGCTTTCGCTGTTTCATTTTGAATAACATATCCTCTTAGAGAATACAGGAATTCCGCGATAATTAATCAAACCACGGAGCGGCGGGACTGATCTGCTCTACGAGATGTTGCTCGACTACCTCGGGGTTTCGCGCGTCGATGTCGGTGAGAAGTGTATATAGCGTTTCTTCCATTGATGATCCTCCTATGTATTATCGTCAACCATATAGCCGACGCCATATGCTGTTTTGATGAGTGGTGTGTCAAATGGTTTATCGATTTTGTCACGCAGGTATTTTATATGGACATCGATGGTATTATGCCAGCTCTCCTTGGTCGTATCCCAGGCATGATCGAGAATCATAGTGCGCGTCACAGCCCGACCTCGATTTGTGACGAGATACTCGAGAATGTCGAACTCTTTTCGTCGTAGGGAAATGAGCTTGCCACCTCGTTCAACACGGCGTTGGTTGACGTCGATAACGAGGTCTTTTACTTTGAGAATGTGACGGTTATAGCCCTGGCGATGACGACGAAAAAGTGCATGAATACGCGCCGTTAGCTCTTTGGGGTCAAATGGTTTTACTAGGAAATCGTCGGCGCCGCAGTCAAGCAGGCTGACGCGGCTATTACTGTCTTTTTCACCAGAGATGACAAGAATGGGCGTTGTGAGCTGAGCTTTTCGAAGCGCTTTACAGATATCACGACCGTGCGCGTCAGGAAGATTGAGATCAAGGAGTATGAGTGCATACGTCATGGCGAGCGCTTTGGTTTTCCCCTCTTCTCCTGTCGATGCTATATCGACGACGAAGTTTTTTCCAAGGTGATACTTCACTCGCTCGGCTAGGCGAAGATTGTCTTCGATGAGCAATATTTTCATTTGTTTTACCTTAATTTCAATAAGAAATACACGTTTACTCTTTAGCTATTATACGTTCTAAATATTAAATCAATATTAAAACGACAGATTGGTTTAATCAGTGTTTAATACTTTGAGCAAGTACTGGGAAGGAAGATCAATAATAAAAGTAGAGCCTCGTCCTGAGAAGGAGCGAAGCTCTACTTTTTGGGACGAGGCGATCAGATTTTCTGGAAGGTATAGGTGTTGTCGCCGGTTCGCAGACCGTACTCGTGAGCGAGCCGCATGAGGCTCATCGTGAGTTCGAGGTGGTGAATGTTACGACGCGCTTCATCGACTTCCACGGTTACCTTTGCGCCCGAGTCTAGATTTGCCGCTTTCTCCTGTGCCTGTGCAAGAAGGTGGCGGGCGAGGTCATCCGAACTTGTGGTCGAGGCGTAGAACGGGCGGCCGCCTGTCTCGAGCTTGAGCACTTCACCGGATACCTCCGGTTTGGGCTTTCCTAGCCCTCTCAGGTATTCGAACACGGCGCTCCTCTCCTAGGGAATAGGATACTAAAAGTATAGCATGACATAAAAATAACCTCATCATCTGATGAGGGGAGACTGATCTCTCGGCCGCCGCAGGAAATGCGGCGGGCCGAGAGGGTAGCGTATATATCACACGCTACGATGTTGCTGTGCTCAGTTCTTCTTGAGGGCCACGTAGCTGATGACCACGTGACTGCGCTCCACCTTGAAGGCGATGTCGCAGAGACCGTACTTCTCGTCGTTGTAGACGAAGTGACGCTTTCCCTTGAAGAGGCTGTCCCGGTCCGTGATCTCCTTGCCGACGTTGTAGGGGTTGTTCCCCAACACGGCGGAGAGTCGGTCCAGGAAGTCGCCCTGCTCGTTGGTCTGAATGAGCCCCCTCTCCTTCAGCTCATTGCTGATGGCGGGGTGGGTGACGAACTTGTACTCGCGGTCGGGCACGTTCTACTCCATTCACTTGAACACTGCTACCTTACTATATTAACATATTTAGTATAATAAGTCAAGATTACCTCATTAGGCTATAAGAGAGAGAAAGAGTAAAATAAACAAGATTATGGATGTATTTACGGAAGAAGACTTAGTAAAACTATGCGATGACGTGGGACAGATGGATCCTGATTTACATACTATTATCGATAGGTTTGGCTATCCCCCATTTTGGTCACGGCCAAATACTTTTGAGTCACTTGTGCATATTATCCTTGAGCAACAGGTATCATTGGCGTCGGCTGCAGCGACGCTTGAGAAGCTCCGGGCAAAAGTAGAACTCATTACTCCTGAGAATATATTGAAGTTATCTGACGAAGAGCTGCGAGAAGCAACGTTCAGTCGCCAAAAAACCGCGTATGTGAGGCATCTCAGTGAAAAGATGAGGGATAAGCATATCGAGCTCGAAAAACTCGAGGTGTTATCGAATGATGCGATACGTGAGACACTTATCGGGCTAAAAGGGATTGGAAACTGGACGATAGACATTTATCTTATTATGGTGCTTCATCGGACGGATGTTTTCCCGGTGGGGGATTTGGCTGCGGTCAATGCCCTGAAAAGATTGAAAGGTATAGATACATCTCAAAGTGGTGAAATACTGACATCTGTTGTGCAAGCGTGGTCGCCTCGCCGGTCTATTGCAACGATGTTATTGTGGCACTATTATCTTTCGGATCCTTATCGACGCAAAAAGAAGGTCTAATTCTTGGATACCCTAAGGCTGACCACTCAATCAGCCCACCTTTCATATTTAAAGCGTTGATATTCATACGTCGCGCTAAGTCAGTAGCACGAGCGCTTCGATTACCACTGCGGCATACAAATATGACTTGAGCACGATCATCGCCTGGTCTTGTCTTGATCCAGTCGGGAAGTGTTGCAAGAGGGATGTTGGTAGAATTGGGGATATGGTGATCGTGGAATTCGGCGGGTTCACGAACATCTATAAGGAGTACGTCTTCTGTGCGATTAAGGACTTCGGTAGGGGTAATTTCTGGGACAGGTGAAGGGGGCGTCACTTCCCTGCCTTGTTGAAGATGACTATTTTCTATTTTGGCGAAGGCTTTCTGGCCCAGGATTTTTGCATAGTCCGAGGCATAAGGAAAAGGGGTATCTGGGCAAATAAACACAACGTGTCGTCCGCGAAGCTGTTCGATTTCTCCCGACTGTTCCAATTGCTCAAGACGATGGAATGCACCGGCAAGTACGAAACCGGCACTCGGTCCTACTAAAAGTCCGTGGCGGATAAGAGAAAGGCTATGTGTATAGGCTTCTTTTTGGCTTACTTCTAAAGGTGGTTCGGTGAGGACGGTGTTCCAGGGAAGCGAGATTTCTTGTAGCCCATTGATTGTTCGCACGCCAGGAATAAGGTTATTGGGAGCCCGAATGACACCTGCAACTCTGAGATGGGGAAGTTTTTTTCGAAGGTAGCGTGCTGTGCCCAGGAGGGTGCCCGTGGTGCCAAGCCCTGCGCAAAGCATCCCAAGGGTATCGCCAAGCTGATTGTAAAGTTGAGGGCCGGTGATATCTTCATGGGCTTTAGGGTTGGCTTCGTTGTCGTATTGTCCCAGGTTGATCGTATCTGGCCTCTCGCCTTCTCGACGTGCAACTGCTATCGCTCCATTTGGATCGTTTGGATCGGGGCAGATGGGCCCCTCGACAAGGCGTACTTTAACGCCAGCAAGTTGGAGAAGCGTCAATTTACCTTCGCTAACATCAGGTGAGGCAATAGCTTCTACGGATGTGGCACCGAAATGTGACGCAAGGAGTCCGAGACTCATCGCGGTATTCCCAGAAGAAGCTTCGACGATGTGCTTCCCTTTGATATTTTTGGCACTTTCTAACATGCGCCAGGCGGGAAGGGACTTCACGTTGCCAAGTGGAAGGGTATTCATGAGCTTGGCATCGATATGGATATCGTAGGCATCAAGATAGGGATTGAGATCACGGGGGAGCTCGACGAGGGGAATATACCTGTCAGCGGTGGGGCGTAAGTAATCTGCGATCGCTGTGGCGCCGCTATAGTATTCTTTGTTCATATTTATTCCTTAGGGTAAGTAAAACCGGGATCAATTTGTGATGTCAGGTCACCGAAACGATCTTTTACGAATCCTTGACTTACATATGTTCTATGAAGTTTCCATAGGTTATTGAGTCGATGTTGCGTTGGGGAGGGATGCGTTATTAGGAGATCGGCGAGCCTCGCAAAAACCTGCTTATCACGTACGTCTAACTGATGAAAATCAAGGGGTGCCTGCCCTTTATCCACCTTTAGCAGGTGTGATGATCGTGAGAGTTGTCCGACTAGTCTTTTTGTATCGATTTTTGAGGTGATAAATGTGGTGTCTTCTTTGCTCTCTATTTTATTTGCAATGACAAATAGCTTATCTGCGACCTCACTGTGTTTTGCAAGTCGCAGGTATTGTTCGTACACTGCGAGGCTTCGCATCGTGGGTTCAACAACAAAAACAAGCATGTCGAACTGTGAAAAGAGTGTGCTGGCAAATGCATCGGTGCCCGCGACCATGTCGGCGACTATGACACCTCGATCGATTGTGTGAGACAAGATGTTTTCGAGGATTGAAAGATTGTTGTGGTAGCAACTTGACGCGATACCCTCCTCGGAGTAAGAGCCAACTGTCATAAGAGATAACGTATCGCTTACTTTTTGACTGTAATGTGACATTAGCCAGTCGTCCGCGTTGGTAATATCGATAAGATTTGATCCGGCACCTGGCGGTGTGGATTTTTTAAAATGCGCATTACTTTTAATTCTGATATTCGTACCTCGAAGGTAGGTACGAATTGCTTCACTCGGCTGCTTTTCTGATAATAATTGGTGCTTCTGGGGTTTTGTGAGAGTGAGAAGTTCGGCCATATGCATATTTATATCTGCATCGATGGCGAGGGTTGGGTGACTTTTGGATTGGTATTGGGCGAATAGCGACGAAGCTGTTGTTTTGCCGCTTCCACCCTTTCCTACAAATGCTATTTTCATGTCTTATACTATGGGATACGATAGTTATTATTGCAAACTTGTTGCAATAAGATGCTATACTGCAACTATGGAAAATGATATTGCTAAGGTATTTTTCGAACACAAACTTCGTTTCACAAATCCTCGTAAGGCCGTATTCGATACGCTTAAAGTAGCTACTGCGCCTCTTTCGCATATGGAAATTGCCCACATGACCCCCCATGCCGACAAGGTGAGTATTTATCGAACTATTGATTTGTTTATGAAACTTGGAATTGTTGTGGCAGTACCTCATGGCTGGAAACAGCGCTATGAGCTCGCTGCGCCATTTCGTCCTCACCACCACCATCTTCATTGTGAGGTATGTGGGGTAGTTGAAGAAATTCAGTCGGCTCAGCTAGAGAAAATAATCCACGCATTAGCTGATCGCCAGGGGTTTTTGGTGACGGGTCATATGTTTGAGATTACGGGGATGTGTTCAAATTGCCGAACAAGCAAAAAGCGTTAGGTATATACTTAGGGCGATCGGGAATCGCCCTAAGCCCGGAGATTCCAGTTGATGATGCCTGAGATTGGCTTTTTGGGTAGATATCATCCGTACCTATAGGGAGTTAGTTATTACATGGCGGCACCGGTGATGAGGCTGTCACCCATGCAGTTTCGAGGTAGCCAACGACTGTCGTATTGGGCACGTTGATCTGATACCAGGTGGTGTCTATCTCGCTGGGATTGCGAGGATTGGCGTACTCGCCGCCTGTCGTCTGACACAAAATGTCCACTTCGGCTCCATCTTGAGGCCATGTGTCAGGAGCGGTCAAACTGGTCCCTTCTTTGAATTGCGGTGCTGCTTGGACCGGAATCCAGGAAGGTGCAAGCTCGTACTGGCTCGTATTGAGTTTACCCTTGATTGGAGGCGAAGAGCTGCCCGTAGCCGTCGGAGGAGGTGTCTGATTATTGGTGCTGCATGCCGAGGCGAAAAGGATTGCTCCGGCAAAGAGGCAAAAACGACCGTTCACTACTTCTCCCTTAACTTGAGGTCCCTCCTTATTTTAATGAAAAGATGTGAGTTAAGGGAATAAAAAAGACGCTCAGAGTAAAGCATCATGCCGCGGTCGTCGATGCCGCGGCGGCTTCTTTCTAGAGCGTCGTTATCTAGTGTTGGAGCAGATCAGGGTTTGAAACAGCTGGTTGCTACCAGTGTTTCGGGGAGTTCGCCTGCATGAGGATTGTTGATGGTGAAGTCGACGTCGCGGTCGCTGTTGGGAACAGGCAAGGAAGCTTCGAGCCTCACGCTGTCACCGTTGTACCACAGGGTACCGTTACACTTGCCGTTGGTTCCAAAAACAACATGGGCATACACGTAGGTTCCACCCATCATCGAGCTTCCTCCGCTTCCAGATGAAGTGATGGTGAAACCTCGTGCGCGTGCATCGGACTCTTTGGCAGACACCTCGTCCGCAGGGGCTCCGCATGCCGTCAGTCCGAGCGCGAGCACTCCCCCGATGAGGGCGATCTTCTTCATAAATCCTCCAATGTTGAGAACTAGACGATATTTATTATAACATATTCAGTAGTTATTACTAATTTAGGTCTCTTATAAAAGCAAATAGCCCCACGTCAGTCGACGCAGAGCTACTTGCTCAATGCGTGTGCTGATGCGGGGCTGTTAGAGACCCTCCACCTTGGAGCGGTCGAGCGTGCTTCCGCCTGCGGGGAAAAGCACGGTCACCTCGCCCAAGATGGAAGACTGCAGGCAGAGCCGTCCCTCACCGATCTCGGAAGCGGAGTAGACCATGAGAGAAGCCGTGTAAGGCCGGTTTTCACTTTTGACCCAACGAGACGGTCCAGGCGGGTAACCCTCACCCTTCGCCATCCAATTCAATTCGACGGTCAGGTCAGCGTTCTGGCCCTCGCCCTCGACTCGAAGTGAACGGATTTCTCCTCGGAAGAGGTAACCTTCCTGGGAATTCTGGACTTCGAGCTGTCCACCGACGAACGAACTCAGATCGGTGTCTTTGGTGAGTTCCACAATATCCTCCGTAGGTATCGGATAACTTTACTATCATATACTTTACTGTCTAAGTGTCAAGTAGACCAGCTCTTAGCTGCTATGCTAGTGGTATGGTTATTATTGCGACGATTTTAAATCTTCCTTGGACTTTTCTCGGAATCCTGCTGGCTTTGGCCTCTGTTCCCGCACATCTTAGCTTTAGGCGACCAGGGGCGATGGTAATAAGGGTCCGAAGTTTTTGGTGGCAAAGCTGGTTAAAAGGTCGCAAGGGAGTGCGCGCAATGTCGATTGGGTCCGTGGTAATTTTGGGTGGAAATTTACTCGAAAACGATCTCGAGCATGAAATTATTCATGTAGAGCAAGCTCTACGTCGGCCGTTTATTCACCCGGTACTCTATATGTATCAATCGCTGCGATATGGGTATCGTCAGAATAAATACGAGATAGAGGCGTATGAAAAGGCGAGAAATAAATACATCTCATAGCTTTCCCTCTTGGTGATATTTGCCCTGGGCAGAGGAGTGTTCTATTGTTATAGCGGTTAGAAGGCAGGATATCCTCTAGAATGGTGGAGTTGTGGAAGCGAGCTTGTACATCATCAAGCCTGAGGCGATGCATCGTCGGCATGAAATCCGGGAGGAGATTGCTTACCACCTGGAAATTGGAGAGATCAAGCTTGTTCGGTTGCCTGATTGGGCACTGGAAGAACTTTATGGGGAACTTAGTGATGTGCTTCGCAAAGCAACTCGTGAAGCGTTTGACAAACCAGTAGAGCTGGGAATGGTGCACGGCACGGATGCCATTGCAAAGCTTCTCTGGCTGGCGGGTGACAAAACAGCTCCTGGAGAGTGTCATCCGGATAGTCTTCGCTACCGCTTCGGTATCAAAGAACCTATGCTGACGGGAGAGACTCCGTATTTCTTTAACGCGCTTCACCGACCAAAAACGCTTGATGAAGCATGGCGTCACCTCCATCTTTTTTGGAGGCTTTGAGGAAGAGATTTTTCGTCCACTTGTCTAACCGCTCGCGCCCGTACGATAACTTTGTACGGGCGCTATTCCTTGTGAAGCGTAAGTTGAGAGTAATTAGACTTCGTCTTGTGGGCGGCTCAAGGTTGCGAGCTTTGCGATGCCCCATCCAAGGAGTGCGTATACGATGATGGCGACGACGGAGCTAATTTCAAATGTAGATTGTCCGTAGGTAGGTTGGTAATTGAAGATGCCAAAGAATGGTGCTGCGAAGATGCCGCTGAGCGAGTAGACGAAGCTGACAAACGCCGCTGTATCATTGGCAGCAAGCAATAAAAGGACAAGGCGAAGTGCCAAGAGGGCGATGATGATCCCGGTGATATACCAGATGACTCGCCGGAAGATTACCGCACCGGGCGTGCTCGTGCGTTTGCTAACTGTCTCACGCTGTACGTTTGTATCGCCAACGCGTTGATTCGTCTCTCGTACCTCGGTTGTTTGCTTGTCTTCTTGCATGAATCCCCTCCTTATTTAAGAGCTATTTTTATTGTAGCACTTTGAATAAAATCGATAAGGTCACTATAGAGCGTGTAATCTGTTAAAATGAGGAAATGAAACATTTTTACCACGTTCTGCTGAATACACTTATTGCGAATGTCACGACGAGTTATCTTTGGTTTGCTCTGACTTTTTGGGTGTATCTTGAGACGAAGTCAGTACTGGCGACGGGCATTATCGGTGGCGCGTACATGCTATTGATAGCGATTTTTAGTATTATCTTCGGTACGATTGTCGACCATAATAAAAAGAAGCGTGTGATGGTGTTTTCGTCGATTTTTACGCTGGTGTGTTTTGTGCTTGCCAGTTTGGTATATGTCTCTTTTGCAAAGAGCCAATTACTTGACTGGACGGGGCCGATCTTCTGGCTATTTACGATGATAATTCTCATTGGTGGTGTGATTGAGAATATGCGTAATATCGCGCTTAGTACGGTTGTGACGCTCTTGGTTCCTAAGGACGATCACGATAAAGCAAACGGTATGGTTGGGACGGTGCAGGGCGTGGCTTTCATGGTGACGAGTGTTTTCTCGGGGCTGTCTATCGGGTTTTTGGGTATGGGGTGGACTCTGGCAATTGCCATTTTCATGACGACTATTGCCGCGATCCATATCTTGTTTGTGAAGATTCCTGAGAAGAATATTTTACATGACCCCGAATTAGAAAATAAGAAAATCGATCTTAAGGGAAGTATTGCGGCAATTCGAGCTGTGCCTGGTCTTGCTTGGCTCATCGTATTCTCGACGTTTAATAATCTAGTGGGCGGGGTGTTTATGGCCCTTATGGACCCGTACGGCCTGACGCTATTTTCGGTAGAAATATGGGGCGTGGTGTTGGGTGTGACGAGTATAGGCTTTATTATTGGCGGCACAATTGTTGCCAAGAAAGGGCTTGGCAAGAACCCACTAAAGACGATGCTGCTCGTCAATATCGGGGTAGCCCTTTTGGGCGGTCTGTTTACTATTCGTGAATGGTGGTGGCTGTATGCTGTTGGGATGCTTCTTTTTATGTGCTTAATGCCTATCGCTGAAGCAGCGGAGCAGACTATTATCCAACGTGTGGTGCCGTTGAAGCGCCAGGGGCGAGTGTTCGGGTTGGCCCAGGCGATTGAGTCGGCAAGTGCACCGATTACTGCGTTTATCGTGGCACCGATTGCTCAGTTTGCCATCATACCTTATATGCAGTCTTCACAGGGACAACAGTCGTTTGGATGG
The DNA here is from genome assembly GCA_964477195.1 of uncultured Candidatus Saccharibacteria bacterium. Classification (GTDB taxonomy): domain Bacteria; phylum Patescibacteriota; class Saccharimonadia; order Saccharimonadales; family Saccharimonadaceae; genus JALRBM01. Next base: position 121,373 of record CAYZCX010000001.1, read on the forward strand.
CTGCTTGGTGACGGTCGGGCACGAGGCATTGCGCTAGTATTTGTCGTCGCGAGCCTTATTATGCTTGTCATTGTGCTCTTTGCTTTTAGGACTCGGGCATATCGACGGTTGTCTGAGTTTTACCAGAAGGTGTAAGGTTCTTCACTTCGTACATTCTTCACCTCTATTGGTAGGCTTCAGGGATTTTGCAATGGCGGGAAAGGCAGCAGCCGCTCGCTGTGTAATGCGGTGATCGTAGCAAGACCGCGCAGGGCGACATATGTTTCAGGTGCGCCGGCGGTACGGAGTATATCTTGAATGTAGTGTCGTTCCCCGTGTAAGTAACCAGTATGCGGTGCACTATCAGGGAATGCCCAAGGATTTAAATCGGTAATTGTGTCAGTGTCACTAGGGTTGGTAGTGACATTGTGGTTTATAATGTAATGCCAATAACCCTCGGTTGTTTGATGTAGTTCTCGCCTAACACTGATACCTCTACTTCCGAGGGCTCGAAAGAGGTCCAGTGTCATCGTATGACACTTATCACTCCGGGACATGTCCACGGGTGAAGGGTAGCGAAATTCACGCACTGAGCTATCGTAAATCTGAGGCACTAAATCGGCAATAATTTTTTCGCGAGACGGCATTTTACGAATGTAGCATGACGTGGGGTTATCCGTAAAGGCGCTCCATCTCGCCTAAATAGGTTAACTTAGGAATGCGTGTTGTAGGATCCTTGACTATATGACACAATAATGTTGCTTGCGATAGACAATTCCGTAAGGGAGAGGCAAGAAATGACGAGAAAACCTGGTGAAGATCTGTAGAACCCTGATTACCAGGGTGCTACAGGTCGAGCGTGGGAGGTGAGCGGCGCTGGCAGGACTGAGCGCGTAGAGCAAACTGCAAGTCTAGGCATCTGGCTTATCGAGGCACCCATGGTCAATTCGCTGTGGAGCCACTACGCCGCGACCCTGTTTCACTTGCAGGATATTCCGGGCGCGCAGCCGGTGAACTTCAGGAGAGAGGGAGCTACTCACGAATTTGTGATAGGCACCGTTGATCCGGCGGTCGAGAACACTATCGACCCGTCCGACATCAGGACGTTCAAGATGCTCTTTCCTCCTGATTTGCAGGAGCAACTCATTCTGTCTTCAAACGCACGAGCGGTTGAGGTAATCAGACTTGCTATCCAGATGTGCGTGGATGGTCGGCTGTCTCCTGACGCCGAAAATCATCGTCGGGAGTGGGCTGAATTCTTCAGGTCGCAGGAAGGGTGATCTTAAGGTAATAGAGAAGTTGAACTAACTCTTTACCCAGTGTAAGTAGATCTAGTCATGCCCTTTCGTCGATACGGGCGGGCTTAACAGTCTCATCGACGTCCGGTCACCATTCTCTTTTGGGGGAGGGTGACCGGATTATCACCCGAGTGTTTAATATTTGAGCATTCGGGTGGTGATTAACTGAATAAACAAGTTTTCCATGAAAATACCCCCATCTTTCGATGAGGGGATTTTCATGGTAGCAGCGACTGGAATTGAACCAGTGACCTTAGGCTTATGAGTCCTACG
>CAYZCX010000002.1:0-107780 GCA_964477195.1 uncultured Candidatus Saccharibacteria bacterium
GGACACAAGGCTCTTCAGGCCTCTGCTCTACCAACTGAGCTAAAGAGCCACACATTTTTGTCGCATTCGCAACACTTTCGCTATTTTACTAGAAAATCTCCCCAGAGGCAAGCCTCGTGTCTTACGCTATCTCTGTTAATTGACACTATTGGATAATAGTGTTTAAGTAATAACACGATCTATTACGATTGGAGCGGTAATGCCGGTATATGGGCCCATGACACAGCTGAGCTACGCCTATCAAGGAAGGTTCGAGGCATGGGTATATTATACGGAGGAGCGTAGATTCCTTCTTCGCATCACGCCAGGGGTAAGAATTTCAAGTGCAGTAATCGAGATGTTTTTCGACGACCTTTTTACAAGCATACCTCCGGATGTCGAAATGAACGCCGTAACGCTTTATCGATCAGCCGATCCCTTTAGTAAGGACGCCATCAAAAAGTTGGGAGATATTCAGGAAGTGACACAGAGACTAGTCAACTACCTAGATGCTGTCGAAAACGGAGATCTCCTGATTTAACCCGCCACACTGTCGAGCAAGCACCAACTTGATACTCCAGTGTCAGGCGGGTGTTTGCTTTATGCCTTATGTATTAACTTCCCCACCGCTTCCGTGAGTTCCGCAGGCAATACAAAAAGGGTCTTCTGGCTTGGTTCAGCGCTGATCTTCTCGAGAGTTTGCAAAGTACGAATATTGATACCTCCGGGGATTTTCGTCAGCATTGCTGCAGCATCTGCGACAGCTTGTGCGGCTGCTTTTTCGCCTTCTGCGGTGATAATCACAGCTCGGCGTTCACGTTCGGCTTCGGCCTGTTTTGCCATGGCACGTTTCATATCCTGGGGCAGCTCGATATTTTGTACTTTTACGTTCTCAACATCAATTCCCCATTGATCGGTCTGACGATCCACGATTTCTTTGATCTGCTGACTAATCTCCTCACGCTTGGAAAGCAGATCATCCAGATCGACATTTCCGGTGACATCTCGGAGTGCCGCCTGTGCAAACTGACTCGTTGCATAAATATAGTTAGTCGTCTCGAGCACAGCCTTGGGCGCATCAATGACCCTGAAATATACCACTGCATCGACACCAACTGTCACGTTGTCTTTTGTAATGACTTCTTGTTTTGGCACGTCAATCGGCGTAGAACGAACATCCACCCGAATGATCCGCTGGAATATCGGTACGACAACTCGTAGTCCAGGACCCCTCGTACCAGTAAACCGACCGAGTGTCAGTACAACACCTCGTTCATATTGATTAATGATTTTTATCCCGCTGAGAATGAATATTCCAACAATAATGATCAAGAAAATAACAAATCCGTCCACTCTTACTCCTCCGTTTGGTTTGCTTTTATTGTATCTTGCAGCGCCAGCGAAATAAAGCGTTTTATCAGTTCAGGATAAGTTATGCGTTCTTCGCGCCAAAGCATAGGATACACACTCATGCTCGTGAAGCCTGGTAGTGTATTCACTTCATTGACGTAGATAGTCCCGTTATCTTGCAAAAAAAGATCCACTCGCGCCAATCCCCTACAACCAAGAACTTCATACACCCTGAGCGCAATATCACGCACACGTTGCATTGTCGCCTGATCAAGTTCTGCAGGAATAACGATCGTCGAGCCACTGTTCGGTGTATATTTCGCCTCGTAACTATAAAAGTCTTCAGATTTTATCTCACCAGCGACACTCGCTTGATGATATGGTGGATTTCCCAGTACGCTCACCTCCAGCTCATGGCCTACGACAGCAGCCTCGATAAGTGCCGTATCGTCGTGCTGATGCGCAGAAACCAGTGCAGTCTCGAGCTCTTCTTCGCTGTAGACACGGCTCACCCCAAATGAGCTTCCTGCCCGAGAAGGCTTCACAAAGAGCGGACTGCCCAACCGCATACTCAGTTTGTTAAAGTCCGGCAACTCTTGCCACACCGCATGGGCTTGAAATGGCGTCACATCAATGTTATTGGCTTTTAAAATTTGCTTTGTCGCAACCTTATCCATACAGATTGCGCTCGCGGTCATATCACAGCCGACAATAGGAATGTGAAGGAGTTGCGCCAAGCCCTGGACACTTCCATCTTCCCCATTTTTACCATGAAGCATCGGCAGAATGACATCCGGTTTAACGATGCGGTTATGCGGCATCGTAATGAAACTTTCCGCACCTAAGGCAGGAAGAAGCTGCGGAGCACCATGTGTCACGACTTGCTCCCCAAAGTTATCGAGGAGCCACCATTTGCCATGGCGGTCAATATAGCCAAGAAGAATATTGTAGAGAGAATCATCGATAGCAGCGTAGACATTGCGCGCCGAAGAAATCGAGACCTCATGCTCAGATGATTCACCGCCGAATAATAGCAAAACGGTAGTTCGATCCATTTGTGTTTTCTATTATATCATGAGATGTTTTGGAGAATTTGAAAACCCCGCTTCACTGCTCACGTCAGCATACTGCTATTGCTTTTTATTTATATATGTGTTATAATTAAATTAATTGCCGATAGCCGGCAAGGATTAACAATTTGGGGTGATTCGTATTTACATCAATCCGATCGTTGAGATGCTCTCTGTGGGTGTTGTTACCTACAGGGAGATGGCCGCATACACCGGCCTCAGCAAGACGACCTGCTTTCGGGTCATGCATGATCTGACGGGTGCGTTCAACGAGGACACTGCCTTGATGGTGACCAGGTGGTACGTCGAGTACATCGACTCCACGGCCACTCTCGAGACGCTGTTCCACGAGGAAAACCTGCGAACCGAAGGCAAGAAGCCCTTCGCGACCACTCTCAACAAGGCGCCGCGCGACCGTTCGGTCACGTGCGGCTCCTGCTTCACCAAAACCCCTTCGCACCTCTCCGAGTGTGCGAACTGCGACGAACCGCTCCCGGTCCTGGTGAGCGCGTAGTCCCAATAACCCCCGCAAGGGGAGTCTCGCCGGTAAACGGTTCGAAGATTCCCCTTCGGGGGTTTCTTCGTCTATACTAATAAGAGATGGAGAGACGACCACTCGCCGAAAGAATGCGGCCACAAACACTTGATGAGGTAATTGGACAAACTCATCTGCTTGGTGGTGGCGAGATTCTCCGACAAATCGTTAAGCAAAAAGAACCGGTAAGCTTGATATTGTGGGGACCGCCGGGCAGTGGCAAAACCACCCTTGCACGTATTATCGCCAAGGAGGTCAACGCCGAATTTATAGAATTGTCTGCCGTCACGAGTGGCAAAAAAGATGTCGAACGGGTGGTTGAGCATGCCCGGCAAAACTGGAATTTGAAACTTCGCACAATTTTATTCGTCGATGAGATTCACCGTTTCAACAAAGCCCAGCAGGATGCTTTTTTACCGCATGTCGAAAGCGGACTTATTACGCTCATCGGTGCAACGACCGAAAATCCAAGCTTTGAAGTCATTACTCCGCTGCTCTCGCGGAGCCGTGTACTGGTACTAGAGCCTCTTTCAAAAGATGAGATTATCGCTATTCTCAAGCGAGCCGTCAAAGAACTAAAAGTCACAAAACAGGTCACACCAAAGGGGCTTGATTATCTTGCTGAACTGTCCGGCGGCGACGCACGTGTGGCACTGGGCAATCTCGAGCTTGCTCTCTCGATGAAAGAAAAAGTCACTCCCGATATCGTAAAGGTTGCTGCTCAAAAACGTATTCCGGGTTACAACAAAAAAGGCGAGATGCATTACAACGTTATTTCGGCGTTTATAAAAAGTATGCGCGGCAGCAACGTTGATGCCACGCTCTATTATCTTGCTCGCATGTTGGAGGCGGGAGAAGATCCAAAATTTGTCGCTCGACGAATGATTATATTTGCCTCGGAAGATATCGGGCTTGCCGGAAATGGTGCGCTTGGGCTTGCCCTTAATGCATTCCAAGCCGTCGAGCGAATCGGCATGCCCGAGAGCAACTATATTTTGTTTCATGTCGCTGCCGCGCTCGCAAAAGCAGAAAAATCCCGCAAAACAACGGACGCCATGGGGCGTGCGCAAACCCTCGCCCGAGGTTACGGCGATGCTCCTGTTCCGCTCCATCTGCGCAATGCGCCGACAAAACTCATGAAAGACCTCGGCTATAACAAGGGGTATAAATGGGAAGCAGATTTTCAGCACAACAAAGGATTTTTACCCGAAGATTTAAAGAACGAAAAGATATTTTAGCTACAGCCGAATAACAACACCCTGATTGGGTCGAAGGACAATTTCTTCGTCCGTCATTTCAACTGAATCATGCGTCGAGTAAATTACCTCCCCTGTCGTCTGGCTGTCGCATGACACTTCATCGCCAGACATATTCAGCAAAATAAGCAATTTTTCATAGGAGCTCTCGCGCACAAAACCAAATACTTTTTCGTTAGCACCGCTCCATTCTTTATATTCACCAGTTCGGAGCGGCGAGGAGCGGCGAAGCTCCAGTAATACCTGATACATATGCAGGCTGGAACGAGAATCTTGTTGTTCGCGTGCAACATTCACCTTCTCATACCCATCTGCGACCAGCAGCCATGGTTCGGCCGTGCTAAATCCAGCATACAGTTCGTCGGACCACTGCATTGGGGTACGTTCCGGATCACGACCGAGGCCAAGACCCGGTGTTTGTTTTTCAAAAGGATCCTGGACCTGTTCGGGCAAGATCGCCCCATCTTGCATGCCAATTTCATCGCCATAATACACTACCGGAATGCCCGGTAGTGTCAGTTGCATCAGTCCGATCACGCGTGCCTGGTCCTTGCCCATCCGGCTGGCCAGACGTGGTTTGTCGTGATTGCTAAAACAATAAAAAGGACGCAGCTTCGTCCCAAGGATTTTTTGGAAACTATCTATTACTTGGTGAAAATCTGGCGCATTATACGAGAGTTTCATCCCTTCAAAATTAAATGGTGCCGCTACTTCGGAATTAACCGCATAAAATCCTTCGTACTGCTCGACACGGTCACGATGCTTGTCAGGATAATCTTCGAACAAAATAATACAGTCTGGATATTGCTCAATTACCTCGGCGATTTCAGTCAAGTAGCTCCATAGATTTTCTCCATAGCGACTGTATTGGTGAATTTGTACATTGAAAGGATTGCGGCCATCGTAATCGGGATTTGGTGGATTATCGCGAAGCTGCGTGTCTTTTGATAACCACCGCACTGCATCTGCACGAATGCCGTCGACACCCATGTCGAGCCAGAACCTCAGGACGTCTTTCATCGCCTCCCGCACCTCAGGATTATCCCAATTGAGATCTGGCTGCTGAGTCAAGAAACTGTGTAAATAATACTGTCCCGTACCCTCATCGAGCTGCCATGACGAACCGCCGAATACGCTAAGCCAATTGTTTGGAGCCGAACCATCGGGCTGGGGATCGCGCCACACATACCAATCACGCTTTGGATTATCGCGAGATGATTTTGAGGCAATAAACCATGGGTGCTGATCGGAAGTATGGTTGGGAACGTAGTCGATCATTACTTTGATACTTCGCTTATGCGCCTCTTCAAGCAACTGCTTAAAATCCTCAAGATCTCCAAACAGCGGATCGATACTGTAGTAGTCGGCGATATCATAGCCAAAGTCGTCCATAGGCGAGCGATAAAACGGCGAAATCCAGATTGCATCAATTCCCAGAGCATTCTTGCCGCCCTTGATATAGTCAAGTTGCTGAGTAATCCCGGCAAGGTCGCCAACACCATCACCATTTGTATCTTTAAAGCTTCGTGGATAAATCTGATAGATACCGTTTACGTCTTGCCAGCGAGTCATATACATAGTATATCATCTCACTTATGCCACGACAGGTCCGGCAAAATATTCTATAATGATATAACTATGAAAGAGCGTATTCATGATTCCAGATGGAACGGTGATGTTGTCTATCAGGTATATCCCAATACTTTTAATGAAGAGCGTGCGCCGGGTGAGGCGCACACGGGTCGAGGAAGTATTCGTGGGATTACCGAAAGACGTGACTATCTTCATGATCTTGGTGTGAATGATATCTGGATTTCGCCATTTTACCCCTCGCCTATGGTAGATGGCGGCTACGACATTAGTGACTACACGGGCGTTGCACCTGAACTAGGGACACTCGACGATTTTCGAGATCTCGTGGAAGCATACCACGAGCGAGATATGAAAGTGATGATCGATCTGGTGCCAAATCATACTTCCGATCAGCACCCATGGTTTATCGAATCTCAATCTTCACCCAACAGTCCGAAACGCGACTGGTATATCCGACACGACCCAAAACCTGACGGCTCCCCACCGAATAATTGGTCGAGTGTCTTCTCGTTCCCAAATCTGCGAGCTCGTCAAAATGGAACACTGATTGTGCCTGAGGGTGAAAACACACCTCCAGTTTCGGCATGGCAATATGACCCTACGTCAGATCAGTACTACCTTTGCGACTTTGCCCGCGAACAGCCAAATCTTAACTGGCAAAATCCCGAGGTACGCGAAGCGATGAAAGAGGTCATTCGCACGTGGATTCATCGAGGCGTCGACGGATTCCGAGTCGATGTCGCGAATCATTTAGGAAAAAATCCAGATTTCACCGATGAAGTACCGAATCCCGCGTACCGAGAAGGTATTGATAATCCACACGATCAGCATATTTTTTATAATAGCCTTAATTATCCTCCGACACTTTACCCTTACCTCAGTGAACTCACGGGTGTACTCGATGAATTCCCTGAAAAAGACCTGCGAATGATCCTTGAATGCTGGATGCCAAAAGAAGACTTAGGTAAGGTCGACCAAGTCGCACCTCACCTCGCCAGCTCGTTTAACTTTACTCGACTCACTGCTCCGTGGGATGCGCCGACACATCAAGCGCTTCTCAACGAATATTATGCGGGGCCGGCGACAGATGGCATCCCAAATCAAGTTCTGAGTAATCACGACGTTCCACGAGTTGCGACCCGGCTTGGCGAGGCAGCTGCGCGTTCGGCGGCCGTCCTCAATCTCACGCTTCCAGGAATGATATTTGTTTATAACGGCGAAGAAGGTGGCTTTCGGAATGCGCCGATTCCGGCCGCTCGGCGACGCGACGATGGCCTCGGTGAGCGCGATGGCGCAAGATCTCCTATCATGTGGAATGGCGGAAAAAATGCAGGATTTTCTAGAGCAGACGAAAAAGATCTATGGCTTCCGGTCGACCCAGAGTACGAAAAACGTAATCTCGAGGCGCAGGCCAACGATCCTCGTTCATTCTTTTCGCTTTATCGTACGCTGTGCCACATGCGGGGCGAAGCTCCGACGCTTCGAAAAGGCGCGTACCACCCGATCGCCTCAGATAACCGAAATGTCGTTGCCTACGCAAGACGTCATAATGGCGACCAAAATATTGTATTGGTGAATTTTTCAGATCAGTCGGTTGAGCCTTCCGTCTATCACACCGAGCAGGTCATGGGACGGGTTATTTTATCAAGTCTCAACGGAAGCGATGTGAGTCATATCACACTGGATAGTCCTGTCTCCTTGAGGCCGCATGAAGCCGTCGTCATAGCTCGTAGCGCATAGCGACAGGGGTAGACAAAGAAACATATTGGAAAGCAACGATTTGTTCGTGATATAATAGATATAAATCGCAATGGGAATATATACGTTATGAAAATTGCCATGATGGTGCGCGCATATTTGGCGTCGCCTGTTCCAAGTGAAATCGCCTACTCTCCTACCGGAATTGCTGTGGCAATAGCCGAAGGTCTTGCCGCAAAAGAGCACGCTATTACTTTTTATGGGCCAGAGGGAACACAGCTCAAAGATGTCGATGTCATCACTAAAAGTGTCCGCCCACTTGCTTCAACCCAACAGCAACTCTATGAACTGACGGCGAGCGCTGATCTTTTCAAAAATTATATCCCGAGCCTCTTTGACCAATATATTGCCAAGGAAATGTTCGAACGAGCCGCTGCCGGAGAGTACGATGCACTGGTTTTTCATCACCCCGAAAGCGCCATGGGGTATGCCAAACTCTATCCCTCCGTACCGGTGCTGTACGTACTGCATGATTACCTCGATGATATGCGCCGCCAGGTCATCGAAATGCATCACTCGCCCAATCAACACTTCGTTTCGATCTCTAATAGTCAACGGCGAGATGCACCAGATTTTCCCTATATACAAACAGTCTATAACGGCATCGATACGGACTTCTTTAGTTTTTGCGATGAGGCGGAAGATTATCTGATGTATGCCGGGCGACTCATTCCCGAAAAAGGCGCCAAGGAAGCTGTCCAGGTCGCACTAAAAACAAATCGCCGACTCTTTATTACCGGACAAATCACCCCTGCAACTCAATGGTATTTCGACGAACACATCAAGCCACACCTGAGCGATAAGATTCTCTACTTAGGAATGATTGATAAGGCGCAGATGGTGAAATATTATCAAAAAGCGGCGGCGCTACTTGTCCCCATTCGCTGGGAAGAGCCGTTTGGCCTGACGATGGCCGAAGCAATGTCATGTGGCACCCCGGTCATCGCCTTTAAGCGTGGCTCCGTTCCTGAAGTGGTCAAGGACAGTAAGACTGGGTTCATCGTCGAAAACACGGCAGATATGATTGAAGCGGTCGGTAATATTCACAAAATAAACCGACTCGACTGTCGTCGGCATGTTGAACAAAAATTCACGGTGAATCACATGGTTTCCGGTTACGAGCACGTCCTAAAAGATCTCTTGGAACCAACTCAAAAGAAAGGTAAAACCTTCATCACAGGCGTTAAGCGAATATCCGAAAAGATCGTTGATCAACTACGCTAATTAGCGTCTTCTTGCAGTAATGCAGCGAGGACACCATTTGTCCAACCAAAGCCATCCTGAAGCGGATATTCACCGCCGCCGCCAAGTCCGCTTGTATCTTCGACATTGTATTTTTCGATGAGTTTGTGCTTGGCAGTAAATACCTTGACGTTTGTCTTGATCCATCGGTTTTTGATCTCGTTTGCTAGTGAATGATAGCCGTAGTTGCGAAGCCCTTCTATTGCCACCCAATGGAGTGGCGCCCATCCGTTTGGCGCGTCCCATTGCTGACCGTTACTATTAGGGGTTGCGACAAGCCCACCTTGTTTCAAGAAAACTTCTTCAATCTTCTTTGCGACATCTGCTGCCTGTTTCGTCGAAGCGATATTGGCGTATAACGGGAAAACACCGGCAAGGCTCAACTGGCCCGTAGGTTTGCCGTGGTGGAAGTTATAGTCCGCATAAAAGCCAGCCTTTTTATCCCAACAATACTCATTGATTGCTTTTGCGCGACGCTCAGCCTGGGACTGGTATCTGCGCACGGTAAGTGGCTGACGAAGCATCTGGTAAGCTTCGGCAAGCGTCATTTCGAGCTGATAGAGTAGTGCGTTGAGATCAACGGGAACAATGTCTGCCGTATGAATTGTTCGGATATCGTTTGGGTCGAGGAACCACCTGGAGCTGAAGTCCCATCCCGATTCGGCGGCAGCTCGAAGGTGAAGATATAGTCGATCCGCCTGACGGTCAGCGGCACCCTGAGCAGTCTCCATGTCTTCGCGGAGAGATTCTGGTCGTGGAGTGGTTTTGTTATCATAATAGCGATTGAGGAGGGTCCCATTTGGCATTTCGACAACCCGAGCATAGGCCTTGTGTTCCGTGGGGCCTAGCTTAGTGCGACCTTTCATCCAAAATCGATGCTCCAAAAGAAGATATGGAAGATATTCGATCAGCACTCGTTTCCCTTTATGGCGAGCCAACAACCGTATCATATGAGAAAAGAAAGGTGGCTGTGAGCGACTCAAAAAATACGTTCGATTGGCCGTCGGGATAAATCCGAATTTACGAATCATATAACAATAATTCTTGATCATTCCTTCGACCATGTCCCATCGCTCATCGGCAGCGAGACCTAGCATAATAAAATAACTATCCCAATAAAACTGCTCGCTAAATCGTCCGCCAGGGACAACATACGCGTTAGGAAGCGCAATCAGCGAACCGCGATCTCGTCGATTCCTCCGCTCAAGCCCGTCCCAAAGCGCACTGATATGCTCAGAAATAGTGGCTTTGGGATCGGTTTTGAATTCCTCTTTATCTTTGTGTGGCGCAAATTCATAAAAATGACGCGACACAAACTCTTGAAGGTTGAAATTTGGATCCTGCTTTTCGAGTAGGTATTCTTGCTGGATTTGCTTCATACGGCGACGGGGCACAAGATCAACAAACGTCTTACCGTCACCATATACCCGATGGTGTTGTACATCCGCAAATAAATCACCCAGCGCCTCATCAGGACTTTTTGCCGTGGGCAAAAGACCGCCGACCGTGCTGACGAGAGTGGATTTAAGTTTATTTTCGCCGGGAATCTTCATCAATGTTTACCAGTATACGAGGTGTTCCCAAGTGATTCAAGGATATGAAGAGTTTAAATTTTTATTAACTCAATATATCAACATGCGCACTCCGGTCAACGCACCACTTGTAGACAAGTTGCTCCGAAATAACCGCACTATCTTTGAATGTTTTGGGATCGATGAACGCCACTTCGTCGGCATCCGCGCCTTTGCCGTACGCAAATCCTGTGGGCAAATCGAGTTCGTACACCACCCACAATATCCACGCTTGCTTGCTTTTGACAAAGCGCGGATTTGTGCCAATTATCCGCGCTTGAAATTGCTCGGTAATCAGCGCTTCTTCGTATATTTCGCGGGTCAGCGCCTCCTCTGCGGTTTCATTGTGGTCCATACCACCGCCCGGCAGACTCCAACTGCCTCCATCTTCTCTGACGAGCAATACTTCGCCCGCCTGGTTACGAATTATTGCTTTGATTGACACCCGATAAAATGCCTCCGGGTAGTTGCCTTGGGGGATTGTCATAGTGTTATCTCCTTTCCAAAAAGAGCCATCCCGAGCCCTTTTTGACCGGAGTAATTACTGTTTTGCGGCGCGTTTTCGCTGGTTTGGATCGAGGTATCGCTTGCGAAGACGGAGAGATTTTGGCGTCACTTCGAGGAGCTCATCATCTTCGATAAAGTCAATACACTGCTCAAGTGATAGTTCGGTAAATGGCGTTAGCTGTACGGTACCATCACTGCTACTGCTGCGCATATTCGTAAGATGTTTTGCCTTACAGACGTTGATATCAAGGTCATCATGTCGATTATACAGACCAACAACCATTCCTTGATAGACCTGCACACCAGGACCAACAAACAGTTCGCCGCGAGATTCGGCCGTCTGAAGTGCATACGGAGTTGTCACACCTGCCTCAAATGCTACAAGTGCACCATTTCGGGTTTTCTGCAGCTTTGAGCCGAGCGGCTGATATCCGTGAGGTAAGCTATTCATAATAACTGTTCCCTTGGTAGCCGTAAGCAAGAGGTTGCGAAGTCCGATCATCGCGCGAGTTGGCAAAATATATGTGGTACGAGACGTGCCGCTACTGGTTTGCTCTTGTTTTTGCAGCTCTGCTCGACGAACGCCCAACTCTTGGCTCACAGCACCGAGAAATTCTGGTGCAACCTCGATAAGGAGCTCTTCGACAGGTTCTTTTGTCACACCGTCTTCTTCGATAGTGACAACCTGGGGACGACCAACTTCAAATTCATAGCCTTCCCGGCGGAGCGTTTCAATCAACACCGAAAGGTGAAGCTCACCACGTCCGGATACGACAAAACCGATACCGTCTTCTTTGACGCGAAGGCTGACGTTTGTCTCAAGTTCTTTTTTGAGTCGGTCGCCAATCTGGCGCGAAGTGTTGAATTCACCCTCTTTTCCCTTCATCGGGCTGGTGTTTGGACCCAGATACATGCTGAGCGTCGGTGCCTCAATATCGATAACAGGAAGTGCTTCAGGATTTTCACGATCAGCAATCGTTTCACCGATGTGTGCCTCTGCAACACCAGTGAGCGCAACGATGTCACCTGCGATTGCGCTATCGACTTCTTCACGAGCCAAGCCGCGATACCCAAAAATTTTCTCTATTTTTCCGTTAATCTGCATGCCATCGCGCTTGATAAGGGTAATCTGCTGATTTCGACTTACGTTACCCCGTGAAATACGGCCAATCGCATACTTACCAAGGAAAGAATCGTACTGAAGAGAGGTCACGAGAAGCTGCAGGGGCTTATCTGCTTCGACCGTCGGTGCCGGAATATCGCTGATAATTGCATCAAAAATAGGCGCAAGATCCGCATGCTCCGATGGGTTATCGGGCAACTCTTTCCATGACTTTCCATCGCGACCAATCGCAAAGTAAACAGGATAATGCAGCTGACTATCGTCGACAGCGAGTTCCAAGAAAAGGTCTGACACTTCATCAATAACCTCGTCAATCCGACGAGATGGTTTGTCAATTTTATTGATGACAACCACAGGCTTCAGCCCAAGTTCAAGCGCTTTTGAAAGCACGAACTTTGTCTGTGGCATAGGACCTTCCTGGGCGTCAACAATAAGAAGCACGCCGTCGGCCATATTGAGAGTTCGCTCTACCTCGCCACTAAAGTCCGCATGGCCTGGCGTATCGATAATATTAATCTTGTAATCGCCATGATAGATTGATGTCTGCTTAGCAGTGATAGTGATGCCACGAGCACGCTCTTGATCACCACTATCCATGATAAGTTCTTGGCTCATTTCAGCTTGGTTGTCGCGAAATGTCTTGCTCTGCTTTAAAAGACCATCAACAAGTGTTGTTTTTCCGTGGTCCACGTGCGCAATAATTGCGATATTTCGAATAAAATCAGTTTTTAACATAAAAATAGGCCCCTGGGGGCACCTCTCTAAAAAAATTGTAGCATATCTCAAAAGATAAGTCCATGAAAGTAGGGGATGCTGCGACAGTGTAACCTGTCGCTGCACCCCCTCACTACTTTCGTCCGTCCGGTCTGACTCGCTCAGGTGCCCTTGACGGTCTTCGCGAATCCGTGCTTGAACGCCGCCACCATGAGCGACTCGTACCGTGCGCACATCAGCACGATCGAACCCGCGATGAGAAGGTAGGCCGTCGAGGCATTGTCCGGGAGGTAGAGGAGCGAGAACCCACCGGACTGATCTGGCCCATACATCATGATGGTCAGAGCCGACAGGTCGATCGCGGTGTCAACGATGCTGAGAACGATCGCGACGATCGACAGCACCTTGAACCGCTCCTTGAGCTTGAGCTTTCCACCGCCGCTCGAACCTTCCCTTTCCTTGCTGACGTAGTACATAACGAACTGTCCCACTGTCAAAACAATTGCGATGCCGAGCGCGATGATATTGAGAGCCACCGGGAGCTGCATGTCGGTCCCCAACGACGACTTGAAGAAGAAGTACGTCAGGAACACATCCAGGATCAGGACCCCGAGAATCGCAATTCCCCGAGCAGTCTGGCAGAAGAGCTCGTACAGCTGTCCGGCCTTCTTGAAGAACCACAGGAAGATGCCGATCCCCGGCCAATCGAACGGCGGCTTGACAGCCTTGTCTCGATCGTACATCGGCTTCAGAATCACTTCCTGAAGGAAGCAAATGGCGACGACGAGCGTGGCAATGATCGTGAAGCCCACCGTGGAGTTATCGGGAGTGACGTTCATCCCCTGCTCCGGGCCATACACCAGGCTCGTGAATCCAGCCAAGTCGATGGCCGAATCCATAACCGCGACGAAGAGGCCGAAGAGGATGACCAACCACTCCTCAAACGAGGCGGTCTTCCAGCTGATGCCTCGCACGGTCACAAACAACAGATACTGAAACCCTGTCGTCGCGATCGAGAAGGCCCACGAGATAACTGTCGAGAGTGAACCCGAGTATATACCCGTGGTGTCGATGTAGTTGGTCATGAACTGGGGACCCAAAGAAAGATCGATCCCCACGAAAAGGATGGGAATGAAGAAGACACCCATACCCATGAACAACGACACAAGCCCCATCCCGGCGGTGAAAAGCCACCCCGGTTTACCTTTACTGTTCGTACTCATCCCAATCTCCCTTGGGTAGTCGTTTGGACGAAAGTAACATCTTACAAATACATAATAATATCTATAAAGTCAAGCGTAAGTTTTTTTGTTGCTCTCCTGCGCCTTCTTATAGGCGCAGGAGAGCAACGACGAGCGACCCCGGTCAGGGGAAGCGCGACGGATTGTTGTAAGATTCTCTGGCCAACCCCAATCGTTGTTTGAGAACAGCCTGTCGAATTGCCCGAGAGCTGCCGAGGTTCATGAGGTTCGAGCGCTCGAACTCATTGTGAAACGCAACGACGGCGTCTTCCACGGATCCTTGGGCAACTATCATGCTCCACTCGTTCGCGAACTTGCGATACTCAGCCAAGTGGGGCTTTCGAACATGCATCTCGCGATACATATAGTCGAGCTGGTAGTCCAGATCGCTGAGCTTCTTCCCCTTCGGGACAGACTTCTCAAGCGCCGTACGACGTCCCTTTGACCACTGACACAGGCCGTATCCGATCCCACTGCCATATTCCACGACTTTCGGATCGAAGTGTGACTCAGCCTGAATATTGCCCATCACGCCAGATGCTTGCTCGCGAGATAAGCCATTGGTCCGGAGAAACTTCCAGACTTCGTCCTTTACCTTCTCTCTTTCGGTCGCGTTTTTTGCTGGATGTGCCGGTGCTGGAGGATCGGCCTCCTGAATATCGGGAGGATCCGCATCGGTCGCAACTGCTGGGTTACTGAGGTCAAACCTCCACGGAAGGTCTTTTCCCTCATCGTAATGGTTCGTCGCCCATAAAAGACCAGCAACTAAGGCCAAGACGACCACAGTACAAAAAACTGCTGCGGCGCCACCACTACTACCTGATTCTTCCTCTTCACTCATGGCGCCTCCAATAGAATTCGCATGAACAAAACATCGCCCCCCTATGTCTAGGTGACCTCAGGGCATTTATAACACATAAATCTTATATTTACAACGAAGGAAGGGCCTTTTCGAGGAGGATTCTTGGCCTCATTTGACATAAATATGCATAGATTATACTATATGTAAGTCTCTACGGAATGACGCAAATGATTCACAACGAGTACCGAGAGGTGAAGCGTGGATACACAAGATGCTTTACGGCAGCACGGCGAGACCCTTTGGAAGCTTGGTGAGCAGCGAGGACTGATCGCCAGACCATCAAGTGGTTTTTGGG
Organism: uncultured Candidatus Saccharibacteria bacterium; assembly: GCA_964477195.1. Taxonomy (GTDB): domain Bacteria; phylum Patescibacteriota; class Saccharimonadia; order Saccharimonadales; family Saccharimonadaceae; genus JALRBM01. The sequence continues at coordinate 15,097 of CAYZCX010000002.1, forward strand.
CGTATGACGCTCAGACGGGCACTGATCTCTTCCTGTGGCGACACGCCAACGGCAGTCTCTGCATCGAAAACGAAAGCGGTGGCCAGAGTTACTGGGTAGGACCCAGCGGTCATGGCCGCAAGAAATGGGATGAGCACGAGCACGCAGAGGGAAATTCCCTCACTAGCGTGTTCTACCGGGAGGATCGTGTCCCCATGGAAGCGATTCGCCTGGTGGAGACCGCGCTTCCCTTTCCTCAGCTGGATAGCCTCCACGGACTCTGGCAAAACGGAAGACTCGAGGGAATCTACCAGACAGCTCGGCCTGAGTTCGAAGGGAAGGACGTGTATGCTTGCCAAAATTTCGTACTGCAAGGTTGCACGCTCCCGAATCTGTACACCGGAAAAGGCGGTTTCATCGACCTTGCCCAGTGGTGGAAATGGGTCGACGAGGAAGTCATTACGCTTCTCAATCCCCGAATCATTGCCTGCGACAATCCGGTGTGGTGGAAGGAGCGAAAGGGCGGCGGCAATCCCGCCATTCTCATCCAAGAGTCCTGGACACGCATTAAGGGCTTCGCCCTTTTCACCTTCTCGGGTCAGCCTGACAGCCGGACTGTCGAAGAAATGGAGTCCGGCACCGATATCCGAAGGCGCATCAAAAACCTTGAGCAGAACCGCTTGAGCGCCTGAGTTCGCTCATTTCGCTGAGACATACCCCGCATTGACGCTACGGCTGTCGATGTGGGGTATTGTCATATCTATATCTTTAAAACCTCTCATATGATATACAAGAAGTGAGGCCTTGCCCCTTAGCGAGAGGAAGCCATGACTGACCAGATGCTCATGCATGATAAGCTGGAGCTTTTTCCTGAAGTAGGCGTCTCTTTGGACACATACATGGCTCGAAGACGCGTCACAAGATCCGTAGCCCTCGATCGGGCATTGCGACTGCTTGGGAGCGTCGACGCCTCTCAGCAGCGAGGTGAAGTAGTACTCCACGTTCCGGGGCATAATGCCCAGCGCGAACTAAGCGCCTACCAGCCCGTTTTCGGCGAAAGCATCAAGCTCGAAAGGCTAGGCGATGCAATAACCAGCCGCCCTTATCCTGCAGATATTGTACTTCACGAGAGAGCACACAATACGCTTAATATATATTGTTCCATCTATACGGTCTCAAAGGCCATTGCAATTTTACGTGCTGTCTTTTTGCTTATTCTGTGCGATTACGGGGATTTGTGTGTCAGGAGTGTGTCGGGCAAGATCGAACAGATCGTGCTTGACGACTAACTTCGCCTCAAAAGAGAGCTCGTAGGTGCGCCACAGTACCTACGAGCTCTCTGCTTCACTAATAAATTGTTTATATTATCGGTGCCCTTTTTCAAGGCACCCCGTCACATGTATGGTACTTAAAATACCCCGCCATCGCGGCGGGGTATTTTAAGTAATGAATACTTTTGGTGGAGCATATCGGATTCGAACCGATGACCTCCTCCATGCCATGGAGGCGCGCTAGCCAACTGCGCCAATGCCCCAAACTTTTCATCACTATAGCAAAGTCTCGCCTCTTTTTCCAGAGGCGAGACTTTTGAATCAAGCTGCTACGCGCCCACCCTGGGGCACGGTCTTTTGTTTTTCAACTGTTTGTTTTATACGCCAGAGGTACCCCTCGTAAGCGTACCAGCTTGCCTGTATTATGCGCTGCAATATTAAATTTTTCAAGCTTATGCTAGCTTGAAATTCAAAATCATGCTTAAATAGTGTTTGTTCAGAAGCATACAGCGATAAGTTAGCGTATCTCTTCACTTGAGGTTACTCTTTCTAGAAAAAGTTCGCCGCGTGGTCGATCTGACACGATTTAAATAAGAAAGAGTACCTAATTTTTATGGCACAGCAAAATCTATTCATTGGTAAACTAGCATTCGCTACTACTGATGATGGCCTCAAAGAATACTTTGAGCAAATTGGCGAAGTTGAAAGCGCACGTATTATCACTGACCGTGATAACAACAACCGCAGCAAAGGCTTCGGCTTTGTAAGCTTCGTCAGCGATGACGACAACCAGAAAGCTATTGATAAGCTTGATGGCACCGAACTCGATGGCCGCACTATTAGCGTGAGCCTTGCCCGTCCTAAGGAAGATCGTCCACGACGTGACTTCAACGGCGGCGGCAATCGCGACAACAATGGTGGTGGTTCATTCCGTCAACGTAGTTGGTAGTCGAGTATCTATCCAAAGACACCTTACCTTCGAGTGAGGTGTTTTTGTTACTTCGTTTTTCGTCGCAGTGTCACTGCCGCTAAAAATAGCGCGACTACGACAAATCCAGCCACAACCAGCAAATCACGCCAAGCATTATCTGTAATCGTCGTGTTACCGACTATCTCATTGAGGGCGTCTATCGCGTATGTAAGAGGAAGAAGATAGGCAATGTGCTCAAGTAGTTCTGGCATCTGGCTTAAAGGCACAAACAGCCCGCCGATAAGAATCTGCGGCACAACCAATGCCGGCATAAATTGGACTGCTTGAAATTCAGTACTCGCAAACGCACTCACAAAAAGACCAAGCGCAGTACCTAGCACGGCATCCACAAGTGCCATAATAATCAAAAACCAATGCGGTCCGGCTACATCCAGATCAAATCCATACAAAATCAAGACACTCGCAAGTAACGCCTGAATGATAGCGAGCACCCCAAACGTCACCATGTAGCCCAGCACTAAATCAAACTTACCGATAGGAAGTGCCATCAACCGTTCCATCGTCCCACCGGTCCTCTCGCGTAGGGTTGTGATTGACGTAATGATAAACATAATAACAAATGGAAAGACACCCAATAGCGCGGGCGCCGCTTGATTAAAGACGGTTAAATTATCACTAAATAACCACCGGAGCAAAGCCATTAAGACGCATGGAACAACGAATATCAGGGCAATCGTCCGCGGGTCATGAGACAATTGACCAAAAATACGACGAGCCGTGGCAAAAGTTGCACGGAAATGATACATCAGCGCCCCACCTCGTCGACTACTATCTTCAAAAATGCATCTTGGACCGACTTTGTTTTTGTGTGATCGAGGAGGGCACTTTTAGAATTTTGCCACAGCAGCTTACCCTCGCGCAGTAATAGAAGATCCTCGCACCGCTCCGCCTCATCCATAACATGACTTGAGATAAGTAGTGTTTTTCCCTGGGTAGCCAATTCACTAAATAATCCCCACAATTCCTGGCGTAGCAACGGATCTAAACCAACTGTTGGTTCATCGAGCACAAGCACCTCAGGGCTTCCGAGCAGCGCTACCGCAAGTGACACGCGCGCCTTTTGCCCTCCAGAAAGATTGGCCACAAGTTGACCACGTTGTTTTGTCAGTCGTACTTGTTTAATGATTAACTCGATTTGGCTCTTGGGCGCGCGGGTAAGTGTTGCGAAATAACGAAGATTTTCGACGACGGTAAGGTCTTGATACACAGCGGGCGCTTGCGTCACATAGCCTATCTTCATTCGAAGACTCTTATCCCCGGCTGGTTTCCCAAGCACGGTGAGTTCACCCTTATACATTTGAACACCGACGATTGTCCTTATGAGTGTCGTCTTACCCGAGCCACTTGGCCCAATCAGCCCCGTGATAGATCCGGGCATTACACTAAAATCGAGAGTATCAAGAATACTATCAGATCCTTTTTTTACCATAAGTTGGTGAGCGACAATACTCGGCTTCATGATTGTATTAGTATAGACTCTTTTTTGCTAAAAACGAAGGTTATGCTTCCTTTTCATGAAGCTGCGATTTGAACATTGTATAATATTCGCCTCGCTTATCGACGAGTTCCTTGTGAGTCCCTTGCTCGACGACTTTTCCATCTTTTAACATGTAAATCACATCTGCTTTTTCCACTGTCGTCAGGCGGTGGCTAATAGTGATGACTGTTCGTTTTTTATCGGCAAATATATGACGGAAAATGCGCTCTTCGGCAAGTGCATCGATAGCTGAAGTTGGTTCATCCAAAATTAAAATAGGACTATCTCGATAAAAATTCCGAGCAAGCGCCAAACGTTGCCACTGACCGCCGGATAGGTCGGTACCAGCGTTGCCTTCCGAATCTTCCATCCAAGGGTGTACATAACTATCATATTGCTTTGGTAGTTTTTCTAAAAACTTTCGTGCCTCAGCTTTATCAACTGCTGCCTCAAATCGCTCTTTACTCACTGGTCTCGTGACATCACCAAAATAGATATTTTCGCGCGCCGTCGCAAAACTAAATGCCAGATAATCCTGCCTCAATACTCCCAACAAATGATGCCAGCTCTCGATTTTTATCTGCGAAAGATCAACCCCGTCTAACTCTATTTTTCCTGATATCGGTTTATAGAGCCCTGTTAAAATCTTAATAAGTGTCGATTTACCGGCACCATTTTCACCGACAATCGCGACGTGTTCGTGCCGATTTATTTTTAATGAAACGTCGGTAAGTACATCGATTTTTGTGTTTGGATAACGAAACGAAACATTGGTGAGCGCTATTTCATTTGGCTCACCACGAAGCGCATGATGACCCGTATGGTGCTCGGGCAACGCCATAAACTCTTGGTAATCAAATAAATTCGCCAGATCTTCGTCGATCATATTGATTTGAGAAACAAAGCCGCTCGCCCCACCCAAAGCCCTACTCACCACCTGCTGAACATACAAGAAGTACCCTACGGGCTGAGCACGAGCAATGATTTGTGACACTGTAAATAATAACGCGACAACTTCCGCTCCTGCCTCGAGCGCATCAGCACCAAGTCGCTTGAATATATATTTGCGCTCAAATTCAATTCGCTGTTTTTCATCTTTATCACGAAGCTTTACGCGAAGGTCAAGCAGATGACGAACGAGTGAATACAATCGAAGCTCTGCAATGTATTGAGGCTCGAACAAATTCCACTCGATCTGGCTCTTTGCACGCCGCACCTCAACGTTTTCGTTCCAGTGCTTAGCCTGAGCCCGCGAAAGCTTGAATTGAATATAAATTCCCGGAATCACGGCCGCAATCAATATCGCTCCCAATATCCAATTCACAAATACAAGTGCAATGATACCGGTAATCATCGCGATAAACTGAGTGACTATTCCTGCAAGACGATCAAAAACATAGACAAAAAACTGCGAAAACTGCTTGGCCCGATCATACATATCCGCCGTGTCTTTATCGTCATATCGCCAAAAATCGAGTGAGAGGAAATGCTCATACATACGATCGCTGATTCCGGCCTCAATTTTGTAACGCATCACCTGAGTAACATATTGCTCGATACTTCGCCACGCAGTCATAAGAATCCCTAAAACAGCGGTGATAATAACAAATACGATCGCCTGCTGGCCAGCATCGATATTCCCCGCATATGCCTCCGCAAGTTCAGTTGTCGTCAGTGCAGCAAAATACGTCGTCGCAAGCGGGAGTATAGCACTTATAACCGCACCAATAATTTGCAAAATAACCATGAGTGGCGCTGCCTGATACGTAATCTTTCCTACCTGAGCGAGCGCAGTTAGGTATTGTTTTTTAGTGAGTTTCTTTTTTTCTTTCCTCGGCATATTTTACTTCCTTACGACTTTTGTCTGATGTGCAAGTGGAACAACTTTAAGCGTCAGGATAAGCGCCAAGATAACCGCAAATCCACACATAATCGACGGAATCCCTGCAAGAGTAGAAGGATCAATAATGTTCACGGCTGTTGTCGGTACAACAAAAGCAAGGTACCCCATAGCAAGCGCAAGCAACGCCGACCGGCCGGCACCAGTTTTCTTGTATGCATAGAAAATAGCGTAGATTATCCCAAAGATCAGCCAGCCATAGTAGTAAATGGTATATGGCCATACTGCCCCAGGAGCCATATGAAATATGACGTAATTCCCCAAGCACTGATCAGCCGTCATACCAGGCCCTACAAACAAAAAGATGTAGGAGAACACCGCCGCCGTGAGATAAGAAGCTAACACCAATGCATAATGCTTTTTGCCTGCGAGTTTCGTCGTAAGATGAATTCCAAGTGGCGGCAAAAGTGTTATTGCCACATACCCAATACGTGCCCACGTAAGGCTATCAACGCCAAAAGCACCTTCGCACACATTAAATTCCGCCAATTGAAATATCGCCAAACCGACAAGGATCGCCACAGCCAGTCGCGAAACAGGTGTTAATTTATATCGAGCGATGACATATATCGCGAATGCTACCTCCAACACAAACGTCGCCACCATAATAGGTGGTGAAAAACAGTACAATCTATCTGTTTTGAAGTAGCGCATATGCTAACTATAGCATGCTTGGAGCGAGCTTAAAAAAACGGTGATGCAACCCAAGAAAAAGGAAGCTTCAAAAGCCCGTTAATCATCCCGAAGACATTCAAAAGCCACAGTGTCACAAGCACGACAAGGCCCGTTGCAGCCAACGCCAAAATACGAATAATGACATGTTGTCGCTTTAGCCATTCCGTCCATCCATCGTAGCGACTTTTGGCAAAATCAAGCACTCGCTGCGCCCAGGTGAATTCCGTCGCAAGAATAGCCAGGCCTGTAAAAACGATGAGCCAGCCCGGTCCTGGATATGGAATAGCAATGATGCCCACAATAAGCACGATCGTTCCCGCTATACCAATTGCCGTTCGCTTGATGCGTCGTTTTGTTTTTTGCATTGTATTTAATTATACAAGATATCTCTTAAAAGCACTCAGATCTTCTTGAATCTTGGGATTTTCTTTCCATCTACTTCGACGCTTTCGATAAACATAGCATAGGGACGTATCCATATTTCTGGCGTGCTTTCCTTTTTTTCGACAGGTGAATATACAACGTAATACTCGTTTGTTTCGGTGTGGCAGCCGACCCCCAGCACCTTATACTCGTTACCTTTATAGTGCCGATATATGCCCTCTTCTAGCGGAGGTACGGTAAAATTTTCGCTCATATTTTTACTGTAGCATACATGCTATAGTAGCTGCATGGAACATCCCTCAATCGAACGACTTAGTGAGCTACAGCAGTTTGTCGCAGACTTTAGCAAAGTAACGCGAGTCCCCTTACTCGGAGACACCGGTCGTCTTGAAAACGATGTCGATCATAGCTTCGGGCTTGCACTGACATGCTGGTATCTCGCCCCAAAGATTGCTCCCGAGCTTAGCCTTGAGAAGATTTTTAAATACGCACTTTCACATGACACTGTCGAGGTGCACGCCGGAGATACATTTGTCTTTGCTAATGCAGAGTCTATTGCAAGTAAATCCGAACGTGAAGATGCAGCGTTAAAGCAGCTTTACGTGGATTGGCCCGATTTTACAGAGATGGTTGACTACGCAAAGGGCTACAAAGAAAAAGTCGACGAAGAAGCAAAGTTTGTAAAAGCCGTCGATAAAATTCTTCCGCTCATTGTTATTGAACAAGGTGAAGGCAGTGAATTTTGGAATAGCCATAAAATCACGCTTGATATGGAGCGCAAAAACAAAGTGACAATTCTCGTCTCTGATCATGTTGCACCATACTACGAACGAGTACTCTCCTGGCTTGAATCGAGGGGCAATATGCACGTGTCTCAGGAATCGTAATTTACAGCAACTTTAAAAACGCCTGCTCATCAAGAATATTCGTTCCATACTTGCGAGCTTTCTCGAGCTTACTCGCACCGACATTCCCGCCTGCAACAAGATGAGTTGTGTCTTTCGCTACTGATGTCTGGAAGGTCCCGCCAAGAGCGCGAATTTTATCTGCCGCTTCATCACGTCCCATGCTTTCTAAAGTTCCCGTCACAACAAAATTCATACCAGCAAGTTTTCCGCTAGCTTTCTTGTACCTCGGATGAACACCAAGATCTTTGAATTTATCCAATAGCAAAATATTATCAGCGTCAGCAAACCAGCCTAAGATACTTTCTGACACGACAGTACCAACACCCTCGATAGCTTCAAGATCATCGATCGTCGCATGCTGTAGCCCATCAATTGACTCAAAAGCTTTCGAAAGATCGACAGCCGTTTGGGATCCTACGTGCCGAATACCCAGTCCATAAATAAACTTTTCAAGTAAGGGATGCTTTTTATCTTGGATTGCCGAAATAAGCTTTGATGCCGAAATTTCCGCAAAACGATCAAGTGTCAGTAGTTGCTCTTTCGTTAACGTATAAATATCGGCCAGATCAGCCACAAAACCAGCATCAACAAGTGCGACGACATTTTTTTCACCAAGCGTATCAATATCAAGCGCACCTTTTGAAGCAAAGTGCTCGAGCGCCCGTTTCAGCAGTAATGGACCGGACGCGCCTTTTACCCGGTAAACAGCTTCCCCTTCAGGACGATAAAACGTTAACTCAGGATACTGTTCCGCCAAAAGAGCTTCGTAGTCCACGGTGTGCGTTCCCTTTGGCCGAAGCTCCGTGACGACACTTTTGACTTGTGGGATAATGTCACCGGCCTTAAAAATAATCACCGTATCGCCAATACGGACATCGAGCCTTGCGATTTCGTCGGCGTTATGAAGACTCGCATGCTGAACTGTTGTTCCTGCAACAACAACTGGATCAAAGACGGCAACAGGCGTCGCTGCACCCGTCCGTCCGATACTGATGACGATATCTTTTACAACCGTCGTTGCTTGCTCGGCGGCATATTTGTATGCGACGGCAGCACGCGGTTGCTTACCGACAACACCGAGCGCCGCGAACTGTGCTCGATCATTTACCTTAATAACAAGGCCATCTGTATTAAATGGAAGTTCACCGCGTTTTTTGTCCCACTCATCGACAAATCGCATGACGCCATCAAGATTATTGAATGTCTGCGCCTGCATATTGCGGTTAAGCCCGAGTCCTGTGATTGCTTCGTAAGCAAACATATTAGTTGGAATCTGCGCGGGATCATCCCGAATGATATCATATGCCCTGAAATGAAGTGGCCGTGCGGCGACAAGTTTTGGATCAAGCTGACGAATAGTACCGGCTGCTAGATTTCGAGGATTTGCAAATTCCGGCTCACCCGCCTCACGACGCTTCGCGTTGAGTGCTGCAAAGTCTTTTTTCAACATGACAATCTCGCCACGAACTTCCGTACGTCCGACAAGAAATTGTTTAAATTTCTCATCCACACGAAGCTTCAGAGGAACATTACTGATCGTCCTAACATTAGCAGTCACATCTTCTCCAATGAAACTATCCCCGCGAGTTACCGCCTGCGCTAACAAACCGTCCTGATACACAAGTGCGCAGGCGAGGCCATCCATCTTGATATCGGCAAAGAATTCATGTTGCCGGCCCGGAAGTAATTTGTCCATTCGCTGCACCCATGCCTCAACCTCTGCCCTATCAAAAACGTCGTTAAGACTTAACATGCGGCTAGAATGCTGAATCTTTTTAAACCCTCCGAGCAATTCATTTCCAACTCGCTGCGTGGGACTATCCGGAGTAATGAGTTCGGGATGTTCGGCCTCAAGTTTTTTCAGTTCACCAAACAAGCTGTCATAAACAGCATCGTCAACCGATGGCCGATCAAGAACATGATACTCGTAACTATATCGAGCCAGCAGATCACGAAGTTCTTTTACGCGTGTCTTAGGCTGGTGCTGCGTCATCGTCGACCACCTTCCTATAAAGCATATAGATATATGTACTAAACCATACGATACTCATTGAGCCGACAACAAGCAGGCAAACAGGAACAAGCGGAAGCCAATCAAGAGCAGGCAAAGCGCTCTTTAACCATGCATCAAATAAGATAATCGGAATCATTATAATCGCCCATAGCACAATTGTGAGTCCTGCTAACCAAAGAAATCGATACAAGATACGAAGCCGGCGCCCAATAACCAAATCACCCGCTGTTTCAATCGCACGCATTGGGTACATGCCAGGAAGCGTCACGACAATAAGAGCAAATAATGTACTTGTTACCCAATAAAGTGACAGCGCGAGAAGCAAAATTTCAAATATCCAAAATATCATCGCTTCAATCCCATCATTGATTAATCCCGAAGCTGAACCCGCTGCAAATGCAACCGCCGCCAATGCGACAGGAAGCAACTGAATAACTGCGACAAGCAATACTAATCCTGTCGAAAGAAGTGGAGCGCTCGCATTGTAAAAGCCCTCTCGCAGTCGAGGTTTCTTCCCCGCCAATATCGCCCGCAGAAGCCATACGGTTGTCAGCCATACCATCAGCCCCAGTAGGACTGCAACAAATCGCTCAACATCGCCGGTTGTGTCATTGAGACTTCCTAGCACCCCGGAGGTTAGCAAAATCCCCGCTTGACCGACTTCCCACCAGCTTCCTTGAAATAGATGACTTCCACTATCTTTGAGTGCGTTACTATATTCAGCATACTTCGACTGCGAGGCAAGCCCCACGATAAGTGCTGTCATTATTCCATATACGACAACGAGCAGGAGGAACGTTTTTTTATGTCGCCATAATATCCCACGGACTTCATTGGTAAATGCCCAGTAGCCAGGAAGGCGCAAAGGGCGTACGTAATCTCGTCGAAATGTTCGCTTAAAACTCCTATGGGGACGCCGCATCAATAAACTCGCAACGCGTATTTTAATATTTTGCCACCAATTTTTAGGAGTCAGCTTCTTCTTTGCTATTATCTTTTTCTTGAGCGTGGTGCTCTTTTTTACTCGTGCCATAGATTTCCTAATTAGAATTTCTCTGCATTATTCCGCAGGCGAGCGATGCGCTCTTCAAGCGGAGGGTGCGTGCTAAATAATTTACTGAAAAAGCCAGGCTTGAGCGGGTCGTTCAAGAACAAATGTGCCGTGGTAGAACTCTGTTGTTTCATAGGTCTTCCATATTGCTTAAGTTTCTCAAGCGCCTGTGCCATTCCCTCGGAATCACGAGTTGTCATTACCCCACTCGCGTCCGCAAGATATTCCCGCTGACGGCTAATCGCAAGCTGGATCAACGTTGCAATAATTGGAGCGAGGACGATAAGAACAATGCCGACGATAAGAACGATTGGATTGCTATTGTTGCGATTATCGCCGCTGAAGAACATCATCCGAAGCGCAATATCTGAGAGAATACCTATTGCGCTCACAAGCCCGAATGCGATCATGCTCACCCGAATATCGTAGTTACGCACATGGCTAATTTCGTGAGCCATCACTGCCTCAAGCTCACGATCGTTCATTACTTCTAAAATGCCTGTAGTGGCAGCAACGATAGCGTGTTTAGGATCGCGCCCCGTCGCAAATGCATTCGGCGCCGGATCATCAATAATATACACTTTTGGCATTGGCATTCCCGTCGTAATGGTGAGATTTTCGACAAGACGATAAAGTCTGGGATTATCTTTTTTCTCGATTTCTTTGGCGCCAGTCACCATTGTCGCCAGTTTTGCTGCTAGAAAATACTGAATCAGCGCATAAACAGCTGCGACACCTATGACCCAGAAAGCAATCGAACGATTCCCGTAAAAGTAACTGACCGCCCAGCCAATCGCACCGACGAGCCCTACGAAAAGGGTCATGATAAGAAGTGTGTTGCGCTTGTTAGTGGCTACTGCGCCGTACATATTCTACTAAGATCCTCTTTCGTTAAAACTTAACTTCTACTGGTTTTTCAACGCTTGCCATATCTTCAACCTCAAAGAAGTCTCGCTGGCGAAAGCCGAGCATACCGGCAAAAATATTGTTTGGGAATACTTGGATTTTTGTATTGAGATCGCGCACACCGCTGTTATAAAAGCGGCGAGAGGCCTGGATTTTATCTTCTGTATCAACAAGTTCTTGTTGTAGCTGGAGGAAGTTCTGATTTGCCTTGAGGTCAGGGTAGCTCTCGGCGACGGCAAAGAGACTTTTTAGCGCACCTTCAAATTCATTCTCTGCGACAGCGGTTTCTTTGACACCCTTGGCATTGAGTGCGTTTGCGCGAGCTTCGGTTACCTTCTCGAAAACACCTGATTCGTGAGCGGCATATCCTTTGACACTATTAACAAGATTAGGGATAAGATCGAGACGACGTTTCAACTGGACAGTAATATCGCTCCAGGCTTCATCAACCCTGATTTTTAATGTGACAAGTCCATTGTAAGTAATCCATAAAAAAAGCCCGAGTAAAACAACCAGTCCTAAAATAATCCATACTGCCATCATGCTTCTATCCCCTTTGTTGCGCTACATTATTTGTATCGTCATTATACCATTTCACCCTAAAAACAAACAGAGGGCATCTCTATTCAACATAGGAGTTGCGTTGCCTCACCGGGTATCTCCCGATGAGGCAACGCCAGTCAAAACTTAGACAGGAAGGACGCGAACATCACAGAATCGCGGAATCAACCGCTCGAACTGGCCGGCGATGCCGAGCACCTCACACAATCCAGCAATTACCAGACCGTGAGTCACCCAGACACTCTCCTGCGGGCGCTGTTCCAGCAATGTCTCCGCCGTCCGAAGTGCGGCTGCAGGCAGCCCTCCGCTATCGAGCAACTGCCGGAGGGCAGAGCCTTCCATGTCATGCTCGACTTCGTTCAAAAGCGGATCCTGCCTATGAGAGACGAACCCCATCTCGCGTGCGGTCTCCTGCGTACGCAGGAGTTCCGATACGGCAACGGGTGTCAGTACGGGGTTGATGCCGTGCTCCGCTCGCAGTACAAGCGCCTGCTCTCTTGCTTGCTCTCTTCCCTTTTCCATCAGCGGCGCATCTTTCGCTGCAAAGGCCAGCGTGCCGATATTGTTCCGATTGTTTGCCTCCGAGAGGCCGTGACGAATCGCATGGATTGACATACTATGATCTTACAATAATTTCAATAAAAAGAAACCCCAGATACAATCCGGGAGTTTCATCTGATAATTTCACGTGGTGCGCAGAGCGGGACTTGAACCCGCACGACCGTTATGGTCAAGAGATTTTAAGTCTCTCGTGTCTACCAATTCCACCATCCGCGCATTGCTATAAATTGTATGTATTTGGAGGCACGTACGAGAGTCGAACTCGTCTAAAAGGTTTTGCAGACCTCCGCGTAACCGCTCCGCCAACGCGCCGTCTCGCCCATTATATCAAAAACACACACGATAGAGGTAATTTGACATAAATCTTAATTTTCTATTAAAATTAGTCAAGCTTACCGCTTATGGCAAGCTCGCAATATTCGCCGTCCTACAAGGAGAGCTATGTCGACTCCGACGCGCCGCTCTGGTTTGTTCATGGGAAGCATTTCACCACACGTAGCCAGGGACCCTGCAACTGCGATCAATGCATTCATGGACGTGGCAGGGATGCCACCGAACGAAACGGATGATTCATTCCATGTGCCAGCCATCCCACTAGGCGAAACGGATGATTCCAACTGGGCCGCACAGCAGCTCGATGCACTGCGGGGTGTATCCGCACTGCGTCGGCTGAAGAAAAGCACTTTTGGCACGACCGGCAATTACATGGGTATGCCTATCGACATCGTGCGGTCAGGCCAACACATTGATCCCTCGGAGATCAACCTGTTCTTTGCAGAGCGAGCCCAAAACGGATACCCCATTCTGCAAACGATAAGCAAGCAGCGTGGCATCACCACGCCACGAATGCAGCTTGGTATTAACACCATCGATATTGCGATCTTCTCGCTACGCACGGGTGCTGCTGATGAACTCGACGCGTTCGTCGAAGCAACCAGGCGCGAAGCCCACACAGCGTGGGAAGCCACGAGTGGAAACATCTTCTACCTGATCGAAACACCATGCGCAACAATCCTCGCTAACATGTTGCGAGGTAAGGAGTCACTGATTCGATGGTTTGCCCAGGCGCTCGAGAAGATTATCTGTGCGCTTCCGAAAGACGCAGCATTCGGCTTTCACTTCTGCTACGGTGATCTTTCGAATTCTTCGATCGGTGATCTTGGCACGCTAGCCGAGAGCCTCAACCTTTACAAGTTGATTTACAAGCCCGAGTACTCAGTCAAAATGATCAGCTTTGTGCTGCGATATCTCGAAAGCAAAGGACTTGTTCCTGAATTCGTCCAGATCCCCTTTGCTTTTGGTAAGCGGCCACCGTCACTGAAGCCTGAAGACTACGAAGAGTACAGGCATACCTACATTCCGTCCGGTGTCATGGTGTATGGTGGAGCGGTCCATCATGGCCTTTTTACTGAAGATGTGTGCCTGCTTTACCCCACTTTCGATGAGATATTCAACCAACTCGTTGGTTTTAGCAACTCTTGCGGATGGGGTCGGCACACTGCCGCAGAGATGGAAACTTGCGTTCGGCACATGCAACGTGTAGCTCACTGCTAGGAGGCGAATGAGAGGTCAGGGCAATCACAACACGTATTGCCCTGACCCCCACTCTAAAATAAAACTTAATAAATTAACTTATGTTTGCAGCCTACATCTCCATGTGTTATAAATTAATTTGCTTCTTGATTACCACACGAAAGCGGTGATAGTATGACGAAAAGTGAGTCCACGCCAGGACCTGGAGCTGCGGCGATAGGCTACATTACCCTCGTCGTCCTTGTCCTTGTCGTGGACGGTGTTGCGTTTGACGGAAAAGGGAAAGCTTGGCTTTTTTCACTCTTTTCCGATAGCGCAAGCAGTTCTGCGGCCGCAGAAGCATCACCCCCGAGTGATGTGGGTCCCGCGATTCTTGCGGCAGCGAAAAAGTACGACAGCGAAAAATATGTATGGGGCGGTGGTCATCCCCCAACCTCATTCTCAAAAGGCAAGGGTGTCGACTGCAGTGGTCTTATCAATGTGGCCGTAAAGGACGCAACAGGTGTCAATGAGGACCGCGTTGCTAAAAACTTTCGCACTAGTCCCCATTGGTCAAAAGTCGCTGCAAAGGAAGATGCCAAACCTGGCGACATCATGTATATGTTCGCGGCAAATCATGGCAAGAGTGTGGACCACGTGGTCATTGTCGTCACAAATGGAGGTGATGGGAAGCTGACGATTTTCGAAGCGGCAACGAATATAAAAACTTCGGCCGAGCAGCAGGTTCGCGAGAGAACCGGCGTGCACTACGGTGAGTTTGACGGCGTGCTTCGATTCAAAAAATAAAGCCGTTAAGGACGTTTGGCATCGAGTCGCGCCCTTGGCGGCTCTTTGCTTACCCTAATATATTGTGACCCTATACTAAAAACTCAAATCTTAAGTGTTTGGTGTAGGGCCGGAGCCCGCGGTGCAGTTGATGCATCGCGGACTCCGGCAACGGAACTTCAAACAAGCGTCGGCTATCAGTCGACCCAGTACTTCGCGGGCGCCTCCAGACGGAAGAACTCGCGAAGCTGTCGACCGAAGTCTCGGCGGATGTGGTAGCCGAACTCCGGGCTGTGCGTGCGCGTCTCGCTGGAGGCGAGATCGAGCTCGAGCTCCAGCCGCATCCACTCCATCAGCCCAGCCATGTCCAGGATTTCCCAGACCGCCTGGTTGAAGTCGCGGTGCAGCATGTGAAGGTAGCGCGCCCACCGGTACTCATCAGCAACGGTGTCGTCGAAGTCACGACAGTCACACGTCCGCCGGTCTTCCGGCAACTGCGATGCGTGGCCGTAGATCGCGCGGGGGTCGCCCGACTTGATCGTCAGCCTGAGCTCTTCCAGCCAGGTGAGTGCTTCCTCGATCGCCTTCGCGCGGAGGGCGTCGATGTGGATGTTCCACGTCGAGTTCAACCGCTGCTCCCACTGCTCGAGCAGGCGGTCTTCCGCGGGGTGCGGGGAGACGGCCTTCTCGAGGAGCTCGTCGAAGCAGCGCGCAACAGGCGAGCTGGGGTTGAGCTTGCGCCCGACCTTCCACTCGTACTGCTCGAACCGCGCGATGCTTTTCCAGAGCTTGTCCACCTTGCCGGTGAACGTGCCCGAGAAGAAGCTCTGCTTATCCATGTACTGGACGCGCAGACCCTCCAGCTCGATCAGCTCCAGCTGCTGGTAGCTTTTGAGCGTGTTGCTCACCACCTGCACGAGACCGCCGAAGCCCTGCTGCTGCAGGAACTTCAGGAAGTCCAGGGTGTTCTGGTAGGCGTCGAGCCACTCGTGGACGGGCTCGCCCGCCCGCTGGCGCTCTTCGAGCCAGGTGAACAGCGCGACGCTGCTTTCTTCGGCCAAGGTGATGGCCTCGAGGTTTTCCACCGTCAGGTGGTTTACCTTGCGGCTCATGCCCTGCGTGATCACCACGCCGATGGCGGGGTTCTGGCGCATGGCCTGCTCGGCCGTCACAGTGTCGCGCACGAACAGGAGGTTGCACTCCTGCGGGACACGGGCACCGTACGACTTGCGGAGGTGCTCGAAACGATCGAGCACGAGAACCGTGGCCGCGCCATCCGGGAATTCATCCCGCTTGACGCCCACGGTCGGGGTCTTCGCATCGGTTGTCTCCTCGGTGGCCGGAACCTGCTGGCAGCCGCTGTGGCCAAGCTGGTTGGTGGACTGACTGGTCATGGTGAACTCCTTCGTGGACCTCCGGAGAGGCCCAGATAGGCATAAGGGGTCATTACGCCCTCACACCTCGAAGCAGGTCATCTTGACCAGTTGGCCCGGTTGGGCCGTAGGCTTCGCACTTGTAGTGTGAGGGCCTACGTATGGATCTCACCCGGCAAAGGGCGGCCGTGTTTGAAGTGCCTCATACCGTCTCCCTCCCTTCGGGGGTTGTTATGGTGACAGCACGATTGTATTTATTATATCATAAAATAAGTATTTATGCAATTGTTTTTACCCTGCGTAACTTTTTGGCCGCTCCGTACGGTTTACGTCTTTCCGTACGCACCAAGATAAAAAGATCAGACGGAAGCCTGATCTTTTTATCTTGGTGCGCGAGAGAGGACTTGAACCTCCACGACCTAAAGCGGTCACTAGCCCCTCAAGCTAGCGCGTCTACCAATTCCGCCACTCGCGCATGAGAGTTAACTTTGATGATTATAGCGAAGTTACGGTGTTTTGTAAACAGATTGCTGGTTGACGCTCCAGTCTAAAATATCTGCATAGCGATCATACGAAGAAATGAGTTTTGTAGAATCATTAATTGAGTGAGTGTGCTTGTTAAATGCATATTCCGATGTCGCCTGATATAGTCCTATCGCTGGAGCATCGTCAAGCCACTGGTGAGCAAACACGACGTACTTCACCGATCGGAGATTCGGCTCAAGACGAGAGCGGGCACTGGAAAGCGCGTCATCTGCTGATTTATTTGAGTAGTTGGCAAAATTATAACCACTCGCCACTGTTTGGGAGGAATGCCAGTACGCATAAACATCCGGGTCTGAACCGATAAACAGCTCGTAGAGCAGCACGTCGTAATTACGCGGCTGAAGCGTGTACTGAACGAAATTTGTTGACGGATCGTTCGGATCAAGTACATTGGTACTAATGGCAATACCTAGTTTGCGCCACTGACCGGCAAGCGTTTCGAGTGCCTTTTCGTATTGTTGATTTTTGGTTGTAACGACACTGAGCTGCAACTTTTGATCGCCCTTCGTTCGAATTCCATCCTTTATCACCCACCCATCTGCCTCAAGCATTTGAGCGGCTTTTGCGGGGTCATATGCAGGCGCCTTCACATCAACTCCTACCACCTGTCCATCGATAAACGGCAAATCAAGCGAGGGAACTTTCACCCCTATGCTATCGCGCACGGCTTTTGTATCAGTACCGACTTGAAGCGCTTTTCGGATTGTCTTTTCCTTAAGAAGTGGGCTCGTCGTATTAAGCAGAGCATAAACGCCGCTATTAATCGGTTGGTCGGCAAGTTCGTAATTCTGCGAATCTATCTGCGACGTATCGACACCTGTGATATCCGTAGCAGCACCTACTTCACCAGTACGAAGAGCGTTCATGATTGATTCCTGCGTATCATAAGCATGTATTTCAAATCGGCTTAGTAGCGGCGCGCCATCGTAATAGCGATCATTCGCCACCATGTGAACCACCTTGTGCGTACTTCCCGCGGACTGTAATAAGCGGAAAGAGAACGGACCGCTTCCCACAGGCGAACGGCTAAAGGTATTCTCGCGAATTGCGCCTGGGGCGATACTCCCCAATATATGAGTAGGCAGAACAGGGAACGTCAGGGCAAACGGAAAAGCAGCATACGTTGCGGGCAACTTAAACTCGAGCGTCGTATCATCTTTTGCTTCAATGCTAATATCGCGCCAATTAATTCGTAATGGTGACCTGGTCTCGGGATTCTTGATAAGATTGACGGTAAAAACGACGTCTTTTGCCGTTAAAGTTGTCCCGTCGCTCCATTTTGCGTCAGGTCGCAACTTAACGATATAGGACGTCCCGCTCGCCTCTGCTTGAATAGAAGTCGCCAGATCGCCATGAAGATGACCGGTCGAGTCATATGTGTAAAGCGATGAAAATAGCAGTCGACTTGCAGATATCTCGGCACTTGAGGATGCGTAGAGGGGATTGAGGGTTTCTACAGGCCCCAGAGCGGCCTCTGCATAAGTACCTCCCGGAGCAGCAGCAACCGTTTGGTAGCTATCGCGAAACCACATAAACTGCGCGCCGACGGCAACCAGCATCACTCCGATAAGAAGTAGCCAACTGATGACTTGACGTCGCACATTACGAATATTATCGAGTCGTGTCGTAATAAATCGCCGGGCATGACGCATTGTTGCCCCTTCGGCTTTTTTTACACGCTTCGAAAATCGCCGACTATCAAACGAAAGCTTTTGAAATTGCTTCCACCCCTTTTTTTCTTCATCATCACCCACAAATTAGCCCTATCGAAATGCCGGCAATAACAGACCGGTTAAAATCGAAAGCACAAAAACAACAGCAAATATAATAGATACTTCAAAAAGATTCTTATCAAGACCACGCCGAGTCGTATAGAGTTCACCCGAGCTTCCGAATCCTGCACCGAGGGTCGCACCTCGCTGCTGCAATAACACCGAAAGAATCATCAAAAGTGCCGACGCTACTGTTATGATCTGCAAAATACTATCAATACTCATTATTATCTTCCTTGTCCTTGCCTGCGCGCGTAATGTAATTCAAGTGCGCTACTTACTATATAGTTTACCAAACTTAGCACAAGGCCGGCCAGTACTGAATTCCAAAAAGTCATGTGAAGACCTGGCGCCAAGAGCAATGACAGGTAGACCATAAAGCCGTTGACAATAACGGTAAATAAACCGAGTGTCACCAGGATTGCCGGCAACGATAAGATAATTATAACAGGGCGAAGCACGGCGTTGATTACTGAAAAGATGAGTCCCGCAAAAAGAAATACCCATACGCTCGCACCAAGCTCGGCATCACTATATCCTGTCCCGAATATTCGTACAGCAATCCATAAACCGAATGAATTTAATATCCAGCGGAGGACAAAAACAACAAATTGCTTTTTCATATATTATTCCTATTATACCACTGGTTTATCTTCTGTCGATCTTTATTTGGCTGCCACATAGTAATTCATCCCGTAATTTGTTCCCCACTTTTGACTATTCGCATCAAACCAAGGCAGGCTGCCAACATCGCAAAGTGCATCTACTTCGGCGTCCTTTCGAGGTTCGTTTTCAAGATGCGTCATAATATAGGTGACAGGCGCTCCATTTTTGGTACACGTCGCCTTCATATAACCTTGGGCTGGAGCCACTTGATACTGCCCACAGACACCTCCGGTATCCGATTTGCAGCCCAGTGGATCAACAAAGTCGCTCTCATTGCTAATAACACCTGCTTCGCGAAGACACGTCGTTATCGCTTTTGGATACCACCCACCACCGTCGGGTGGGCCAAGGCTCAGCCATCCACTTCCATCGCCAAATAATCCACAACCGCTTCCCGCACCAACATAATTGTTCTTTTGCTGGGCATAGGCGCCAAAAGCGGCTGCCAATTGGCTCATGTCACTCTTCCGCTCCGAATCACGAGTGCGTTTCTGGTAGCCAGGATAAAGGACAATAACAATCGACGCGAGAATAGCGATGACACTAATAACTATAATAAGTTCAACGACTGTGAAGCCATGCGCCTTCGAGTGTTTTTTGTTAAATACGCCCACTCTTTTACCTAAATAATTGCTTATGTTTGTCTGTCAGTCACTATATCACGGGCGTTCGTCTTGTGGCAAATAGCGACGGAGAAGTTGGACTTTTGCGGCTCCGACGGCAGCAAGGAGCTGCTCATCACTCGCACTTTTCACTGCGCGAAGACTACCGAATGTCCGGATAAGCTTGCGCCGAGTCGCCGGGCCAATCCCGGGGATTTCTTCCAAATCACTTGCCGTCTGTTTAGCGCGTTTTAATACCGTATGGTAGCTTACCGCAAACCGATGCGACTCATCGCGAATTCGTTGAAAAAGCTTCGTCACGTCACTATAAGTTGAATGAAGTGGCGCTCCTCGCAAGTTCTTTGAGTGCGATGATGCGTTAATCTGCCCCGCATGCAAATTAACCACAAAATAATCGCCAGACCCCACTACCACAACACCCGGAATCGGCTCTTTCATCAACTGCATCAGCTTGCTCGTATCTATGTTTGATCGCGTACTGTGCACAATAATCTCTTCCTCACGCTTAGCAATACTAATCGTGGGCACGGCCAATCCCCGTTCCTCAAGTGCACGAAGTGCCGCATCAAGTTGCCCTTTGCCGCCATCAATCATAATAAGATCTGGCATTCCCCATGAAGAAATATTTTTCTCGCTTGCCCGACGTAATAATGTTTCATACATATTGTAA
This sequence comes from uncultured Candidatus Saccharibacteria bacterium, assembly GCA_964477195.1. Taxonomy (GTDB): domain Bacteria; phylum Patescibacteriota; class Saccharimonadia; order Saccharimonadales; family Saccharimonadaceae; genus JALRBM01. The sequence continues at coordinate 35,723 of CAYZCX010000002.1, forward strand.
TAATCATCATTTTGCTGCAATTTTGCCTTAAATTTACGATAATTCGCCCGATCACTGACGCCATTGGTAAATACCACCATGCTCGCAACCACATTCGTTCCGCTCATATGCGAAATATCGTATCCTTCAATACGCACCGGCAGCTTTTTTAGTCCTAATAATTCACGAAGATCCGATAGCGCGCGATCTTTGCTAATATTCAAAAATTCTTTATCACCAAACATAATACGCCGCTGCAGTTCCCTGAGGTTATTCAACCGATTACGATAGGTGGCGGCCTTTTCAAAATCATGAAGCTTTGCCGCTGTTTTCATATCGCGCTCCAACTCAACGATAAGTGCTTTACGCTCACCTTTAAGATAGCGGATAAGATTCTTGAGCGTCGCTTTGTATTGACTCGAAGTCGTATCAGCACTCGGGCTCAAGCCCAGGTGAACGTCGAGGTCTGGCCGGCCACTTTGTTTAGGAGGGGTGGTGAAATAGGGAAAGCTTTTGCGCAAATATCGCAGCGCTTTTTTTACGGCAAAGCCATTATAGTACGGACCAAAATATTCAGCGCCATCATCCGCTGGATTTCGCGTAAAACAAACATACGGCCATTCGCTTTTCATATCAATCCGAACAAATGTCTGCGATTTATCGTCACGAAGCAAAATATTGTAGCGAGGCATGTAGCGCTTCACCATTTCGCTTTCGAGGAAAAGCGCGTCTATTTCACTGTCGGTTTCTACCCAATCCGTGTCGTCAATTTCAGCCACCAGTGCACGGGTTTTTATATCCATATCACGAGTCTGTTGAAAATACTGCCGCACTCGATTTTTTAGGATCGCCGCCTTGCCAATATAAATAATCTCTCCAGATTTCGACTTATGAAAATACACTCCCGGATTTCGGGGAAGTGTTTTTAATTTCATTTCAAGCTGTTTATTCACCTCATTAGTATATATCTTGCCGCCTACCGAAAAAAGTGGAATAAGGTCACTGAAATATTCGCTTTTAACAAGCGCGATATTGTCAGCGAATAGTATACTGAGAATATGGATAAGAAAAAGACCACCGAAGAGTTCACCGTCAATGGCGAGGAGTTACTCGCAAAAGTAAAATCACTTATTAACGAAGGAAATATCCGACGACTTATTATCAAAGACGAGAAGGGGAAGGTCCTTGTAGAATTCCCACTCACTTTTGGCGTCGTAGGAGCACTTTTTGCGCCAGTTCTAGCAGCTGTGGGAGCAATTGCCGCTCTTGTAACAAAGTGTACGATTGTCGTCGAACGTCGCGAAGATTAATATATTTCCACGTTATTGTTCACGGAGATCAGCGATGATTTTTTCCGTTTCATCATTTATTTTGGCGAGGAAATTAACCAAAAATTCAAGCTGCTCATCACTGCATTCATCCATTGTTTTTGCGAATGCTTTTCCGACGGATCGATAAAGCTCTCTCACCCGCTTGTTCTTCTCTTCATTCTCCACGGGAACAATCAAGACACGTCGTCGATCTTCAGGATCCCGTACGCGTTTTGCCGTTCCAGCTCGCGATAGTCTGTCTACAAGACCAGTTATTGCACCCGTCGTAAGACCACAATATTTTGATAACCTCCCAGCCGTCATTGGCTGGTATCGAGAAATAATATCCATCGCCTCAAACTCGGTTGCACTCAGGCCGACCTTACTAGCAATCGCATTTGTATGAAGAACTGTAAGCGTCCCGTTGCGTTGGACCGCCTCATTCACTTCCTTCATCAAAACATTTCGCGATTTCATGCTTGACTCCATATTTTAATTATCTTACAATCTAAGATAATTATTATTTAAACTATTTATATTTTAGGTAGGAAACAGAAATATGTCAACCGAACATCATAAGCATTCGGCCCAACATCACGCCAGCAAATTTACTGCGCGACAAAAAACCATCGCCCTCGTGATCGTTGCGCTGGCGTTTATCATGGACCTTCTCGATAATACAATCGTCAATATCGCTATTCCTTCTATCCAAAACAATTTGGGCGCTAGCTACGCTGCGATCCAGTGGCTCGCTGCAGGTTACGCGCTGACTTTTGCAGTATTGCTTATCACAGGTGGGCGCATGGGTGATGTTTTTGGGTACAAAAAACTCTTTCTGACGGGTGTTGCCGGATTTACTGTCGCCTCGCTTCTAAGTGGTGCGGCATGGAATATCGAAGTACTAGTTGGCGCCCGGCTCCTTCAAGGCGCAATGGCGGCGCTCATGGTACCGCAAGTAATGTCGCTCATGCAGGTCATGTACAAGCCGGCAGAACGTGGCAAGGTCATGGGGCTATTCGGCGCGATGGCTGGGCTGGCTGCTTCGCTCGGCCCAGTGGTTGGCGGGCTTCTTATTCAGGCAAATCTCTTCAATCTCGATTGGCGTCCTATCTTCCTCATCAATATCCCCGTTGGAATTTTCGCCTTCTTTGCTGCTATCAAGTACTTGCCCGAAGGCAAATCAACTCATCCGCTAAAACTCGACATCTTTGGTACCGGACTTATTATCCTCGCGCTCTCGCTTCTAATCTTTCCGCTCATCGAAGGTCGCGACCTCGACTGGCCGATTTGGACTTTCCTTATGATGGTTGCCTCACTTCCCCTCTTTGGTATCTTCGCATGGTGGCAGCACAAAAAGACAGCTATCGACGGTTCGCCGCTCATTCTCCCTTCTCTTTTCAAGCACTATAATACATTTACATTAGGACTTGTCGTCAACATTATCTTCGAGATGATTATGCTTGGATTCTTCTTTACCTTTACGCTTCTCCTGCAGGTCGGGCTTGGCTACAGTGTTCTTGAGGCTGCCCTTACTGGCATTCCTACGGCTGTCGGTATTTCGTTCAGTATTGGATTCTTGGCCCAAAAACTTATTCCAAAACTTGGCCGTTATGCAATGACCATCGGCACACTTATCTTGGCAAGCGGCTTCATCATTACTGCACTTATGCTCCAGGTGATGGGTATGGGCGCAACACCTTGGCATTTTATTCCAGGATTGCTCATTATCGGTACCGGTATGGGACTCATCATGGGGCCGATTTTCTCGGTGACGCTTAGCAAGGTTGACCCTGCACATGCCGGCTCGGGTTCAGGTACGCTCAGCGCTATCCAGCAGCTCGGTGGTGCCATCGGAATTGCAGCAATCGGCGTTCTCTTCTTTGGTCAACTTGGTATTCATGCTGGCAATAGTTTTGATAAAGAAGCAGCGCCCACCATTCGAACCGAGCTTTCTAAGGCCCATGTTCCCGAGGCAATGCAGTCAAGTATCGTCGAAGGTGCCCGCACATGTTTTGTGGATCGGACAAAGCAAAAAGACGGATCTGAAACGCCAGAAAGTTGTAAGAAAATGGAAGCATCGCAGAGCGCAACTCCAGCCGGGCAGGCAATGGGCACTGCCATCACCGATGCTGTAAAAAAAGCGAACAGCAACAACTTCCTCTACGGATTCGGTGTCGCGACCGTGTATGTTCTCGGACTTATTGTCGCCATATTTGGCCTCAGCTTCCTACTGCCGAAAAAATTCCAAATGCAGCAAGGACATTAGATCACATTGTCAAAACAGCCTCCACAGTGGAGGCTGTTTTGACTTAGGCAAATGCCGGAGGCGTGAGCACGAGGTCGCCCGTGGCTTTTTGTCGGCAGGCTTCTGTATGGAATAAAAGCTCAGGATTTTGTTTACACTGAAGACAAATCAATACAAGATCATTACAATTAGCAAACGCACAGTTTTCGTAATTATTCGTGGGTCCTTCGCAGTGTGTGCATATACCCACTGTCTTTGCATCATCCGAAAAGTCGATCGTCATGCGGTCGTCAAATACACGGAGGCTTCCTTCCCATAGACCATCATCCTTGTATGTCTCACCGTATTTCACTATTCCACCATCAATCTGATAGACTTCGTTAAACCCGCGATTTTTCATAAGCGTGGAAAGAATCTCGCAGCGAATACCACCCGTACAGTAGGTGACGATCGGCTTGTCTTTTAGATCATCGTACTTTCCACTTTCAAGTTCTTTTATAAAGTCTCGACTCGTGTGAGTATCGGGAACGATTGCATTTTTGAATTTTCCGATTGCTGCTTCATGTGCGTTGCGTCCATCAAAAAAAACGACGTCATCACCGCGTTCTTCTACAAGCTCATGCACTTGCTTTGGTTTGAGATGTTTGCCACCACCAACTATGCCCTTTTCATTCACTTTCAGCTCATCGGCCGCGTTGAAGGCAACGATTTCATCCTTGGATTTGACGCTCATTCGAGGGAAATCTTCACGGCTACCCTCGCTCCACTTAAACACCGTTCCCTTGAAGCCCGGAAACTCTTTTGTCGCCTTGATATATTTCTTTAGGTCTTCGATCTCCCCACCAACTGTGCCGTTTAAACCATGGGGTGAAATCAAAATACGCCCACGTAAATCCAGGCTATCGCAGAGTGTTTTTTGCCACAAACGCATCGTCTCTGGATCTGGGATCGGAGTAAACTTATAATAAAGAATAATTTTTTGAGCCATAAACGTAATATAGTATATCACTTTTGGCAGCTTTTTTCGAGCCGTACAGGTATTTTAGCGTTTACAATTCGAAGGTATATCCTTATACTAAGGTGTAACGTATGATTCGCGGCAACGAATCCTCTCATATGGAAACGATCGGACGAGCCGATCCACTACCACTAATCACATCAACTACTAAAAAGCTACTAAGGGTTTATGCAAAAACAAATCATCTCATTATTTTGGCATGCCGCTATGCGGTATCCGCTCCGAACATTCACCGCACTTATGGGCACCGTCTTAACGCCGTTCGTTGCGTCTTTTGTCGGCCCCTTTATTATTTCGCGACTACTTGAGCAGCTCCAGGCCGGAACATTGACGCTCGAAGCCGCATGGCCGCTTATCACAATCTATGCTGTCGTCGAAATCTACGGACAACTCGTAGGTTGGAGAGTCAATCTCTTCTTCGCATGGACTATGGAAACTGCCGTGCAACGCGATCTTTACCAAAAGATCTTTTCCGCACTTACCCAGCAGAGTCTTACGTTTCATGCCGACAGATTCGGTGGCGCGCTCGTTTCACAGACGACAAAGCTCATCGGAGCCTTCGAACGCTTCTGGGATACGCTCTTTTTCCAGATTATGCCCTCTATCTCTAGTATTATTGCAGCGATCGCTATCCTTGGCTTTATCTTCTGGCAGTATGCACTCTTCCTCGCCGTTGTTTCGGTTGTTTTTGCTATCGCCGTCTATATTGGCTCTCGCTATATGCTCAGCCGAACAAAAGCAGAAGCGAAGGCAAGCACCGCGGCAAATGCCTATGTTGCCGATGCCGTCACTAACGTCATGGCGATTAAATCGCACGGGCGTGAGGCTGAGGAGCTCGAAAAACTGACTGAATACGCGGTAACATGGCGCGAGAAGTCACTTGCGACAATGAACGGATTCCTAAAGACCAGCAGCATGTATTCGGGGATCATCACCATCCTTAATATCTGCGCACTTATTGCCGCTATTTGGGCATCGGAATACCATTTGATCTCGATAGGAACAGTCTACTTGGCAGTAACTTATACCTTCACTGTTGCGCGCCAACTCTGGGAAATGAACGGCATCATGCGCAACTACAATCGTCTAATGGGCGACGCACATGAAATGACCGAGATCCTCCAGCTTATTCCTGAGGTGCGCGATACCACTAATAAGAAAATGCGTGTGACAAAAGGCGCGATCTCGTTTGAGGATGTGCAGTTTACCCATGGTGGTGCAAAAGAAGCACTCTTCACTGACTTTAACCTTGCAATCAAGCCGGGGCAAAGGGTAGGGCTTGTCGGACATTCAGGCTCAGGAAAGACGACACTCACTCGTATGATGTTGCGATTCTCAAACCTCGATAACGGTAAAATACTTATCGACGGGCAGGATATCAGTCAGGTAACTCAGGTATCTCTTCGCAAAAGCATCGCATACGTCCCTCAAGAACCACTGCTTTTTCATCGCTCTCTTCGTGATAATATTGCCTATGGCAAACCGGGTGCCACAGATGAAGAACTTCTCAGCGCAGCCCGCAAAGCGAATGCGATTGAGTTTATCGACAACCTTCCCGAAGGACTCGACACAATGGTTGGTGAACGCGGTGTGAAGTTGAGTGGTGGTCAGCGTCAACGTATCGTCATCGCTCGGGCTATCCTAAAAGACGCTCCTATTCTTGTCCTCGACGAGGCGACTTCGGCACTTGATAGCGAGAGTGAAAAACTTATCCAAGATGCGCTCTCAAAACTTATGAAAGGACGAACGAGTATCGTTGTAGCTCACCGACTATCGACTATTGCCAAGCTCGATCGAATCATCGTTCTCGAAGATGGTAAGATCGTTGAAGATGGATCTCATGCAGAACTTCTCGAAAAACATGGCACCTATGCAAAACTTTGGTCACATCAAAGCGGAGGTTTCATAGAAGAATAATGAAAAAACAAGCGAGCGCTGGCAACGAAAAAGAGACGCTAAAAATCTACTGGCACATTATTTGGCACAATCACCGCAGACTTTTCTTTGGCACGCTCGTTTACTTCATTGGGGTTACCGGCATTGCCGTTCTTGTCCCATATTTTATCAGCCAGACGCTCGCGAGTATCCTCACCAATCACGGAGCGCTTGGCAATAATCTTATCGCGCTGATTACAGTGGCGGCAATCGGTGTACTGGGAAATCTCGTCGGTTTCATTTCTACGATACGTCTTCAGGCTTACGGCCAGGCAGACGCGCTGGATACGGCACTGGGCGCATTACTCAAAAGAAGTGTCGGCTTCCATACGAATAATATCGGCGGAAAGCTCGTAAGTAATGCGCTCGACTATGGTTCTTCGTTTGGCAAGCTTGTTGATACGATCTACATAAATGTCACTCCCTTTATGCTGACACTTGTTATTGGTGTTGCTATCGTCATGAGTCGTTCGATCGCTATGGGTTTTGCGCTCCTCGCCGTTACCACAATTACTATTTCCCTCATTCTTCTCGAAAGTTATCGACGATCAGGACTAAGAGCAGAACGCAAAAAGGCTCGCGATCTTTCGATTGCAAACTTTTCCGACACTATCGTGAATGCTCAAGCCGTAAAGACATTTGCACGAGAAGCTGATGAATTCAGTAACCATCAAAAACTCAGTCACCGACTTCGTGACCTTCAGCTAAAAGATTGGACGGGTGTCGCCCTCTCCGGCAGTACTCGCATGGCTATATTGCTAGCACTACAGATCGGCTTCATTGCTTTCATCGCTCACCTTGTTCATGATGACCCCAGCATTCTAGGCATCGGTATTTTCTCGTTTACGTATACACTTTCTTTGACCAACAAACTATTTGACGTAGGGACAATGCTTCGTAACATTGAAGAATCGTTTCTTGCCGCAAGCACAATGACCGACATTATCCGTGAGCAGGTAGAGGTAATCGACGACGCTCACGCAAAAGACTTAATCGTTAAGAAGGGAACAATTTCAATTCAAAACGCTGACTTTGCTTACCACGAAAACGGCGTTCAAGAAAAGGTCTTCAGCAACCTCACACTCGTCATTCCTTCCGGCCAAAAGGTTGGTCTTGTTGGGCCAAGCGGCGGGGGTAAATCAACACTGACTCGCCTCCTCCTTCGGTTTGACGATGTTACAAGTGGAAGCATTGGCATCGATGACCAAGACCTCCGTACGGTTACTCAGACCAGTCTTCGCCGGGCAATATCGTACGTACCGCAGGAGCCACTTCTCTTTCACCGCTCTATCCTAGAAAATATTGCCTATGGTCGACCAAACGTGACACTGCGCGAAGTAAAGAAGGCCGCAAAACTTGCCTATGCAGATGATTTCATCGAAAAGCTGCCAAAAAAATACGATACGATTGTTGGTGAACGCGGTGTGAAGTTGAGTGGTGGTCAGCGTCAACGCGTTGCGATAGCTCGAGCAATTCTAAAAGACGCCCCTATTCTTATTCTTGACGAAGCGACCTCGGCACTTGATAGCGTGAGTGAGGTATACATCCAGAAAGCCTTAGCTCAGCTTATGAAGAACCGCACGACGATTGTGATCGCCCATCGACTCTCTACCATCCAAAAAATGGATCGGATTATCGTCCTCAATGACGGTGCGATCACCGAAGATGGTACTCACGAGAAGCTCCTTAAAGAAAAGGGCACCTACGCCCGACTCTGGAAACACCAAAGTGGCGGCTTCATAGAAGAGTAACCGAGACAAAAATACCCCTAGCGGGCCGCGTAGGGATATTTTTGGTAATCAGAGAGGGCTATTTGTTGGCGTCAACGTTGGACTGTTTTGGCTCGTCTTGTTTTTTACCACCCGGACGACTCTCTTCGTCCTGAGAATCTTGAGGAGTATCCTGGCCATTTTCAGCCTCAACAGGATCGTCAATCTCAGCCTCACCACCCATTGCTTCGTTTTTGGCCTGGAGTGCGGAAGGCTCATAGACATTTGCTACCACGAGCTCGGTATCTTGCACTGCATCAGCAAATTCAACGCCTTCAGGGAGCTTGACATCAGCAAGCGTAATCTTGTCGTCTGTTGATGTAAGATCCTTAATTGATAGCTCAATAGCTTCTGGCAAATCCCCAGGCTTCGCTTTGATTTCTACCTTTTCAATCGCCTGCAGCACAACCAATCCAGCCTTTTCTGCTTCGCTTTCACCAATACCGGCTAGTACGATTGGTACTTCTGTTGTGATCACTTCATTCTGCTTGATTGTATGAAACGCAACGTGACGAACGGCGTGTTTCACCGGGTCACGATCAATCGATTTAATAATCGCAAGCTTCTTCTTTCCCTCAATGGTGAGATGGACAGGAGAATGTTTCCCTGCGGCGCGCACAACCTTTGTCGTGTCAACAAATAATGACTGTGTCTGGATAGGATCGGCCTTTCCGCCATACACCACGCTCGGCACGAGTCCTTGCTGGCGTAAGTGGGCAACCTTTTTACCTTTTACCGTTCGTTGGTCTAACTTCAATGAAATATCGTTCACTCTGTCCTCCTTCGGTACCCTCTCATTATACCATTCCTCTTCCCTCATGGTAAAATGAGGACATGTTTGAAACCCTTCTTTCTACTTCAACTTTATTTAGCACGCTCTTTGGCATTGATGTGGAATCTATCCTCGGAGCAATGGGCATTCTTGGTATTCTGCTGGTAGTATTTGCCGAATCAGGCCTACTTATCGGCTTTTTTCTTCCCGGTGACAGCCTCCTTTTTACCGCAGGATTCCTGGTCAATGTTGGCATTATCAAGTTTGATATCAACCTTCTCGTCTTGCTGCTCTTTATTGCGGCCGTGCTAGGTGATAGTGTTGGCTATACATTTGGTCGGCGAGTGGGACGAAGACTATTCAATCGGCCAAATTCCCGACTTTTCAAACAAGAACATATCCAAAAAGCCGAAGCTTTTTATGAAAAACACGGAGGCAAAACGATCATTATCGCCCGCTTCATCCCCGTCGTTCGTACCTTCGCTCCCGTAGTTGCGGGTGTCGGCAAAATGAGTTACAGGACGTTTATCTCTTATAATCTGATCGGCGGATTGCTATGGGCGGGGGGCATCACCTACCTCGGCTACTTCCTAGGAAGTTGGTTTACGAGCTTTGGACTTGATATAGACCAAGTTATTCTTCCGGTTGTTGCAATAATTATCCTCATCTCGATCTCTCCTGCGCTCATTCATCTTTTAAGAGACACTGAGCAACGCAAGACCCTATGGGAATCAACTAAGCGTGAATTTAAGGTGTTATTCCGTCGCTAAATTCAACTTGTTCCTGACTTTTTCGAGAACATCCATATAATCATAGTCCGCATCAATTTCTAAATCTGCCCCCAAAGCAGCCTTACACGTATCAAAGTCTTTTCTAAAACGCTTCATCTTTCCTTCATCAACCACGCCGTCACGCTGCAGAAGGCGCTCTTTTACAACAGTATCCGGCACATTGAGACGAATAACAAACGGTCGAGCCTTCATCTTGGCAGCCCGAGCGTAAAATACATCCCACGAACGGTCGATACTCGCATCGAGCATTACAAACTCGTTGGTATCATTTTCTATAGCAAGCTCACCCACTCTGCCAGTGACCTGTCTCACGATGACTGAGTCAGGCTCATCCATGCCTTCCTTTTTCAAAAGACGACGCACTTCATCGCTTTGGACATAATGTGCTTTTAAATCATTCGCGAGGCGTTTGGCTAAAGTTGTTTTGCCGCTGCCTGGTGTTGCACTAAAAGATAAGAAAATTCTCGGGCGAATGATGTGTTGATACGGTAGCGAGGCAAAGTAGCGTTGTGCTGTTTTCTCGACCAGTTCCGATGTCTCCATGCTATGAAAGAAGTGACTTTAAATATTTACCAGTAAACGACGACGCTTCTTTGACGATTTCTTCTGGCGTACCAGTAGCGACTACGGTACCACCACCAATCCCACCCTCGGGACCCATGTCGATCACATGATCCGCAGATTTAATCACATCAAGATTGTGTTCGATAATCACCATTGTGTTACCACCCTCAATCAACTTGTGCAAAATACCAAGGAGGCGTTTCACATCCGCACTATGGAGCCCTGTTGTTGGTTCATCAAGAATATACATCGTCCGGCCTGTACTACGCCGTGAAAGTTCTGTCGCAAGTTTGATGCGCTGCGCCTCACCACCGCTAAATGTCGTCGCCGGCTGACCCAAACGAATATAACCCAGCCCCACTTCAACCAACGTATCGAGTTTTCGCGCGATTGCAGGAACGTTTTCAAAAAATTGAGCCGCTTGTTCAACAGTCATTTCCAAAACATCGCTGATTGTTTTTTCTTTGAATTTAATCTCCAGTGCTTCGCGATTATATCGCTTACCCTGACATACATCACAGGTGACATAGACATCAGGCAGAAAGTGCATTTCAATCTTGATGACGCCATCACCTTGACAATTCTCACAGCGTCCACCTTTGACATTAAAGCTAAATCGCCCGGCTTTGTAACCGCGAATATTTGCCTCGGGAGTCCCTGCAAATAGCTCACGGATTGGAGTAAATACGCCAGTATACGTCGCTGGATTACTTCGAGGGGTACGCCCAATCGCCGACTGATCAATGACAATTGCCTTGTCGAGTTGCTTGACGCCCTCAACATTATCATGAGCACCTGGAACCGTTTGTGCCCGATGCAAACGTGCCGATAGTTCTTTAGCCAAGATATCATTAACAAGTGTCGACTTCCCGCTTCCGCTCACCCCACTAACGACAGTCATAACGCCTAGCGGAAATGAGACATCAACGTTTTTCAGGTTGTTTTCGCGTGCACCTTTGACAATAATCTCGCGGTCTTTTTCGATAGAACGGCGTTTCTTTGGTACATCAATTTTTTCTGTTCCAGAGAGATATCGGCCCGTCACGCTATTTGCATTGGCCGCTACATCGCTTGGTGTTCCCGCAGCGATGATTTCCCCACCATTCACCCCTGCACCAGGGCCAATATCAAGGAGATAATCCGCCTGGCGAATGGTGTCTTCATCGTGCTCCACGACAAGTACCGTATTACCTAAATCACGAAGTCGTTTCAGCGTTGCAATAAGACGATCGTTATCGCGCTGGTGAAGTCCAATCGAAGGTTCGTCGAGCACATACAGCACGCCCTGAAGCCCAGAACCGATCTGTGTCGCCAGTCGAATACGCTGCGCCTCACCACCCGAAAGCGTATTCGCAGCACGCGCAAGCTCCAGATAATTAAGCCCGACATTGCTCATAAATCCAAGACGTTCGGTAATCTCTTTCATGATTTGGCGGGCGATAAATTGCTCATTTTCATCAAGTTTCAGATTATTCGTAAAGAGATCGAGCGCCGAGTCAACATCAAGACTACAAATGTCCATAATGTTAAGATCGTGAACAGTCACTGCCAATACCACTGGCTTTAGACGCGCCCCTCCACAAGCATGACACTTGCGCTCACGCATAAACCGTTCGATATCTTTTCGCATAAACTCGCTATCGGTTTCCTTGTGTCGACGTTCTAGATTCGGAATTACCCCTTCATAGGTTGATTCGTAAGAACGACCACCTCCAATATCTACTCGATACTTTTGCGTACCCGTTCCATACAGTACTTTTTCGAGGTCTTCTGGACGCAAGTCTCGTACCGGAACTTGCAAACTAAACCCATGTGCATCGGCTACTTTCCCGAGACGTTTCATGTACCACGCATCGCTATTCACGCGATTATATGGTCGAATCGCACCTTCAGCTATTGTCAGATTTTGATTGAACACAAGATCTGGGTCAACTTCGAGCCGACTACCGAGTCCCGTACATACCGGACAAGCACCCTGTGGAGCATTAAAACTAAACAAGCGCGGTTCAAGCTCTGGAATTTCCTCATTTGGGTGATCCACGCACGCATAACGCTGACTATACGTCACCACTTCATTAGTATCGGCGTTCAAAAGCTCTACGACACCCGCAGCAATATCAAGAGCCTGCTCAACAGACTGTGTCACACGGCCCATTACCTCTGGATTCATCGCGATACGATCAACGACAATTTCAATCGTATGCTTGTAACTTTTTTGCAATTCCGGAAACTCATCGAGCGCATAAACGACACCGTCAACCCGAGCGCGGGCAAATCCCTGGCGAGCATACTGTTCAGGAATATGTGCAAACTCACCCTTTTTTTCTTTGACGATTGGCGCCAATACCATAAGCCGCGTGCCTTGTTCGATTTTCATAATTTCGTCAATAATAGCCTGCGGTGTCCGACGCGAAACAGGCTTGCCACAAACAGGACAATGAGGCACGCCAATACGCGCAAAAAGAAGACGGAGGTAATCGTAGATTTCAGTCACTGTCGCCACGGTCGAGCGCGGGTTGCGACTTGTTGATTTTTGGTCAATCGAAATTGCCGGCGAAAGACCGTCGATCGAATCGACATCCGGCTTATCCATAATTCCTAAAAATTGCCGCGCATAACTAGAAAGACTTTCGACATATCGACGCTGTCCTTCAGCATAAATAGTATCGAATGCCAGCGAAGATTTACCTGACCCTGAAAGCCCCGTAATCACAACGAGCTTGTCACGCGGAATTTCTACACTAACATCCTTTAGATTGTGCTCGCGAGCACCAGTAACACGAATAACCTCTGGCATAACGATTTATTATACCACGATTTACCAGGTCATTTCCAGTAGCGAACAAAAAAATAAGTCGTGAGAGCCTCCTGACAAAATCAAAGAGGCTCCCACGACTACTACCGTCCGATATCGTTTCTACGAGAGAAGACTTGCGACACCCTCGCAAATTGGCCGATTAATGGCGTAGATAGTTCCACCGCCCAAATCGAAAAGATCGGGACGCTGCCGCCCCCTGCCATCGGTAACTCCTCCACCCGCGAGTTCAACCAGCAAGGCTCCCGGTGCGATGTCGTGAATCGTGTCACCGGGGAAAACCGCAAACGCCGACTGCCCTCCCGCCACTGCGCATGCCTGACTGATGGCAGAATAGTAGCCAAGAGGTCGCCTGGACATGTAACGCTCGAGAATTCTCGCATCCGGAGCGGCGCCGTCCCAATGGCAGAAATCGTACGACATGGTAGGCGAGAGGAACGTGGAGCTCCCGGCCCGCAGGTTAAGCACCTTGTCATTGCAAGTCGCACGTCCAGATGCTCGATCCGCAACCCACATCTCTTCGCGCCACGGGTTGTACACCACGGAAATCTGGGAAATTCCGTCCTCCAGTAGCGCAATCCCCACACATGTCGTGCGGTTTTCGTCGGCGACAGTCGTATCGACATATTCACCCGTTCCGTCGACGGGGTCAATTATCCAAGCAAAGCCCTTGCCGAGTCGGCCGGCCGATGCCTCCTCGCCGATCACGACAGTGTGCCGGCCAAACGCTGCCTGCACCTTACCAATGAAGGACGCGTTGATCTCGTGGTCGATGTTCGTGACCACCGTTCGATCCAGCTTTTGCGACTGCAGCGCAGACAAGCGAGCAGATAGCATGTATCGCCCTGCCTCGGTAGCGAACTGAGTCGCAAATGCCAATTCCCGTTCCATGAAAGTCTCCTCTTATGATATCCGGAAAGAACATTTCATACTATACCAGAAATATTGTATACTGCACATTCACTACATTGGTCTCATCTAATCAAATAGAAAAGCGGCCTCTTGCGAGGACCGCATTTTCTATTTCAGTTTAAGGGGCGACGATTCCCCTAATCAAATCCTTGCTCAGATCGACCGAGAACCCGTAGTGTCGAATGTAAGCAGCTGCGGATCGACGCAAAGTCTCGAACATCCGAATAAACGTCTCGTCATCCAACCCAGCTTTGGGCTCTTCACCAGCCCTGGTAGACTCCGGGTGCCACAGCATACAGTCGATGCCTCCTCCCCGAGGCATCGCCACAGACCAGGCACCTAAGGAACCATCCTTGAATACCACGTCCCAGCTGACCGCGAAACGATGATTCATGATCGTTCGCCACTTAGCAGCACGCTCGTTCAACTCAAATGTTGCCTCTTTCCCCTTATCTGCCTGAGTCACCCTGTCCATGGCATCGTAGACCTTTGTATCCACCATACTGTTCCAAACACCCATGAACAAACCGACGGTGGCCGCATGTTGCATGAATGGCGTGTACATTTCTCTCCTTCATCACCGAAATAGAACTATACTTTTATATCATAATTACAGTTAAAATAAAACATCCCGCTTATCTTTGCATGAACTTGACAAGACTGCTATATTTTAGGGAAAGTTTAGTACAAAAAAAGAGGTAGGCATGCGAAAAGTTATTATGACGGTCTGTCTGGCCGGCTCAGCGGTTATTATTTTAAGTCAATTTGGCTTTTTTGAAAGTCTGATGATGTTTTTGCTGGCCGGAGCAATTCCTGGTACATCGTACTCGATTCCATCCAACATTATGTATCTCTCTATCATGGGAGGCATTTCCCTCGTCATTCTATGGTTCGTTGGCATCGCGGTGCTTGATTTCTTTTATCAATTGAGTGAAAAAACACTTTCGCACAAAGCCCCCACACGAAAAAAACAACTTCCCAAGCGGCGCTACAGCCAGATCTAGGGAAGCTGCTCGATATCTGCAGGCATGATGCTCTCCGCCCAGAGCTGAAGCTCCTGCAAAATAAACTGTTTTTCATCATCTCTTTCAGTTGCCGCGAGTCGCTGTAGAGATTTTACAAATTGCGGCAGCTGCTCACTGATATGTTTTGAGCGCCACTCGTCCCATGCAAGCACCTCATCCTCACTCAAGCTCTTTGGAAAATTCCTTGCTTTATAATGAAGAAGAAGCGACGCCAATCGCTCATCGGCAAATTCGGGATGATAGTCCGCCAGTTCTCGCTCAGTAGCATTACGTACTGTCTCCACTTTCAGACGATCACGATCATTCAAAAAACCGTCATAAAGTTGCGCCTCAGGATCGGTCGCTTTTTTATACTCTGGACGATTCTCAAAAAGAGAACGAATATTCTCAGCAAAATGTGGTACCTGAAGAAGCGCTGTCTTATGAGCCTCGATCGTTTGAGCATCGAGGCCAATCTTCGCCCATCCGTCGTTTTGTTGGAGCACTCCAAGCGGAGCCACCGCGGGCGCTCTGTTATACTGCAGTTCCTTTACCGGCAGGGGAATAAATCCTTCTACTTTTCGCTCTTCCCAGGGGGCATAAAATTTCTTCTTCAATTCTTCGCTACTCAAATTGACAAATTGTGCCGGGTCATGCCGAAGATCATATACCACGACATTGCCGTTTTTTCCGGCTGTGAGCGGAAATGCCACCGTTGTCTTGTGAAAATCAGCACTATACCGCCCACTTGTATAAGTGAATGGCTCTTTCTTTTCTAGGTTGACCAATTCTTTTATCTTACTTTTGTCGCGCATCGCAAAAAGATACTCGTAGAGACGCGGCTGCTTTTCTTTGATAAGTCGCGTCACCGCAATCAATGCCTCGACATCACTAAGCGCATCATGTGCCTTGAAATGATCAATTCCGTTTTCTTTTGTCATCAGCTCTAGGCGATTCGTCGCCTTACCATCGACTACCGGCCATTTTATACCTTCGGGTCGCAACGCACGAGTCATACGCACTACATCTAGCAGATCCCAGCGTGACCGACTTTCCTTCCAGCACCACTCATACGGATCATAAAAATTACGCCAAAATAACATTCGCACAAATTCATCATCAAATCGAATACTATTAAACCCTACCATTACCGTCCCTGGCGTACAGACCTCACCCGCTAACATCTTGGCAAATTCAGCCTCCGTGATGCCGTCATTCTGGGTGGCCTGGGGTGTTATGCCGGTTACCATCAGTGCTTCTGGGCTCGGTAATGTATCATCGTTTAATTTCACCAAAATATTATATGGATACCCAATAGGATTAAGATCCATGTCGGTACGCTGCCCAGCAAATTGCATAATTCGAGCCGACCGCGGATCGAGACCGCTTGTCTCGAGGTCATAAAAGAAAAATTCTAGCGCCATTTCTTTATCATACAGGCAAATCTATTTTGGGACAAAAAAAGACCCGCCATACAGGCGAGCTATCAGAAACATGAAAATACAAGCTGGATATATGCGCAGGGAAGGGCGAGACATCGACTGTCTCACCCTTCCCCGACTTAAGCCACAGAAGCACAAGCGCTCAACAACCAATATCCTGGTACTATCTTGCATTTTGCCGCCGCGTAAACAGGTCGGTCAAAATTACACCCAGTCTTGGTTGGGCCTTGCGCTTATGACTAGCTGGTTTTCCGCCAGCCACTCGCTTCGGTTTGGGGCGGGTCTCTTCAGTCGAGGCACTGCAGTTACATCGTCCAAAGACACCCTAGGACAACAGATGCATTTCCATTAGGATCTCCTGTTGGCCACTCCGGGGCCGGGTTTTGTCGAGGTGGGTGCCGTGCTTTTGAAAGTAGTCACTACGGCGGGTCGCGCATGCAACCATCCAATCTTTATAAGAATCGTCTGCTTGCTGCTGCACTTCCCGACCGCAAGGGCCCTTTGCGGTGAGTGCAGGTTCTTGGCATATAGCCGTATACCAAGAATCTGCACTCACACATATATCCAGCTTGTTAAAAAACTCCAATGAAAATTGCTCTTCATTGAATATTCTTCGATTATATCATTGTAATTATAATAAGTCAATACTTTTTGTAATTTTATCTGGGGCGACGGCATTTCCGCCGCCCCAGATAAGACCTTTGCCTCTAGTAGGCCCGCAGCTTCAGATGCTGCATGTCCTGGTGAATGATGCCAATGCTGACATGAACCGAGGCGTCATCGCGACACTCAGCACTATGCAACCATCCACGTGGCACAAACAAACCATCGCCCGCCCTCAGTGTCACCTCGCTGAATGGTGTCGCAGCTTCCTCTGCCGCCGTGACACGTCGCGGGCTACGAAGCTCTTCGAGGGTTGCTACTACCGGCGGTCCCAGCTTCCAGTGCTTCTCTCCCTCGAGCTGCAAAACAATGACAGCCCCCATGTCCCAATGGGTATGAAGACCGGGCCTGCCCTTCGGTGTGCAAAAGACTGTTGCAAATGCGCCCAGCCCCGTCTCAGTCTCCACATCTGTGCACAGAAACTTGTACGGCACACTACGGTGCTGAAACCCCGGAAAAACCAGTGAAGCACCGTAGCGCTGAATGAAGCCAGATAGCATCTCACCGGACGTGAAGCTACTTGCCTCGTACTCACCTTCCGAGTGTGAGACAATCACGTCACTCCCGTACATATCGGGGAACTCCATCACAAGTCCGATCGACTTGCGCGGCGAAAGACTGGCCGGATTACCCACCAGACCTCGTCTCACATTGAACTGCACATTCCACGGATTGGCCTCAGCTTCCCGGGCATGCTCAGCAATGTATGATACCAACGAATTCATGTCCACCCCTAGATCGCTTTGATAGGTCACCACACACAATACATCACATATGTGTATATTGCAAGATCCAAGAGTATTTACTCTGTTTCGAGGAGCGTAAACTCGTATCGATCGATGCGAATCGTACTATCTCCCACAGCCCCAGCACGCGATAATTCATGGGTAATTCCCATTTTTTTCATAATGTCACGAAGCCTATTAACACCTTCGTAATTACTAAAATCAGTTCGGCGAGCGAATTTCTCGATTTTCTCACCGATTACTTCATACACATCATCTTCGACTTTCTCAACTCGCCATGAGTCCGCAATTTGAGTATCAGAAAGTCCGATTACCGGTATATCACTCTCGATATCATCAATCTCATGCTCGGTTTCGCGGATAGTGACAACCTTCGCTCGTAATGTTCTGAGGACATCCTTCATTCCCTTGTGGGCTGTCGATGAAATCGCAAATATTTCTGGCTTTGTTTTTGCTACCGCTCGAATCGCGTCTATTTGCATTTGGACAATATCATCATCAAGACCTTCGGTTTTGGTCAATGCGACCACTTCTGGCCGTTCTGTCAGCTCAGGGCTGTAGCGAGCAAGCTCTTCGCGAATCGTCTGATATGCCTTGCCTGCGTCGTCGCTATACACATCGACAAGATGCAACAAGACCGCAGTTCGCTCGACATGACGAAGAAATGCGTCACCAAGCCCCTTTCCCTCGCTTGCTCCTTCGATAAGTCCAGGAATATCGGCGATCAATAGGCTTCCATCATCAATATCCGCAACTCCCAAATTCGGCGTAAGGGTAGTGAATGCATAATCAGCAATTTCGGGGCGCGCATTGCTAACAACAGAGAGAAAGGTTGATTTTCCGGCATTTGGAAAACCGACAAGCCCAACATCGGCAAGAAGTTTCAACTCAAGCTCCGCCTCAAATGCGTCACCCGCTTCTCCTAGCTCGGCCATCCGTGGAGTTTGCCGTACTGAAGATTTGAAGTGGGCGTTACCAAATCCACCGTCGCCGCCCATGGCCACAACTTCACGCTGACCGTTCTTAGTCAAATCAGCAATGACGATTCCGTCTCGACGCACCAATGTCCCCATGGGAACTTTCACAATTAAATCCTCACCCGACTTACCACGGCGATTCGACTTTGAGCCATTAGCGCCGAGCTCGGCCTTGAGTTCGGGCTTGTAGCGAAAGTCGATCAGCGTATTGAGATTTTCGGTTGCTTCAAAGATAACATCGCCACCTTTGCCGCCATCACCACCGTCAGGACCACCTTTATCGACATAGATTTCATGGCGAAAACTGACGGCTCCATCGCCGCCTTTACCTGCCTGAACTAGTACTTTAGCCGTATCTACAAACATATTTAGTATCATTATACCAAAACCGCCCCTGTTTTCCTAAGGGGCGGCTCTAAAGTATTGTTGCCGTTCTAGTGAATGTAGCTAAATCCAGCTGCAGAACCAGCATCCACCGTACGACTTGTCACACGGTTAAAGTTACCCGCGTAGTTCATCTCGCTGATCGTAATGCTTCCATCTGAGCCAACGCTTTCAACGATAGCCACGTGTCCATATCCGCCTCCGTTTTGCATAACAGCACCTGCCGAAGGCTTGTTATCGACAAGGTAGCCAGCTGCACGAGCATACATTGACCATGTTGCCGCGTTACCCCAGAAACTACCAACTGGGCGACCGAGCTGCAAGCGGCGCTCATAGGCGTACCAAGTACAGTTACCGAAGGCGTAACGGTTACCAGCCGACGCACGAGCGATCTGAGCGTTGACCGTTGAATAACCACCGTAATATGAGCCTTGGCTTGCTGCGAGGTGTGGATCAACATATCCAGGGCGTTCATTGCTAGGAAGAACACCGCCAGGAATAACGATCGTTTTGCCTGGAGTTAAACCACCAAGTTCAAGGTCATTAAACGATACGATACGTGATTTGTCCGCGCCATACTTACCGGCAAGGCTGTCGACAGTATCACCTTCGCGAACTGTGTAAACAATGCCGTCAACAGGAGGAATAGTCAGTTGTTTGCCAGCCTCAAGAGCATCAGAGGCGATATTATTTGCCCATTTTACCGTGTCTGCTGAAACGCCAAAGGTCTGGGCGACAACTTGGACCGTATCGCCGGCCTTGGTTGTATATTTTTTCATCTCGCGACCGTCAGCCGTTGGCTGAACAATTTGAGGCTTACTCACGATGTTGTTGCTACTTTGAGCGAGCTCGCTCTCAGCAGAGAGTGAAACGGATAAGTTAGCGACATTAGACGCAATAGGAAGTTCAGCTCGCTCAGCAATACCGGCGGCAACATTCGTTGCAACCAGTTGATCCACTGAAGGCTGCTCAGGATTCGTAAGAGCCGCCTGGGTATCAGTCGTTGTAGCCGCATTGGCGACAACATCCATTTTCTGAGGTGGTTGATAGCCAATAGCTACCATGGAAACAATAAGCAGGAAAATTCCAGCATACGCCGCAATTGTGGTTGATTTCGGTGATAATTTCGCCTTTTTATGGCCAATTCGCTGAGAAAAAACTTGTTGTTTTAACTCGGCTGCTGTGATCTTAGATGAATCTAAGACTTGCTGTGATGCACGAATAATCGTTCTCCTGCCATCTACATTACTGTAAAGGCGTCTACCGTACTAAGTCTTTCTTCTCTCGCAGAACAGGATACATATCGACCTCTTATTAGTAATATTAGGGGAATGCATATAGCACGTATCCGTAGCGACTACTCTGGTAGGCTCACTCATGTCCCGTACTCCCCACTCGCGCGCGTAACAAGAGTGATACGCTAAGTAGACGAGCACATAAATGCGCTACCATTCATTTTATCAACTATTGCAAAGTATGTCAATTTATTTTATAGAATACATTTTCTGTCAAGTATTCCACTCCGACAAGTCTTGGGTCCTACCCCGCGTCACCCGAGCTTGCGAGAAATTACAAAATAGAACACTTCACCTGGCAATGATCGCGAATATTAGCCTCATGCTCGTCAGCTGTCCGAGAGAAATATGTCTTATCATCATCACCACTTAAAAAGTAAAGATAATCACCGCTGGCCGGAGTTGCGACCGCATCAAGTGCCGAACGTCCAGGCGTCGCAATAGGCCCCGGAGGTAAGCCCGTATATTTACGGGTGTTATAGGGTGAATCGAGCTCTGGAGTGGGCGCAACCCCAAGCTTTTTGGCTGCATATTGGTAGGTAACATCAGATCCAAGTTGCATACCTGCCTCAAGCCGCTTGTAAAATACCTGAGCCACCTGTTTCTGATCGGTGGCAGTCGGCACCTCTCTCTGAATAATAGACGCCAACGTAATACCCTCAAATAGGGTCAGCCCTTGTTTTTTAAATCCGTCGACAAGATTATCTTCTTTAATCACTTCATAATAGTGATCGAATGTCGTCGTCAACACTTCCTCGAGCGTTGCACTACTTCCAAATGTATATGTCTCACCATACAAATACCCCTCAAGATCTGTTCCTTCAGGCTTCTCTGCAAATAGTGGGTGATCGTACGTCTTCGCAAGCGCTGCATCAACATCTCCCTCTTTATACCCTGCTGCCACGAGAACTTTTTTGTCTTCGGCGAGAGTAGCACCAGGAAGGAAAGTAAGATTGAATTCATCAACTTTCCCAGAGACGAGGTGCGCAACAATCGCTGCGGTCGATTCTGAAGGCGATAAACTATATGTCCCCGCCTGAAGTCTTGATCGTGTCGCCGAGAGTCGTGTGTAAATATCAAACGCCAACTGACTCCTAATAAGCTTCTTGTCTTCGAGTGACCTGGCAATGATATCCGGTGTGCTTCCCGCAGCAATGTCTACCCTTATTTTTGTCTTATCGGCCGCATTTACAGGTTGAATCGACTTCGAGTACCATACATATGCCGTTATACCCGCTGCAGCAATGCACACCACCACAGCCGTAAGTATCCATAAGATGACCTTTTTCGTCTTCTTTTTTGGCTTAGACGAAGGAGGATCTTGAGGGGTTGGCTCAGCAGGAACTGCCACCGCTGGAGGCGTCTGAGTGGGTGGCTGTGGCTGCTGCATTGCCAATGGCCGACCCGTTGCCGCCGCCTGACGTGGCCGAACAGGAGCCACGGGACGCATATCCCCACCGGGCCGGCTAAGAGGTCGTTTGGGCGGAAGTATGTCATTCATAGAGCATGCTCCAAATAATCTTGCAATATAAGTGCTGCGGCTTGGGCGTCAATATCTGCCTTGGTATAGGGCTTTTTATATGATTTTAGTCGATTTTCAGCCAGAACACTTGTCAGTGACTCATCCTGAAAGATCACTTTTGGTGCTATATCTTCAAGTTTTTTAGCAAACTCCTCGACAAATGCCGTCTGTGCAGTGGCCTCTCCTGATTGATTGCGAGGATACCCAATGATCACCGCGACGGGAGATTCGGTAACGATGTGCCGGGCAATTCGCTCAATTTCATGTCCATCTACCTCCACCGTATCAAGAGGGACAGCGATCTTAACAGTATCGTCACCGACCGCAACTCCTATGCGCTTCTCACCTACGTCGAGTGCTAGGTAGACCTTACTTTGACTCATTCAAATTAAATTCTATGCTTATACGATTTGTATCATTCGGCGCTGAGCTAACCCAGAATGGCCAGAATTTTACATCAACGTTATCAACCCCTTGTATTGCTTCTATCGAAGACTGGATGTCGCCATATCGCTTTCCTTTGGCCGAATCTTTGATGGCATTGTCATCGATTTTTGGCCCAATTTTGGCCGTTGCGACAAGGTTAGCACTAAATCCAGCGCCATTTGCATTGAGATCGTTAAATGTCGCTTTTTTCGAACCGTTATCGTAAACCCGCTGATCATTTGTTCCTTCGAGCTGTTTCTTGAAGTACTCATCAAGATACTTACTCGCATCGGCCTTCGTTACACCAGAAAGTGAATAGGTAATACTAATAGTAAGCTTAGGCTTTGTCCCGGATGGAACTTCCTGATCTACTGCCGGATTCACCTGCGGTGATCCACGGTCGGTCTTAAATGATTGATCGAGCACAATAAATGTATCGTCGAACTGCTTGACGAGCTGTTTCTTGATGTCATCGCTACTTTGCTGAGCTAATTGATCAGAGGCTTTTTGAACATCATCACTACTCACAACTTTGATTTGCTTTTTACTACCGCCCGACATATCACTTCCCTGGGCGCTTATACCGCTGACGCTAGACTGATAGGTGCGGCCAGAAAGATTATATTCATCTCCTACAGCCGAAGCGACAACACCCACCGTTGCAGAATCTTGCACGATGCCACCAGGCCCAATGGTCGTGCCGTTGAGAGTGGCTGCTTCGGTACTCGTAAAGGTATAGCTGCCATAACTAAAGCTTGTGCCAGCCGGGACGGTAATTGGATTACTTGATACCGACGTTCGGTTGAGTGTCATCTGACCTTTTGCCTTTTCACCAACTTGCTTGGAGCCTGTCGCTTCAAATTCTAAGGAAGCATCTTTTTTCGTCTGCTGAACGCTCGTCTTTATAGCATTTGCAGAGAAGCTTGTTGTCACAGCGGGATCAAGTGCAACCTTTGCGTTTGCTGATGAATCTGTCGTACGAGCAGTAATGACGACCGTCGCACGTGGCGCGAAGAAGATCGCCCAGACCAAGAATGCAACGAGAAGAACACCCCCTCCGATACCAAAAATAAGTTTTTTACGAAAGCTATTAAAATTAGGCACACGAATACCACTTTTGACACGTGGCTTCGTCGGAGATTTGCCTGGTGCGGGTGGCGCCGCGCGTATACCATCTTCGGCAGCATTTTCTTGTATTGCTTCATTAACCGCCATACTACCGAGTGCACCACCTGCTGTCCGGGCATGATCACCGATAGGAAGCGATGCCCCATCGATAATATCATCGCCATTATCGACATCGAGTGCGGCAATCTCAGGGATCTCGGGCTTGCTCTGGAGATTTTTTGCCACGGGTATTTTCGCCGCTGCTGCAAGTGCGGTTAATGCAGAGTTATTGCTGATGAGGACGAGCCGTTTATCGACTTGACCGGCAGCTCGAGCCAAAAGACGAAGATTGACGGCACTTTGTAACACGCCTACCCTTTTTGGCGGGACAAGTGCAACGATTTTTTCTTTCGCATCCTTTACCCTACCGATAATGGCAGTTATGTCATCTTCTACATCGATATATATGACGTCTTTATTCATCTTGTTAGATACGGAGGATTCGATTAAGTTTTTCTTTAATTGTATCGGTTTCCGTGCTGCCTACCATTGTATCATATCCAACCCTGAGAAGGCCCATGGCCGTGATAAACGTGTGGTCGTTCGCCGCCCCTGTTGTGTCAGTAATTCCGATCACTTCACTGGGAGAAATATGGTGCACGGTTGGGCGCTTTGTAAATGGTAGCTCTTTCCACCATTCTCTCTCGGAAAGCGCATCAGTCAGTTGCGTCAGACTGGCACCACCGCCACATAGCAGAATACGATTCGGCAGGTGGTCCACCGAATCAAATTCGCTTAAGGCCAGCTCTACACCCGCCAGCCAAACATCGAGAGTTTTGTCGACTGCGGCTTCGACTTGTTTTTTCACCGCTGGTTTTATCTGTGAATTTTCGACATTTACCTTAAGCTTTTCCGCTTCGTTATATCCGAGATCCATCTCACTGGCGATTGTACGCGTGAAACTGCGCCCACCGATACCGAACATACGTGTTCCTTCAACACCACCATCATTTACCACCGCGATATCGGTCGTTCCACCGCCAATATCTACGAGGATTGCCGTAAAGCTGCTACTTGCATCGTTACCAAGCACGCTCCGACTCACCGCAAATGGTTCAGCCGCAACAGCCACGAGCTCCAGTGCCAGTTCATCCGCAACGCGCTCGAGCGCACCAATATGAACCATCGGGGCAAACGCCGTATAAATCTGTACTGCGACATCCCGTCCCTGAAAACCAATCGGATTTGATACCTTATATCCATCGATATGAATACTCACAAGTGCGCTATTGACGAGCTTTACTTCGACTTCTTCATTGCCTGTTTCGAGCGCAATCTGTTGCTGCGCCTTCCCCTGGGCACGCTCTTGGACTTTTTCGATGATAAATTCCATTTCGGCAACATCGAGTGGCTTATCAGGCTGGGGCCGGCGGTACCTGATGGTATTAGTGACCCCTTTTACCAACTCGCCCGCAATGCCAATAACTGCGCGCTTAGCTTGGAGTCCTGCTTGATCTTCGGCTTCGGCCAATGCTTCTTCGCAGTTTTTTACTACCCCTGATATATCTGCGATAGCACCACTATGCATGTCACTAATTGCCTGGTGTGCACGTCCAACACCGACAATCTCGAGACTATCGTTATTTATCTTAGCAATGAGTGCTTTTACAAATTCTGTTCCAATATCAAGTCCAACCACATAATTATCAACGGCTTTATCCTGAACTTTATTTCGTAATTTATCGAAAACCATAACTGGTATCAATTATACCATTAGGGCAAAAATACCCATACCCCTATATAAGAAACCTCATCACATATTGCACTAAAATATATAATAGGCAATTATACGCTTGACACACCCATAACAGAGGCGTATCATTAAAGTATGGAAGATATGAACCTCATCGAGCTATTAGACAAGTTCCCTGACGAACAAGCGTGCCGCGACTTCATTCAAGCGCGTCGCTGGCCTAATGAGATAACCTGTCCTCAATGTGGCGTCATCGGTAAGGCATACAAGTACAGTAGCGGTAAAAACAGCGGCAAGCTCTTTAAGTGTGCCGCCTGCCGTCAGCAGTTTACCGTTCGTGTTGGTAGTATCTTTGAGGATAGCAAAATCCCGCTGCGCAAATGGCTCCTCGCCATCTATCTATGCACCAGCATTAAAAAAGGCATCTCCTCAATACAGCTTGCTAAGTTTATAAAAGTTCGTCAGGCAACTGCCTGGTTCATGCTTCAGCGCATCCGTCATGTATTTGAAAGTGGCAGCTTTGAAAAACTGTCTGGTGAGGTTGAAATGGACGAAGCCTACATTGGCGGTAAAGACAGTAATAAGCATCATAGCAAGCGGCTCAAGACTCTCACGGGTAAAGGTGCGCAAGGCCATGGCAGCAAAAACAGCAAGGCGCCTGTTGTCGGTATGGTTGAGCGTGGCGGCAAGCTCCGCGCAGTTGCAACAAAAGACACAGGTAGCAACACGCTCATGACCTTAGCGCGTAATAATATCGACGTTGATGCGACAATCTACACTGACGAACACATGCCGTATCGCACCCTACCTAAACTTGGCTTCAAGCACGAAAGCGTTAATCACGGCGTTAAAGAGTTCGTCAATGGCATGGCGAGCACCAACACCGCCGAGTCGTTTTGGTCGCACTTAAAGCGCGGTATTAACGGCATTTACCATCACGTTAGTGCAAAGCATTTACAGTTCTACTGCGATGAATATAGCTTTCGTTGGAACACCCGTAATATGACTGACGGCGAACGTTTTGAGGCTTGGTTTGATAATATTGGTGGCAAGCGGTTGATGTACAAGACGCTTACTAAGAAGGCACGGAACTAATCAAAAATGTCCCCAAGCAAGGTGACAACTTTAGTTTAATTTGTATCTGTTATAATCAAATTACCGTCCCTTCTACCTATAAATAAAAGGAATGAGAGGGGTAGGCAAAATATATCAGCACGCCAATCACAGACTACTCACACCATGACAACACAACCACTTCCCCCACTAACTCCCAAACAACAAGCAATACTAAAACTTCTATATAAATATAGATTCCTCAATAGAATACAAACACAGAAACTACTAAACCATAAA
The DNA here is from genome assembly GCA_964477195.1 of uncultured Candidatus Saccharibacteria bacterium. GTDB lineage: Bacteria > Patescibacteriota > Saccharimonadia > Saccharimonadales > Saccharimonadaceae > JALRBM01. Next base: position 62,505 of record CAYZCX010000002.1, read on the forward strand.
GATAAAAGAAGAATCATAAGTTGGTTAAAAGACTTACGAGACAAGCAGTATGTAGATTGGCATTACAACCCAACTGACTTTATCGCCAAATCCCAACCCGGAATCTATTACCTATCGCTTAATGGTATTCGGCATCTGCGCGGCCTTAACGAATACCCGAAGAAAGAACTGCGGAAGCGATATAAGGAGCCGACAAGAACTCAGACGTTTATAAATCATTGCTTATTGATGGCAGATTGTTGTATTGACCTACAAACTAAAAGTAATGGTGAATTGACGTATACCTGCGTACTCTCCGCTGACTACATTAATCTTGACAATGACTATCATTTTCTTGATGAGCTGCAACCCCATTTGTATTTCGAAAAGCGGCAAGACGAAGCGGTTACAAGCTATGTGCTTGAAAACGTTGAGTCAACACTGCCTCGTTACCAGCTTAGAAAACGCCTCAAAGACTATGTAGAGTATCTAGCAAGTGATTGGGATGAGGCTAACGGACAAACACCGATAGCTCTTTTTATCTGCTCGAATGTCGCTGATCTGCTATATATGAAACGCCGCATCAAGAAACTACTTGAGGAAGAGTGGCCGGATGAAGACTTGCATGTCCGAGTCACTACATTGGACAAGGTACGAGTTTCTGGTGTGGCTAGCCTGATTTGGGAGGAGTGTAGCTAATCCTGTAACTTGCTCTTGCTTGCAAGGGCGAGTTGACCTCTTTTACGAAGGAAAAGAGGTGTTCGCTGTATAATTAGGATATGACAGATAGTATCCCACCTCACAGCCCTAATGCTGTTCCTGCCACGCAAGCACAAGAGGGCGAGGTATTAATACCCAAGTCTGCCGGTAACGCCCTCATCGAAGAGCTAGGTAAAGGAAATAACAAAAAGTATGTACGTTTCATTATGGCGGCTCTCGGCAGTGTGCCATGGATTGGTAGCTATCTAGGGATTTTGGGTGCTATGGCAGGACTAAGTTCTGAGGCTGACCAGGAAAAACTTAACGGCCTATTAAAACTTTGGGTGCAAGAACATGAGCCTAAACTCGAAGAGTTAAAAGAAGCACTTGGCGAGATTACAAATCGTTTAGATGGCCTGGATGAAAAAATTCAACAAAGAGTTGAATCGCCAGAGTATCTCACTTTAGTTCGTAGCGCTTTTCGGTCATGGGATCAAGCTGAAACGGCAGAGAAGAGAGAGTATATAAAGCGACTAATAAGCAACGCAGGCGCAACTACTCTCTGCTCGGATGATCTGATAAGACTTTTCATTAGCTGGATTAACACGTATCATGAATCTCATTTTGTAGTGATCAAAGAGATCTACCAGAATCCAGGAGTTACTCGTGGAACGATATGGGATAAAGTCCACATCCAAAGGCCGCGTGAAGATTCTGCCGAAGCTGACTTATTCCGATATCTAGTTAGAGATTTAAGTCTTGGAGGTGTAATTAGACAGGCGAAGGATACTGATTCTGATGGTCGCTTCATGAAAAAACGCCCTGCCTACACGCCTAAAGGCTCTGCTAGCAGAACCACGGAATCTGCTTTTGAAGACGGTAAGCCGTACGTTCTGACGGAATTAGGTAAAGAATTTGTCCATTATGTACTCAATGATGTTGTTCGGCGAGTTGAGGAATAGTTTTACTATTTGCCAGATCAGAGTGTCTAGCGACTATTTATCGCTTCTAGCATCCCATCCCGTGTACTTTCGCTGACCGCAAACACGCAGCCATGCTTGCCTGCGGTCAGCTGTAGCTCAGTTCCATCTGTGCCGCACGCAAACCCACCGGCACCTTCTACAATTGGTTTAGCTCCCGCATAATCATGGGCTTGGGCGCTGTCTGAGATAAACCCAACCACCCGCTCGCCAGGCGGCAATAACATAAGACCATGGCTTTCAAGCAAGCTCGGGTCGGCTACTGCGCAAGCCTTGAAGACAGCGCCACCGAGAGCGATAGTCGTAAAGCCCATCGCCTTCAAGCGGTCGATATATGGATGTGAATTTTCTGAAACAAGAATAGCACCTTTGCCTTTGGCCTCGGTAGCAACATGTAGCCGCTCGGGCTCACCATCACGTTCCCTGACACGAAATGCCCCTATATCCTCTTCCGCCCAATAGAGACGTGGCACACGTAGTAGCGGTAAATTAACGACACCCCGTCTAACATGTCCTTCAATCGCACTACCGAGCGAGAAAGCGGCGATTGAATAGCCACCAATCTTACGAGCCTTTACAAAATCATTAGTACCATCAATTGGATCAAGATATTCCGCATTCGGGTCGCCGTATTCTGCTGTGCGGCCGCGTTCTTCGCTGACTACATTACGACCCATTGCTCTAAAGAAGTGAATAACAGCATCGCTCACGGCAAGGTCGGCATCCGTCACGATGCTTTCGTCAGGCTTTGTTTCTTCTCGTAAGTCGGCGAGATGAAAATATTCTTCGATCTTCTCGCCCATATCCCAAGCGAGATCAATGTTAGTGCGCACTTCCTGAGACGCTTCGACACTCATGTCACGCTTGTCCTCGTTTTCGATACGCCGCCACTCGCTCCCTCGTTGCGCATGTAGGTGAACAGTAGCTGCGGCCACCGCCTTTGCCCGAGTCAATGAATGGCCGACCGCATATAGGTGAAGCACACAAGCCGCCTGGGCCGCGTTGTTTCTCCGCCAATAATATAGCCAGGGCTAAAGCTGACGAGGTTGCAAACCATTCAGCCCAAGGTGCATGATCGTTGCTATCCACGTGCAAGTGCCAGAGAGTATTGCCATGCGAGCTAAGGCGCGGAACACTGGCATAATCGCCAAGGAGCGTATTCAATAATTTTGCCGCTTTCTCTGTGTCTTGGGTTGCAAAGACGACATGAAGTTTGCTAGCTACAATCTTAAGGTTATCAAGATCAACTAAAGTAATGTCACTCTTCTCACCATAACTTTTCAAAGTTTCCGTAAGTTGCCGAATGAGCGCTTCATCGTCCAACTGATCCTTATTTTGTAAAACAAAAATGACATCAGCAGCACGTTTTGCCGCATATGTCGCTGAACCAAGAGAAAGGGTGTTTGCATTTTCCATATGCACAGTATACTATATGTAACATGTTTAATAAAGAAAAGCGTTACACATTAATACATTATCTATTTGGTGCATTGCCAGCTCGGCTTGGTGACGAAATGTCCGGTCAGGCTATCTTACTTATGGGACTAGCCCTTACGGGGAGTGTAGCACTTGGCTCAACAGTACTAGCTGTCCTGACACTTTCTGCGGCAATCGGTGGACCGCTGCTGGGCGCAATACTCGACCGCTCGTTGCATCCGGGTAGAGTTTTAGCGTATGCACTTGGTTTGTATGCAGTCGGTGTTAGTTGTATTGCCTTATCTCTAGGTCACATGCCAGTGTGGGTTTCTATAGCTATTGCGCTTGCAGCAGGATTTCTAATGCCAGCAATTTCTGGTGGGTGGTCATCACGGTTAAAGTCGTTTGTCGCTGATGAGCAAATGACTAGGGCGAGTGCAATTGATGCGACAACCTTTAATATTGCAGGATTAGCTGGACCAGCGATCGCTGGATTAATCGCAGCCATGTTCGGAGCACATTGGGCGGTTGTTGGACTGGTTGTGCTTCTCGTGACAGCGCTACCAATGGCGTGGTCATTACCTAGGAAAACTATACAAAAGTCACAAGCCCAAACTAGCACATTTATACAAGATGTTATGGCAGGGTTCAAAATTATCGTACAGAACAAAAAGCTGTTTAGAATAACCCTCGTGTCGGCTATTTCATATATGGGTATTGGGATGTTGTGGGTGATCTATCCACTTGTTGGTCAGGAACTATTCGGCAATGCGGGCTATGGCGGTATTCTTGCGTCGGTAGTGTCAGTTGGCGCTCTTGTGGCTACTATTACGTATGCAAAGTGGCCGACTAAGTATAGCCCGGATGTAATAGCCTTTATTACGACCCTCATATTAGGCGTGGCTATGCTCATACTAGCCTTCTCAGGCAATATTGCGTCAGCTCTTATTGCGATGTTAGTCATAGGGCTAGCTGACGGACCACAGCTGGCCGCTATCTTCGCGGTTCGGCACCGCGAAGCACCAGAGCGTTCACGAGGCCAAGTGTTTACGACAGGGGCGAGCTTGAAGATTACGGCGGCAGCTGTGGGAGCGGCTTTAGCAGGACAGTTGGCCGGTACTTCTTTGCAGCTTACGATACTGGTAGCTTGTTTTGTGCAGTTTGTGGCTGCCGGAGTGTTTATTATCGTGACTTACAGAAATCGCAAGATCTCTACCTCTTCTTAGCTCTAATTTTCTGGTATTCTGTGTTTACTAACATCCGGTAGTAAAGCCTAGCTAGCTTCTCCTCTAGGTGCATCTCCATAAATACCACTTCTGACACCCTGAAGGCCACCTATGGTCTCGATTGGCCATTCCGTAGGCCACGCTAAGTCTTCAGTGTATGGATTTATTTGAGGGAAAATGCGAGGGTCACCGCCACCAACTTCTAACTGACCAGCTAAGTTTGTGCCAACCACATAGAACACCACGTAGCCCAAACCTAATGTGGCCACCCATATCAAGCCGCCCTCATTCATTTGTGAGTTTATAGAATCTACCGAGCTCTTCTCAACCTCGACATTGGAAACTTGCTTTATCTCAAACGTGGCCAAGGGTTGCTCTTTTGAGCCATCAGCTTCTATCCTCCAGCCCATTGATACCAATACGTTAGCGAGGGGCTGCTTTTGGTCATAGAGTTGCTCATAGAAGCTGGCTGGTATATCGAAGTCGCCGCTAATTGCCTTGTTTATAACAAGTACTGTTTTCTGCACCCATAATGATAGCCTCCGTTGGTCTTCTTTGCTGAGGGTACAGCCATCGTGTGTTAATGTGACGCTCGTGAGCAGATCTTTCGCTTCACCCTCAATAGCAGACATCCAACCATTATTACACTCACCGCACACCAACTTAACTTTGTGCTGGAATACAGTACCTTGCCATATACGCTTGATATTATCGCCCGAGACTTCGTTAATGCCCTTGATCTTCTGGTCAAACAACTTCGATATCCAATCCGGGTAGACGTGCTCAAGAGTTAAGCGTTGTCCTTCACGTCGACAAAAGGTGCATACTCTACTCATTTGTCGTCTTCTAAATCAGTACCTAGCTCTGGGTGTCCTTTGAGTACATCATAGCCAGGCTTAGCCAGCTTATACTTTGGGGTACCTTTGGCGCTGTATTCAAGTGTGAGCAGCCCCCAATTAACCATCTCATCAAGGTTTGCTTCGAACTCCGCCGAGTCTACAGCTTCAAGCTCTTTGAGTAGTTCAGGGTTACTTATACTACCGACTGGATGTATGATGCTGCCACCCATATGTCGAGACACGAGCATTTCTTTAAAGTCCGACATGGCTGCAAACAGCTTTAAGGCGAGGATTTGTAATGAATCTAGTGTCACTCTGGTCTTGTCAGTGGCTGGGGTAGGGGTAGACTTGGCAGGCTTCGGCTTCTTAGGCTCTTCGATTTTCTCTCTTACTTCACTGTCATCCAACAGGTGCATCGCTAGGCTGCTCAAAGTTAGGTATTCATAAGCACGTACTGGGTCTTCTATCTTACCGTCAGAAGTATGACTTTTTTCGTTACGAAATTGGTCTATTGCCATCGTCAGAAACTTAACCGCATCTTGAAAATCTCTATCAACGTTCTCGGCGTTAGCACCTTTAATGTACAAGCCGCCCTTACCAAATGCTTCCGAACCCGTTTCGTGTGCGGTCAGGTCGCGCAGCCTGTCACGAACCACCTTGAAGCCTTTCTCGACAGCTTCTGGATAATGACCTCCAAGATAGAGACCTGAGCACTTTTCTTGAATCCTATCATGCAGTGATTCGAGCGTACCCGCACCAAGTGGCGTAGAGTTCTCCTCACCCGACTCGGTACTCTTCAGGAAATCAAATACGCCCTTGAGCAGACTGCGGCTCTTCTTGATATCTCTGAAGTATGCCTCAGTCTCACGCTGAGCGTTTTTTGCTTTGGCTGCTGAGCTAGACCCTACGATAAAGACACTGGCCTTGCCGTCAAATCTGTGAAACTCTCGTACCTCACTTGCATCATCGGAAAGTATCTTCTTAAGTAGTAGCTCTGTTTGCATATGCCAAGCATCGTAAGACTCATGATCTTGAGTCTTCTCAAGTTCGTCGAGCTTAGTTATCTGTGGTTCAAGGAGCTTAATTTGCTGGCTGACATTCATCCTCTGTTCTCCTCTGGCTACATTATAGCCCCATCAGCTCCTTACCACTCTCTTTTCCTGTACCTTTGGGCTGAGGTTTCTTATTAACCACGACTTGTTGTTGCTGTGTCTTTTCCTCTGGCTCGTCAAATAAAGTCGCCATATACTGCTCAACTTCTACTTTTGGCGTAGCGTATTTCTTCCGACTATTCGCCATCACTGCTTTTTGTACTTTTTCACTCTCCTCAACGTCCAGCGGCACCGTCTGCCCCGAAAAAGCCTCCTCGCTATCCTCCGTCGCTACCTTCATGTAAAAGTGGTACGGCGCAAGGTTTACGATGTCACCCTTTTCAACTTCTGGCTTCATGTACGGCAATATAAACGTCTCATCCTCTGGGTTGGCCTTGAGGCAGATAATCGTCGCGGCATTTCCAGCTATCACTTTCACTAAGTCCTTATCCTCCATCTGTGCAATATTCTGGTGTGACACAATTAAGCTAACATGGAACTTGCGCCCTTCGCTCGTAATTGCCCCGAACTGTGGCGTTGCGAAGTTCTGGAACTCATCGACATAGACAAAGAAGTCTCGGCGCTTCTTCTCGGGAATTTTTGTACGTTGGTAAGCAGCCATCCAAATAAGTGCAGTGAGAATAGTGCCGAAGAACTCACTCTGATCTTCGCCGATGTCGCCCTTGCTCAGGTTTACGAGCAATATCTTCCCTTCGTTCATAATGTCCGCAATACGAACAGTACTCTTTTCTTGCAAAAGAATGTGCCGAGACATCTTCGACGTAATGAAATGCCCTAAACGATGCGTCAGAGGCGCTGTAGCAGCGGACATCTGCATAGAACCCATCATCTTGAATTCTTTATCCCAGAATTGCTTCAAGACAGGGTCTTTAAGAGTTTTGGCAACTTCTTTTTGGTATTTCTTGTCGGTTAGTAAACGCTGCAAGGTATATAAGCTTGGCTTTGGTGTTTGTAGTGCTGTAAGCGTAGTATTCCGCAAAATATGCTCCATGCGTGGACCCCACTGCGCTTCGTCGGACAGTTTCTTGAATATAGATAGGACTGCACTCGTTATCCATTCGTGTTTATCGTCTTCACTTTCAAAGTCTATGCCGGGATCAAGAATGTTAAGGCCAACCGGAAAGTCACGGTCAGACGGATCGAACACCACCACATCTTTACGACGGTTCTCTGGCACAATACTGAGTAGCTCGCGGAACATATCGCCGTGCGGATCGAGTACGGCCAAGCCTTTGCCATTGAACATATCTTGGTAAATTGAACTTTTAAGTAGGGTCGTCTTACCGGTGCCGGTCTTCCCGATAATGTAGGTGTGCTTTTGGCGCTGCTCCAAAGTCATGCCAATTTCTTGCACTTCACCACCAAAGGCATTTGCCCCGACAATAACATCAAGCTTTGCGTCGCTACGCTTAATAGAGAGTGGCGCGGCCAGTTCGCGACTCCGGCTTTTGACTAAGCCTTCGGTTTTTGTCAGGTCGGTATTTGGGAAGTGGTAGAGGTCGGATAATTCTGAGCTCGAAAGAATAGTTTGTTGGCTCACGACATGACGTAATAAAGTCCGGTTACGGAACCGGCCAAGCCACCTATCTGTCGAGGATATAAATGGGAGTGCTCGACGAGTATGAATGGACTGACGTGTAGCCGTAAAAGTATCAAAGGAAGAAATGACAGCGCTAAGGCGGCCTTGAATATTATCTGCATCCGGTGAAGCCACGAGCACGCGCATAGAGACTTCAAATAGATGTTGGTCGAGCTTCGTCTTAATTGTCTTGCCAATTTCTTGTTCGTACGGGTCGCCAGTAAGCCGCTTGTTACCGCTGTTCTTTGGTATATCTCCTGAAAAGGCGTCAATGACCGTGGCAATAAGTTTACCGCCCATAGCGATAAGCCAAAACGGCGCAAGTGCTGCTCGTAGCAGTATGCGTGGTACGTTAATCTTGTAGGCTGTCAGTTTCGACGACAGCTCTTTACTTAGCGCAATCCGGTGCTGTGTATCACGGATATGACGGAGTTCATTTGGATGCGTATTCTTAAAGACCGGCACGGCAACAATTTGGAAGGCTATGACTTCATCCGGTAGTAAGTTGCGCATGTGGCCTGTGAGGTAGGCGATAGGATCGTGTTCTTCTAGTGCTTTATGGTCTTCGAGCGGCAGTACGAAATCGGACATTAGTTTTAGTTCTGCCACGCTGGTCGGAAGCTCTGTTACTTTGTCCATATAATCATCGACTTCAGTGACTTTGAGGCCGGGCAAGAATGACATCAGGGTACGCTTCACCGTTTCAATCTCATGCTTTGGGATGCGAATGATGTAGCGGATACCGTCGTCGCGAGTTGCCACTAACTCTAGCGAATATGGCTGCTTCCGAGAGGCCATCTTATCCCAGAAACCACGGTACTTTACCATGCTGCGCATAAGGATATGAAGTTGTTCGGTTGCATAGGCTGATTTAGTAGTGTCAGATGGGAATGTGAGCTGCAAGAAGGCGTACTCTACTTCACGTTTACCAACTCCTACGCGCTGTAAGAAGAGTGAAAAGAAGGTGCGGCCGTATTGGAAGAGCTTTATGGTTAGGAGGATAAGGAGATAAGCGACGCCGAATTCAATAAGGAGTGCGCCAAGAACAAATACAAGCGCCCAGCCGGAGTTAAAGTTGTGCTCCTGGGTGTAGCGAGCGGGGCCGTTGATGAGGGTGTCGATGAATTCTTGCACTTGTAAGTAAATCTCCTGAAGACCAAGCCTAGCAACCACACCTTACCATACCGCTGTCTATCCGTTATTTATAATACCATCTCACATAATAATGTTGACTCACTAGCTGATTTAATAAATACTAGCTCTAGGAAAAAGTAGGAGTATATGGCAATAATATCTCGTTTATTTAGAGGCAAGCAGAAACAACAATGGGACGTAGTGACAGTACCCTGGGGAGGCTGGAATTACCCTGACCCGATCATGGCTGATGACGAATGGTTAGGACATGGCCCGCCAGATGACCTATATCTCAAAGACTTAGCGTACATGGCAGGCACTACTATCAAAAGGCATTTGTTGAAATGCGACTTATTCATCCACTCGCCAACCATAAACCGGTCATCCATGACGAGTTTCGTAAAACATTCGATGCACACTATGATGAGCGCAGTATGCCACTGCTGCTATACGAGCGAGGTGGCAAGTTAATCATGAGTAATGATTGGGAGGCATATTGGCTTTATAGGGAGCGAGAAGATCCAGCTATCCCCTGCATTATTCTTAGCCACTTTAATAATGAAGAGCCGGGCATTGCCATTTGCGACAGACCTTTCAAGATTGAGCGGTCGGAGTACTTGCTGAAGCCTCGTCAGGCGCTTACGACTTGGTAAAGATGTTCAGTCTATAAAAGTATAACTTTTATTTAATAAGATGCTTACTATAACCAAGAGCTACAAGATGCTCCCAGGCATCCCATACTTCATCTGGAATATTCTGCTCAATCTGAAAGCCAAGCTTTGGATATTCTTTAATCCTTTGTAGGTCACCTACCATAATATTTATTGTATAGTCGGCAGGATAAAGCGGGTTCCTGATATACTCCTCGAAGGATATAGGTTGAGAAGTGACAAGAAAGTTAGGCTGAGGTTGTGGCCATTGGGCTTTGAACGTTGCGAATGTCCGGCGCTCCATATACGGTTTCTGTACGGCAATAAGTGAATTAACCTTAATATTTTTATCCTGGAGTAATTGATTGGAGAACATTATATTCTCACCAGTATTGCGTGATTTACTTTCAATCAGAATGGCTTGTTCTGGTACACCAGCGTCTTTGGCAATCTGAGCAAACCTTTCGGCCTCGGGTGTACCCTTGAAACCACTTATATCTCTTCCCACACCCTCGTTTCCGCTAAAGAGTATAAGTGGTGCGTAGCCTTTCAAAAATAATTGGCTTGCATATTCCGCAACCCGTATATCATGACTTCCTAGCACAAAAATCAGATCTGCCTCCTTCAGTTTGTGATGAAGGTGATGATAGTCCCAGATTATTTTAGCTAATTCGTTGACTGACATTATTACTTACCTTCATTATATAGTCTTAGGCTTGGATTTTGAAAGTTATAGCCCTCGAAACAACTCCTCAACCGAAATCCCCAACCCCTTAGCGATCATCCCAATCACCACAAGCGAGGTATTTTGCTCACCTCGTTCTATCCGGCCTATGTAACTTAAGTCCAGTCCGCATTTGTCACCGAGTGCTTCTTGTGTCAGGCCCTGCTCTAATCTGAGCTGGCGCACGCGTTTACCGAACTTTTTTACAATAGGTTTCATATCTATTCCTAGAGTAGATCGGCGCGTCTAATAACTCTACGGACGATATGTATCATTTTATCTGTAAATATGCTTGCCAATGTGAAACCTTTAGCATACTATGGAAATAAGCTTTGCTCGTTAAAGCGAACAATTAGACGACCTAAACCATTACCCGCAAGGGTTGGCATGGTCTAAAATCCCTGATAGATACTGATCCCGTCGTTCAGCATCTATCAGGTCATGCCTCGAAAGAGTCATGGGGTGAAAGCCCGCTGGCGGCGGGTTTTGTGTTTTCTCGTCGCCATAAAATAAGAAAGCCTTATAGTAACTATGAAAAAACGACCACATGCAGTCGCTGTGACTGCTATTATTTTTGTGCTTTTTTGCAAGGAGCCGGAGCGTATATATGCACGGTCTATTCGTTGAAAAGTATTCATTAACCCACAAACCACTATCCCGGCAGCTCGCCGAACATCTTGCTTCGCGTGGCTCGCAAGGAAAAATAGCAGTTGTTACTGATAGACCGGTCACGCTGCTCGCATCCACTCGTAAGCATTGGCTTCGGCTTATCCGGCTAACAGAGAACGAGAGATCACGGACGCTTAATACTACTCGAAAGGAACGGCTCGACATACAAATAGAATGGATGCGGCAATTAAGATTTACGGCAAAAGCGCCAGAAGACTTGCTCGAAGCGGACATAACCTTTGCGACAGCTAGTGATTTTGTACGGACTCCGCCTGATTGTCGGATAGTGTATATAACCTACAGCTTTGAGTGCGCGAAGCTACATATGCTGACAAGTTGGATGCCGAGGAATGGTGTCGTGGTAATGTATGGACAAGACTAAGCCACTCACTAAGATTGAGGACGTTCTGCCACACCTCAAGTTTATCCGTACCAAAAGGCAGGAATATATACTTTGCCTGTCGCTGGACAGCGGAAACCGGCTCATAGCCCGTAGGGTGGTAACGATCGGCACACTCACATCCTCACTTGTGCACCCGCGCGAGGTATTTGCCGGACCTCTCAAAGACCGGGCGGCTAGTGTAATTGTGGCACATAATCATCCATCGGGCGATCCACATCCGAGCCGGAAGGATATTGAGGCGACGCAGCAATTGGTTGCAGGAGGAATCTTGCTAGGCATTCCGATGCGCGACCACATCATTGTTAGTAAGGAGGGTCACTACAGTTTCAAAAGCAGTCATATGCTTTGATGCTCTTAGCTCATCGACAGTCACCGAAAAATCAATAATGCCACTCTTTGGTATAATCAAGCTATGACAAATAGCAAGCCAACAAAAAAAGAGGCCGAGAAGCTACAAAAGCAAATTGACGAATACGAAGCAAAGCCAGTTCGCACAAACGAACGGCCGCTAAAACTCAATATGACGTTCAATCAAGCAGTAGATAAAATCCTCAAGGCAACTAAGCCGCCTAAAAAGCCTAAAGAAAAGTAGGGGTTAAGTCCGCAGCTATGTGGCTGTTTCTATAATTTGGGTGTGTTAAACGTATAATTGCCATATAATATGTTATAATTACATTAATGTCTCTCTAGTAGAGTGTCAGGTACATACCCTAGGAGATTGTCATGGGTGACTGGAAAGGCCACGTTATACGGGCTATTGAGATGGTCCTCTTGACCCTCATGGTCGTGGCGTGGTGGATCATGGATCAAATCTCAAGCGCTAGTCTCGAACCCGAGCTCTTGGGCTGGGAATTGTTCTTCCTCCCCACGGCCGCAGCTTTCATGTTGGTCCAATGGTGGATTATCCATCGCGACACCAAGAAAAAGAACCTCTCATCCGCCGGCAACGCATGGGAAACCATCAAGATCGAAGACAGCATTCTGAACCGCTGGTATGCGGTGTGGAATGAGTTCGGAATCGACTCCGAAGAAGACCGCGCCGAGCCATGGCACTTCCCGGCCCAGATCGCTCAAATCGTCGCGCTGGAAGATGTGCGCGAGGCGAGCGATGACCGCGAACTGCGCAAGCGGCTCGGAGCACGGGTGTTTCTGATCATCCGCGAAACACTGGGACCTCTCGCTACAGAGCTGGACTATCTGGCTGCTTGCGAGCGAGAGGTCAACGAGCTCATGAAAGCAGCAGACGAAATCCTGGCAGAGATGCTGGACTTCAGCGCGCAAGCCACCAACACAGTCCACGGCGAAATGCTTCTGGCCATTACCTAGACCCAAGGGGGAGACACCAACAGGGCGCTCGCATGAGCGCCCCTTTCCCTTTTCTAGAGACTAAAGCTCTTTAAATATGAAATACCCCGCCTCCTCGGAATATCTCATATTCGACAAAGAGACGGGATGGATGGACCGAACTTAGTAGGCGGCGATCACTTCCGCCTTTTCGCTCGTTTCCACGATCAGCTGCATCATCATTCGCACCTCCGCCTCACTCAGATGAAGTGCATAGTTCCATCCAATTGCGAGCATCGCCACCTGCCAAAGATCATAGGAGGTGAGATCTTGGACGGGCGCGTCTGGAAGATGGATGAGGTAAAGCTCGAGCGCCCCCTCCACATTTTCTGCGAAAGGAGGGTACTCTGACGTCGAAAGCGTTTCCGCCCACTCCTGGCCACGCATGCCCATAGCAGAGTCGACGCCCGGCACGATGAATCTGCCGGAGTCTAAATTGACCATTGTCCCGTGATAGGCGCCCAAATGCACGCTGGCAAATGCAGCACGAGTCAATTCACTGGGTGCAGGGGCGATTGCTCCTTCGAATGCACGGCGTGCCATCTTTCCAAAAAACGCCCCATGATTCATCAGGAGAGGCAGCGGATACTGGTGACGTCGCGCGGACAAAATCTGCTCACTGAGCTGAGGTTTCGTTCGCAGCAACAGAACAATCGCTGCGTTTTCCTTGTCGACCGCCAGTTCGGCGCGCGAACACATGAGCGGCACCGGGTGCCGCACCGCGATCTTTACTTCCCCCACAAGTTGGGCCAAAGACACCATGAGTGTCCTCACCTTCCAATCAAATACTCGATGGACTTCTCTATAATAATATCTTTTAGATGCTTGTCAAATAAATCCAGGCTAGATAACACCTTACCTTCATATTGAGTTGGGCTCTGATTTCATATGAAATATCCCGCCTCCTCGGAATATCTCATATTCAGCGAGAAGACGGGAGAAGAAGGTCAGCGGGTCAGAATCGTCTGCGCTTCCTGAGAAACGTACTCGATCACGCCTGCCATTCGCGGTACATATTCTTCGTCATGAACACTGACAATATTCCAGCCAGCCGAGAGTTTTACCAGATGGGTGCGCTCAGCAGCCGACAGCTCCTCAAAGGGAGTGTCCGGCAAGTAAAACATATGCAGTTCGATGTCTCCTGCACCTTTTTGACCAGCGAGAGGAAACCTCGACCCAAACAGCATCCTTCCCCACTCAGATGAAGACAGCTCTTCTCGCGCGATCCGAGGAACCGTGAGCATGCCTGTTATTTCGTCCATCTCCATAGCAGCCATGGGAGCCGCGAACGTTATTTGCGCAAGTTCACTACCCGCAAGCGCAACCTCACCTCTCTCCATGTACTCAATGACATACCCTAGAATAATTGCCATATTCACAAGGCATTCGCCAGGATATTGATACTCCGCTGCCCCGAGAAGTTTTGCACTAAGTGAAGGCTCAGTTCGAACGAGCACCATGACACTTCCGGAGATCTCCTCCACCATAAGTTGCACTCGTGAACAACCCGCCAGCGACGAACGCCCACCCTGAAGCTTGCGCGTCAGATCATCTGCAAAGCGATTGATGTCGCCCATCTCACATCCTATCGTAGAAGGCTGTTACATTCTCAACAATCAGTTATACAATAGTATAGTATTTTTTACAACCAGAATGCTCGCATGAAAAACTTACTCAAAATAGAGGACTGTCCTAGACTAGTACGGCCTTGATACGACGAACACCAGCCGAGCTCGCCTCTTCTTTGATAATCTTGAATTTTTTACCATCCTCAAAGAGTTGCATCGTGTGATCAACGTGAGGGCCCCCACAGATCTCAAAGCTAAATGGCTTCTGCCCATCATCGGCAATCATCTTATAGACTTTGACCGTATCACCATAACGGTCGCCAAATTGACCGATTGCGCCTTTTTCTTCGATAGCCACTTGCGTGGGATACTCGGCAAATGAAATTTTGAGATCTTTTGCTATCTGTTCGTTGACGATATCTTCGACTTGCTTGAGCTGCTCTGGTGTGACTTTTTCGGGGTGGGAAAAGTCAAATCGCAGGCGCTCCTCGGTAATATTGGAACCACGCTGCACGACATGATCACCCAATACATCGCGGAGTGCCTGGTACATCAGGTGAGTCGCGGTATGGTATTTTTTGTGCTGCAATGTTTGGCCACCAAGTCCACCCTTGAATGTGCCTTTCGCGGCTGTTTGTGAGCGTTCGCGTTGCTCTTTCATTTTGGCGTCAAATTCATCACGCCATGCTGGACTGAGAGTCACGCCGCGTTTAAATGCTTCTTCCGTAGAAAGTTCAACGGGAAAGCCAAAGGTATCATAAAGTGTAAACAATTCCGTACCCGTTAAACCCTCTTCGGCGTATCTTTCCATTTGCTTCAGGCCTTTTCGGAGCGTCTGACGGAAAGCTTTTTCTTCTTTTACGAGGGTGGCGATAATCTCATCACGAGCGGCTTTGACTTCAGGGTAATCTTCTGTGTAAAGATCAGCGATAACAGGAACGATTCCTTCGAGAAAATTCTGCTCAATACCAAGGTCAAAGGCGAATCGAATCGCGCGGCGAAGCAACCGTCGCATGACATAGCCCTGCTCTTTATTGCTTGGCTTTACTCCATCAACAGCGAGGAATGTTGCACCGCGAAGGTGATCGGCGATGACACGCATGGCGTTGGTGTGAGACTCGTATTGTTTACCGGAAAGTACCTGAAGTTTCTCAATAATCGGCCAAAGAATACTGATTTTGTAGACATCAGGACTATCGATGCTGGCTGCAGCTATGCGCTCCAAGCCCCCGCCGTAGTCGACATTTTGCTTCTCGAGCGGCGAGAAACTTCCGTCGTCATTGCGGCGATACTGCATAAATACTTGATTACCGATTTCCATGAAACGGCCACCGTCACTAGCCGGGTGAGAAAGTCCAAACTCGTCATTATGGTTTTGCTCGCCGAAGTCATAAAATACTTCGCTATCCGGTCCGCACGGATCGCCAATGGGCGTGGTCTTAATTCCGCCGTTGCGACTCCACCAATTTTCGCCGTCATCATAAAAGAAAATTCGCTCGCCAGGCTTGATACCGCGTGTGTCGCCATCTTTGCTTGAGCCGATTTCGGCAATCTCGGCATCGATTCCTTTTTCCTTAAAGACTCGCTGCCAAATTTCTGCCGCTTCGGTGTCGCGTGGAATACCGTTTGCTTCATCGCCGATAAAGCATGTCACATAAATCTTCTCGGGATTAAGCCCAACTTTCTCGGTCAGGAATTCAAAGAACCAACGAATCTGCTGTTCTTTAAAATAATCGCCAAGGCTCCAGTTGCCAAGCATCTCAAAAAATGTCGTATGAGTACGATCACCGACTTCTTCAATATCCTGAGCTCGGATACATGTTTGGCTATCAACCAGGCGAATTCCACCAGGGTGTTCTTCACCCAAGAGATAGGGGATAAGAGGTTGCATACCGCTTCCAGTAAAGAGCGTTGTTGGGTCATTGTAGGGCACAAGTTTGGCCCGTGGAATAACCGTGTGACTACGATCTTTAAAGAATTTTAGATACTCGGTGCGGATTTGTTGTGCATTCATATTTTCTTATTATAACAGAGGTACATACTTTGACAAAATAGCGATATATGTGACATAATGAAGTATCGTTAGTACCAACGAGATGAAAGGAGAGATGAGATGAGTCTCGCTCTCGATTTTGTATCGGCCGCTCCTACTCCCGAACCGAAGGTCACGCTGGATTTCAGTCTGATCGAGTGGTGGCCGTTCACCATCATCCTGTTCGCCACCTTCCTGGTCCTGGGCTTCAAGTTGCGGTGGGCCTGGATCTCGGCGGGAATAATGGTAGGTGTGGCGGTTCTTTATCTCGCCTTCATCATCTTCCTCCTTCCCATCCTCAAGTAGTACTTCGACGACTCTAGCGAAAGAAACTCCCTCCAGGAGACCTAGAGGCTGGCCGTATGGCTGCAACGAGAAAGAGACGGGTCTTGCCAGTCACTATCGTTGCGGCCTGCGGCCTTTTTTACTTTTCGCTGTCGCCGCCTTCGCCATTACCCAATATAGAATCTTGCACGTGATCGGTAATATCCGTTACATTCCCAGCTGCGTCACCGATGGAACCCGTAATATCCTCCCCGGCTCCACCTAACATTTCTTCCACCTTGGCTTTGATGTCATCGAAAAAACTCATAATTCTATCCTCCTTATTTGAAGGTATATGGTAGCAAGTTTTTCTGATAACAGGCTGAGTCTATATCGCAATGATACCACCGCCAAGAACTGTGTCGCCGTCATAAATAACCACTGACTGCCCTGGAGCGATTGCTCGCTGTTCGTCAGTGAGGCGGAGCAACACATTGTCACCATCAAAAGAAAGTGTTGCTTCTTCAAGCGGCGCCCGGTGGCGAATACGAATACGATACATCCCGGGAGGCGGCGTGGTATTGATCCAGTGGACTGCCTCCAAGCGAATGTCTTTTCTCCAAAGCGTCCCATCATTGAGATCAGTGGTGACATATACCTCGTTTTTATCCATGTCTTTGCCTACAACATAATAAGGAAGTCCGCCACCAATATCCAACCCATGTCGCTGGCCGAGGGTGTAGAATATCGCGCCGTCGTGATGCCCAAGTACTTTACCGGTTTGTTTGTCGATAATGCTGCCTGGCTTCTTCTCAACATACTGACTCAAAAATTCGCGAATACCAATTTTTCCTACGAAACAAATACCTTGACTATCCTTTTTTGCGGCGGTAAATAAACCGCGATCTTCTGCCATTTTTCGGACTTCAGGTTTGGTGAATTGTCCAAGTGGGAAGAGTGTTTTAGAAAGTGCTTCGCCGGTGACACGATACAAAAAATATGTTTGGTCTTTGTTTGTGTCCTTTGCTTGCTTTAATAATGCGAGTGCGGTACTCGCTGATTCCACTTGCGCATAGTGTCCCGTTGCAATCATATCCGCCCCATCTTCAAGCGCCGCCTCCAAAAAAAGCTTGAACTTCACTTCTTGATTACACATAATATCTGGATTTGGCGTACGCCCGCGCTTGTATTCCTCGATCATATAATCAACAACTTTGTGTTTGTATTCGTTTTCAAAATCGAAGACCTTGAAGTCAATACCAAGCTGAACGGCAACACGTTTTGCATCGGCAAGGTCGTCCGCCCAAGGACATTTCATGCCAGGAAGATCTTGCGTCCAGTTCTTCATGTAAACACCCGTGACGTCGTATCCTTGCTCCTTCAAAAGAGCCGCGCTAAGACTGCTATCGACGCCACCACTCATTCCTACATATACTTTTGTCATCGAGAACCACCCGCGTAGAAAGCAATGATCTTGATCAGCTCGCCAATCGCCAGATACCAACCGGTCGGTGTTGCCCACCACCATGAAGACCATTGATTATCTCTTGCAACAGGATGATTACGAACTGCAACGGCACCTCCGGCACGCGCCTGAAACTCAAGACCAGCACGTCGCTGATGATACGCGGAAGTCACAAGAATTACTGAAGAAATATCATGCTCGGCAAATATTGTTTTGGTATTTTCGGCGTTTTCTTTGGTTGTTGCACTCAACTCCTCAGTAATAATATCTTCGCTGGGTACATCCTCTCCCAATGCCTCACGGCGCATGACTTCAGCATTACTCGGACCCGATTTGTCCTGTGCCGCACCAGAAAAAATAAGCTTCGACGCCCAGCCGTTTTTGTACAGTGCAATCGCTTCGTGAGTACGAGCAAGCGTATCCCCCCCACTCACTGCCACGATCGCATCTGCGGGCTCACACCCTTTTTTGTCACCTGGTATGGTACCGCAGCCTGCAAGGTCGTTTGGTGTCAGATATATTCCTATCCCAATGACAAAGGCGATAAAAACTGCCAAGATTGCAATGACTATTTTCATTTTCGCGTCCGTTCTTGCTCGCGCTTTACTTCTTCGATAATAATATCGGCCGCACGAGTCGTGTTTTCGTCCGTCGAGAGATGTCCGAGGCTCAGACGTAAACTTCCATCAGCGACATCATCGGCGAGTCCAATTGCCGTGAGGACATGTGAGCGGGTACCCTTGTTGGCAGCGCACGCACTCCCTGTCGCAACCAATACGCCACGCATTTCAAGCGCAAAAACGAGACGTTCAGCATCAAGTCCTGGAAAAGAAATATGCAGATGTCCAGGAAGGTGTCTTTTTTGATGTCCGGATACAATGGCTTCGGGGAACGCAGTGATAATACGCTGGTGCAGTATATCGTGAAGTTTTTGCAGTCGAAAAGATTCGTGTTTTCGGTGGGCATCCGCTAGCTCCATGGCTTTCGCAAACCCTATGACACCTGCGACGTTTTCGGTTCCACTCCTCATACCTCGCTCTTGCCCCCCACCGACAATTTGCGGGCTAAGCTTTACATGGGAGGCAGCAAACAAAAGCCCAACTTGTTTTGGTCCATACACTTTTCCGGCGTTAAGAGTCAATAAATCGACACCAAGACGAGATATATGGATATCCAAAATTCCGGCGCCCTGGGATGCGTCGCTATGTAAATAAATTGGCGTCGTATCACCCCGCGCTAAACGATCTTCACGAACGCGCTTGATGAGTTGTGCGATGTCTCTGAGGGGCTGCACAGTACCAATTTCGTTATTGGCAAGTGCGACACTCACAAGCTTTGTCTCTGCCGTGATTGCTTGCTCAATTGCTTCAACCGAAACGACTCCGCGTTTATCTACCGCAACTATCGTATAGGGATGCAGCTTTGCGGCTTCAAGCACCGCGTGATGCTCAATGTTATTTGTCACGATATGTCCACCAATACTCCTAAATGCGAGATTAATCGACTCAGTCGCACCTGCCGTCATGACAAGCTCATCGGGCTTGGCGCCAATGGTTTTTGCAATCGTATGCTTCGCTCTCTCATAGTCATGTCGGACGGTAAGCGCGGGCGCATACGGACTGGATGGATTATAAAAAAGATCCGTAAAATATGGCTGCATCGCCAAAAATACCCGCCGATCGAGCGGGGTTGCGGCGGCATGATCAAGATATATTGTCTCGTCAATCATTATACTCAGTATAGCAGTTTCTCTGTTAAGAAAGCGAATGCTGCGGTGCAAGTGGCTGTCCGGTTTTTGGGTCAAAACCGTACACTCCGCGCATTACTTGTTCATAGTACATCGTCGTGGCAGCGATAAGATTATCGAGTTCTTCGCCCTCGATAAATGAATATCTCGCGCCTTCTTGAACCTTGAGAATTCCTTTCTCGTGAACTTCGTAGCGAGTCGTCGTGCTGTGACGTTTGTTTGTTTTTGGGTCTTTCCATTCCTCGTACCAGATCCAGGTCTTGTCGTCGAAGCAAAAGAATTCACGTCGATGCCCTTCGGGAATTTCGCCAAATAACTTTGAACCGATTTCGCTCTCCATCTGGAGTAGCTCTCGTTCAGTATATTTTTTCAGTGGCCGGTTTTTTGGCATCGACAGCATGACGCTTGATGAATCGCCGGTGATAAGCTTCGTTACTTTCTTAAAAAAAGACATAATTTCTATCCCACCTTCCTCAGGTCAGGATACTCAGAGGGCGTACTATCGGCCTTTGCCCGACGTGCCGTAAAGAGAATGAGACCCTGTCGCCCCATTAATTCTTTGTGCGTTGAAACTCTTGGCGCTCGCTCTTGAGCTGCTTCGATGTCTCGATATGCCTCTGCAAGGTCCTGACCTTCTTTAACAGAGGTAACGTGTTCACTTGCCAATTGAAGATCGATACGGACTTCACCGCGTGTTTCGGGGACTTCAGATGATGAGGTTAAACGTTCGGACGACATAGTCAATTCCGCTCCCTTTTTAAAGAATCGGTTAGTTTAGAGGTTTTTGTTTAAGATAGTGCAAATAGTGCACGAGCATTTGCTGTTGTCGCACTCGCAATCTCCTCAAGAGAAACACCACGAGCTTGAGCGTGAAATTCGGCAATATGCCGTACAAACGCTGGCTCATTTACTTTACCACGGAGTGGCGCTGGCGTCAAGAAGGGGGCGTCCGTTTCTAAAAGGATTTTTTCGAGCGGAATAGAACGAAACATGGCTTGCTGGCTCTCATCCTTGGTAAAAGTACTTATCCCGTTTACCCCTATGTATAGTCCTCGTTTCAGCCCTTCCTCCAGGTGAAGCGACGAATCCGTGAAACTATGAAGTTCGCCACGAATTCCCGAAAAGTTGTCGAAAATCGGCCAAAAATCGTCAAACGCATCGCGAACATGGAAGATTACAGGAAAATGGTACTTGAGTGCGAAGTCAAGCTGCTCCTCGAGAGCAGTAATTTGAACATCGCGAGGACTGTGATTGTAATAATAATCGAGCCCGATTTCGCCCACAGCCACGACTTTCGGTACATTTGCAAGGTTAAAGATATCATGCCAGTTATCCTTGGCATCGTGCGGATGGACACCAATTGCCGCATATACACCGGGTCGTGACGCCGCAAACTCAACAGCCTGACGCGAACTTACTTCACTCGTCCCAACACAAATCATCGCTGAAACACCTGCTATCGTCGCACACTTGATCGCCTCGTCCGCTTCGACATAGGTGGGTTCATGAATATGACAGTGAGTATCGACTAACATCGTATCTATGATAGTACCTTAAGCAGAGGCTTTTAGTAAAACTATCATCATCTTCAGAAACAATGAGTACATTTGTAAACTAAATGATATATGATATAGTACATTATCGCCCTTCACTTACAAACGAGGAGATATCAGTGTCGAATTGGTTTGATGAATTCAAAGTCAACGGACAGAAACGGGCCGAGGAAATTCAGGAAGGTGACCTTTTCATCATCGGGGATGGCGACGAGAACCTCCCTGTAAGCGAGAGTGTCGTCTATTACATTGTCGAGGCGCTTGACAATCCCAGAGAGTCCGGCTCTACCGCACCAACTTGTGTTGCCATTTCGTTCAAGACACTTTGGTCTTTTAGTGAAAGAACCCAAGGGGCTCCGACGGAAGGGTCCTTTGAGCGCGGGCGTATGTACTATACGGTCATTCGCCGCGGCTAGGTAGGAGACTACCTAAATAGGACTGGCGTCGCTCAGCGACAGCCTCTTAAGCGACATGCCGATCTACTTACCCGTCCTTGACGCAGAAACCCCGCTGCTCAGGGCGGGGTTTTTCTTTTTAGGCCGTTTTTGAATCTTTAGACGCGCGTGGATTCGGCGTATGATTGTAGATTTTTGGGAAAAGACCACCTTCAGCTTCGATTGGTACGATGACGCCCGAATCAAATGCCTTGTGAATTGCTCCGGCGGCACCGGGCATAAATGGTAATAAAAGGTCACCGATTTGAAGCAGGGTTTTGGATGCATGTCCCAGTATTTCTGCTAAATGCGACTCCGATTCAGGATCAGATTCGCGCTTTTTGGCAACTTCCCACGGCTTCACACTCTCGAGATATTGATTGAGAGCACGAACCATTACCCAGACTTCATCAAGTGCACGATTAAACTGTAGGTGTTCCATTGCTTGGCGATACGGACCCATGTCATGCTCGCCTGCCGGTGCATCACCGATCACACCGGATTGGTAGCGTGACACCATACTGGCAACACGTGAGACCAGATTGCCAAGATCATTACCCAGCTCATTATTGTAAGCATTTTCAAATTTTTCCCAAGTAAAATCGCCATCATCCTGTGTCGGAATATGACGCGAGAAGAAATAACGAAATGCATCGACACCATAACCGTCGATGATTTCATTTCGAGCCACAAGAGTTCAAACTGATTTGGTCATTTTGGCACCACCGACGTGTACAAAACCATGAACAAGGAGTTTTTTTGGAAGCGGTAAATCAAGACCGAGAAGCATCGCTGGCCAAATTCCTGCATGAAAACGAAGGATATCCTTACCAACCACCTGGATATCAGCTGGCCAATACTCTTTCCAGTCCTGATTATCGGGATAGCCAAGAACCGTTATGTAGTTGGCAAGTGCATCGAGCCAGACATACATAATTTGTTCTGGATCGTCAGGCACGGGAACACCCCATGTCAATGTTTTCTTTGGTCGTGAAATGCTAACGTCGGGCAGTCCGTCTTTTATGAGTTCAAGAAATTCATTTTTACGAAAATCCGGCACAATTTGCATGCGTCCTGTCGTAAGCGCCTCGCGAATTTGATCAGTAAACGTACTGGTACGAAGGTAATAATTGTCTTCGCTTACTCGCTCATACGGCTTTTGGTGATCTGGACATATGCCACCCGTCGCTTCCACTTCTTTATCAGTAAAAAACGCTTCGTGACCGATGCAGTACCAACCTTCATAGCTTCCTTTGTAAATGTGCGGTTGAAGCTTTTGCCAAATATATTGGACGGCTGCCTTATGGTGCATGTCGGTCGTGCGAATAAAATCAGTATAGTCGGCACCCATTTTTTTCATAAGCACTTCAAAGTTTCCGTACATTTTGTCGGTAAATTCTTGCGGCTCAAGTCCAGCTTCGGCGGCTTTTGCGGCAATTTTGTTGCCGTGCTCATCGGTTCCTACCTGAAAGCGAACTTCTTTGCCATTTTGCTTTTGGTATCTCGCCCAAATATCGGCTAGCAAGTAGTCGAGTGCATTACCGATATGCGGCGTGCCGTTCACGTAAGGTATGGCGGTCGTAATGTATAACTTTTTTCCCATTGTCATTTTCCAGTGTAACAGATTAATACAGTATTTTATTTAAAAATCAAATCGCAGGCTCACCCTGCCCGGTCATTTGCGCAACGATTGCAAATCGGCCCTGCTCGGTTTGGTTGCCCTTTAGATATTCACTATGCGAATAGTAGTTTTGGTCATGCGCTGTATCAATCTGACTCATCTCAACATGCGACGGTAATACGCCTGCATCATGAAGCTGCATAGCGATAGCTTCCTGAAGGCTTTTGCCGTCAAATGCACGAAGCGGGTACGTGGCTTTGCCGACGCTCGGGCTTACCCACACAAGGAGGTCCCCTGCTCGAACATCGCATGTCTGCTGAAGATATTCGACGCTCTTTCTACCGCCGTCTTGCTCGACGCTATGACGACCAAGATGCGAGACCATAAGGACGCGTTGAATTGGATCATAAAGCACCACGCCGGCGCAATCTGCGAGTGGTAAAAATAGCGCATGATTCGGTTCACATACGACGAGTGCATCGACATGTTCAGTCATATTCGCTCGCAGCATACCTACGGATTTATCAGACACAGTTGCGATGCGATACTTCGTGAAATCGCTTGTCTCATACGTAATTCCTACAAGACTGGTATGCGTAATATCTATCCCAACTGCATCGAGAAACTTCCTTCGATTACTCAGTGCTCCATCATCATCGGTAAACCCGAATTTAAGATTACCGTCGGCTTTTGACGAAAGACCAACGATCACGCTACTGCCAAAAATACGAGGCTGATCCGCACGTATCATTCGCTTCGAGGTGCCTCTACCGGATCAAGTTTTGACGCACGACGAGTAAGTTCAACCCACGCATCAATCGAGAGATTTTCTGCACGAACATCCGGGCTTACGTCGCTTCTCTCAAGCAATTCTCGGCACTGGTCTTTTGAAATTCCAAGCCCTGCGGCGAGACTGGAATAGAGTTTTTTGCGGGGCGAAGAAAAACCCGCACGAACAACTCGGAAGAATTCTTTTTCTTCAAGACCCGCAAAGCGAGGCTGTGGACGGGTTTTTAACACGACAACTGCTGAATCAACCTTTGGCGGAGGGGTAAAAAACGCAGCGGGCACTATGTCGCCAAGCGCCACTTCGGCAAAACTCTGCGCGCTGATTGCCAAGATACTCATATCCCCTGGGGCTGCCGCAAGACGCTCGGCGACTTCTTTTTGTACAAGAAGGACTGTTGTGTCCGGCTTGTTTTTTGCCGTCATTAATAGCTGGACTATTTTACTCGTAATATAGTAGGGAACATTTGCGACGACTTTATATTCGGCAGGAAGATGAGAAAGATCAAAACTCAAGATATCACTATGGATAACTTCGAGGTTCTTACCTGGAAATTGACCAGGTAATTTGGCTGCTAGGTCTTGATCGAACTCGACTGCGATCACTTTTTTCGCTCGTCGAAGCAGCTCGCTTGTCAGCGTACCGAGACCTGGGCCAATCTCAAGCACGGTATCACTGCTAGTGATCTGGGCAGCATCTGCAATCGCGGCCAATACCTCCCTGTCTTTTAGCCAATGCTGGCCAAGTGATTTTTTTGGCGCTGTCACTGATTATCTCCCATCATAGTTAGTCCAATCTGTCGCGAGGTCGAAACCGTCCGGGTGCACTTTGGCAAAGCCACCTGTATCATACACTTTGCCAAGTCCCATACTCGTCTCCACAATCGAGCAGCGTGGATAACGACCATAATTGGCTGCTATTAGTATGTAGCCGTCCCGATCGACTTTGGCGCCATCTTCACGGATACTGTAGGTTCCGCCGCCGCATGCTCCTATGACTACATTCATAGGCAAATCATAATATGTCTCGCGGTGACTAACGCCTTGGCTGTCTTGGAAATATCTAGCGCCCTTCGACTTAGTGAGAGGGTCACTCGGTCTATTACCAACAAGCTCGACTTGTTTTGTAGGTTCAGCATCCACAACGTTTTGGACTTCCTTGCGGCGAATTTCTTTACCTTCTTTCATCTCAACTTCGTACATCACAAGACGTGTGCCGGGCTTGCCTTTTGTCTTTACCTCGTGGTACCCGATACTGTGATCCATATCGAGTATTTTTTGAGTTTCAAATGGTATTTCCCGCTCCTCCGTTACTACTTGCACTCCGTTATGCCAGATCTCAAGTTGCATGCCCACTGCAATCGGTGAGTCGAGAGGTAGAGAGAGCGTGTCGTCGGCGCCTATTTTAATGCCTTTCTCTTTAAGCATTGATCTTACCGTCTTGGACTGGGTGTATGTCGTTAGCTTTTTGCCGTAGAGTACAAGCGTAAACTCGGTCGCACGAGTTATCTTTAGTTGCAAACCAGCACCTTGGCTGACAATATCAGTATTGGCCGTCAGCTCCGTCACGTCCTCATGGTGGAGAATGATACCGGCTTGCCCGGCAATTTGTGCAGGAGTACGATATGGCGACATAATTTTGACACTTGTCTTACCGTCAACGATAGTAATCGGACGGGCGCGGTAAATATTCACTTCGTAGCTATTTGCCTCAAGTCTATCGTCAAGGCCAGGCTCAACGAGGTCATTCGGATCAATAGGAATACTAGCTTCCTGGAAAGCAGCACGAAGTGTCTGCGCATGAGTCAAAATTCCTCGCTCGGTGCCTTCATCGTACACGGTAATCAGATGCTCGCCAGACTGAAGCGTCGCTGACGATTGGGCATTTACCTGTCGTGTAAACAAAAAACCAAATAGTATTATGCTACAACCTACCGCAATGAGAATGAGCCGGTGCTGATAAAGATATTTTTTAGGCATTTCGATTACCAACTATGCACCGAAAGCCAATGATTATACGCGTCTTCCCAGCTGCCATATTTGCCAACAGCATAACCTGTTGCCCATCGCAGTTGTGTAATGGGATTTGTTAGCCAGTCTTCACCGGCGGTGGCCATCTTATTACCGGGGGTGGCTTGAACCAATCCATACCCAAGGCCGCTTGGAGCACTGCCGTGGTCAACGCAGCCTCTATCCCCCTGCCAGCGAACGGGGCACCATCCGCCTTCATGCAGAATAATATAATTGACAAACCCATAGTCACTCGCTGAAATGCCCGCAGCCGCCATCCAATCTTCGTGCGAGCCAGGTGGTAATGCATACTTACCGCCGACAATCTCGACCTGCTTAACTGGCTCTTTCGTCACGAGGCTTTGGATTTCCTTACGACTCACTTCTTGGCCATTCTGCATATCAATTTCATACGTCACTGTTCGCTTACCAGCTTGGCCAGGTGTCTTTACTTCGCGGTAGCCCACCTCGCGGTCCATGTCTTTTACTTTTTCCGTCTCAAAAGCAACGCTCTGCTCTTCTGTCAAGGTTTGCTTACCGTTACGCCATAGTTGTACTGTCATACCCTTGGTCATTGGTATATCTACCGATGCAGACAGGCTATCATTGGCCGCTAGCGTAATTTTTTTCTCTTTTAGCATGTCGCCGATCGTCTTAGCCTGAGTGTAGGCGGTGATTGACTTACCGTACAGGACAAATGTAAATTCGGTTGCTCGCTTAATATTCAACTGGACACCCGCACCTTCACTTACCATATCGGTATTTGCCTCAAGGTTGCTATTATCTTCGTCGTGAAGCTCAATACCAGCATGCTCGGCAATCTGTTTTGCCGTTTGATACGGTGACATTACTTTTTGTCGGACCGATCCATCAACAACCGTTACCGGCCTGGCACGATAAATATTGACGTCGTATGTCGTTGCGATCAGTTTTTCATCGAGTCCAGGCTCGACAATGTCATTTGGATCAACAGAAATCTTCGCACCATCCAGCGCATCACGTAATGTCGCGGCACGAGTCAAAATACCTTTGTCCTGACCGCCATCATGGAGTGTTATCAATCGTTCACCAGGGGCTGGTTGAGGAGATTCGGCACTTACTTGGACAACAGCAGCAACACCCCCTGCCCCAATAAAAAAGAGGGATACTAGGGTAATAATTATGCCGTACAGCTTTGTGGGCCTTCTCGATATACTTTTCATAAAATCAGTAGACACCTCCACATGGTGCACTGAGATCCATTATACCATTCAAGCAGCCAGTTGGGCGGGACAAAGAGCTATTTTTTGAATTGTTGCACCCTGACAGCACGACGGAAACGCTTTTCGGCAGCGACATCAGCATAACGTACAAGCGGACCATAGGTTATAGTAAATTCTTTGGAGTGCTCACCTATCTTTTCAAGAGCATCAACAAAGAAATTCTCGATTAACCATTCGCGGCCAGGAGCAGTCTGGCCCATAATCGTCAGCTGCCATAAATTATCCGCAACTTCCTCTGTCTCAACAATATGAAGCGGTGTTGCAAGCATCGTCGGGCCCGCCTTGAGTGTTTTGAGCAGACCTTCAATGGCTTTTTTGGCGGCAACAGCATCATCAACAAAAATATCAACCGCCATCGTACGAACACCGCGGGGCGTAACACGCACTCCCTGAATATGTTGGTTGTGAAGCCAAATAACCTCACCTGAGATACTCCTGATCCGTGTCGAGCGGAGTGTCAATCGCTCAACAACCCCTTTAACATCCATAAACGGTTCGATCTGAACAAAATCACCAACGTCAAACCATCGTTCAATAATCATCGTTGCCCCGGCGGTAATATCACGAAGCAACGGTCCGATTGTCGCACCAGCGAGCACTGCAAAGATCGCTCCGGCACCAATTGCTGTTGCGGCATTTGCATTCGTCGCCTTACTGTCAGAAAGAACAAGCCATGCAAAGAGGACGGCAGCAACCACAACCGCAAAACGAACCAGTGCAATAGAAACACTTAAGTATGTCTCGACACGTCGTAACTGGATAAATCGCTCTTCGCTAGAGGCTGTATCGGATTCGCCCGCAATTTTCTTGGCCATCCAAATAATCACATTGGCGATAAATTTACTCAGCCAATACGCAAGGATTGCTGTCACGATCATGACAAAAATCAATTTAAGAGGTTCGTTGCCAGAAAACCAAACGTTGAGCGTATTTTTTATAGCCGTAATCATATGTGTTTATAGCTTACTTGGTTTTGGATATTTTTTCAAAATCTTCTCGGAGGAATTGCCTCAAGACTTCCCATTGTCGCTGTTTTCATAGTATCATGACCTAGTTCTATACCTTGACGTGAGGATGTACATTGAAGATCGACGAAGAACTTTTGCGAGAGCTTGTGCGACTTTCCGCCAACGGTGTGCCCGACCCCCTTCCTGACGATCCTGCCATGAAGCTGGAGAGATCCACTTATAGCGAGTCCGGCGAAACAC
The DNA here is from genome assembly GCA_964477195.1 of uncultured Candidatus Saccharibacteria bacterium. Classification (GTDB taxonomy): domain Bacteria; phylum Patescibacteriota; class Saccharimonadia; order Saccharimonadales; family Saccharimonadaceae; genus JALRBM01. The sequence continues at coordinate 91,209 of CAYZCX010000002.1, forward strand.
GCCCTGTCATGATCAGTCCGAAAACTCTCGCTTCGGTAGGATGCGTCTACATGCCCACGGAGCTGAAAATCCAGCTCGGTCACCATGGAGTGTACACCGCGCCCCTCACTGAAGTAGTCGAGTTAATCAGGCGACGCTTCATGACAGAGGATCTGATCTGGGGAGTCTCAGGGTTTGCCGAAGGTGGCCATGACTATACCGCTGAGGCTCATTTCCTCAACGTATTCTATAAGTACTTGGTCGCTACCGACCGAAAGCCATGTCTTTCTGTAGATGGAGGGGTGAGCGAAGGTAATCTCGGCTTGAACGCCATTGCCGCTGCAATGCACCAGATCCAGACCCTGGGGTGCATTCCTTTGGAAGGCCTGGCGAGCATCAGCGCTCGTACCTTCATGATTGCGTGGGGCAATGTCTATCGAGACCGTGAAATCCTCGTGGGGACAATTCCCGATGCCATACTGTGTATGGACGGGGCTGATGCGACGCGTCGTGAATGCCAGATTGCTCTCGCGAACGAAGGTGTTGTTTTCCTTATGCGGCTGAAAGACTACGGTCCCAAGTCACTCGGAGCTACCTACCAGAACGATCCGGAAATGATGAAGGCTATCACTGAAAAACGGCTTTTCGTATGTCGATCAATGAGTGAGCTCCGCGCAGCACTTGATGCCAATTGGGAGAAAATCCGTCGTACCGTTCTTGTCTCACGCGAACTGCGATTCCCCATTATCAAACACCTGCTCGAAGGATAGCAACAAGGGGCTTGGCTGAAAGATTTGCTCTTTTGGCCAAGCCCTGCTTTATTTTTGAACTCATTCCTTCACAATATAATTTATATTTTTTCGAGACGAGCATATTCAACATTCAGCTTTTTGGTTTGACCACGCGCAAATTCGACCGTCACCGCCATCCCATCAACATCGATAACTTCTCCGACGCCAAACTGACTCGAACGCACCTGATCACCTACGTCAAATCCTATAACATCGCTAAATTCATCGTATTCGTAGGGAGTACGTGTTGTAAATGAAGATGTAGGTGCTGCCACGATGTCGTGACCCATATCTTCTAGGAAGCGAGAAGCCGCGTTGTAGCCGCGTTGTCCAAACTGCAACCGGCTTTGTGCATAGCTAAGATGAAGTTCTTCACGCGCCCGTGTCATCCCCACATAACAAAGGCGGCGCTCTTCCTCAAGCTCGCCAGGGCCAGCGTCATACACACGCGAGTGCGGCAAAATACCCTCTTCCATTCCTACCATGAATACAACGGGGAATTCCAAGCCCTTCGCCGCATGAATCGTCATCAACGTCACTTTTTGCGTATCACCACTTGTATCTGCACTCGACATCAACGCCACTTCTTCCAAAAAGTCAGGAAGGGAAGCGAAACTTTTTGCATCCGAAATAAGTGATCCGAGATTTGCTTCACGATCTTCAGCTTGCGGCGTTCCGTCGAGAATAAAGTCACGATATCCAAGCTTGTCAATCAATATCTCGATAAGTTCGGCCGGCGGTGTATCATTGCTTATTTTTATCTGTAGCAGGCGCAACGAAGCTCCGAGTGTCTCAAAGGCAGCTTTGGCACGAGGCGTCAGGCTACTGGTTTGTTCGACATTAGAAAGTGCGGTGATAATATCAAATCCACTATTCGCTTGCCATATAAGAAATTTTTCAAGGCTTGTCGCGCCGATCCCCCGCGTCGGTACATTGACGATTCGGCTAAAGCTCATGCGATCACTTGGCTGATAAAGAAGGCGCAAATATGCAACAATATCTTTGATTTCCTTGCGATCATAAAATCGAACGCCGCCAATGATCTGATAAGGAACTCTCTGCTGAAGCAATGCCCGCTCAAGCGTATAGCTCTGCGCATTTGTTCGATAAAGAATCGCAAAATCACCGTACCCACGCACACCAATAGCCGCCTGCGCTGCAATTCGACTCGCCACGACGTATGCCTCTTCGGACTCATCATAAACATTATGTACCTGAACCGGCGCACCCGCCGGACCATCGGTCCATAGCTTTTTGTCGGTACGCTGTGTATTTTTGGTGATCACACTCTGGGCAGCCTCGAGGATAGCACCCGTACTCCGATAATTTTGTTCGAGCTTTACAATAGTTGCCCCGGGGAAATCACGCTCAAAGTTCAGGATATTCGTAAAATCAGCCCCACGCCAACTATAAATCGACTGCCAGTCGTCACCCACGACGCAAATATTTCGCTCTGGTCCGACCAGACTTTTCACAATGGCGTATTGCGCCGCATTTGTGTCTTGGTACTCATCGATGAGAATGTGTTTGAACTGTGATCGCCACTTATCACGAATTTCAGCCTGCTCCTTAAAAAGTCGCACCGTTTCGATCAGCAGATCGTCAAAATCCAGTGCGCCAGCTTCCTGACGCATTTTTTCATACAGCGTATAAATCTTGGCGACTTCCTTTTGGAATGGATAACTTGCTGTATCACTAAACTCTTCCGGCGTCACAAGTTCGTTTTTTGCATTTGAAATAATTCCGCTCACTGCCGAGGGCTTTACCTGTTTGTCCGTGATAGAAAGTTGCTTCATCGCCTGCTTGATAAGCCCTTGGCGATCATCCTCGTCATAAATCACATAATTCGGTCGTATCCCTATCTTATCACCATCGATTCGCAGCAATCGCACGCAGATGCCATGAAATGTTCCCATCCATGGCATAAATGATCGTGAGCTACTGTCTTGCCTCAGCAAATGTCCGAGACGCTCGCGCATTTCCCTCGCTGCTTTGTTGGTAAAGGTAACCGCTAAGATCTCATTTGGCCAGATACGTTCCTGAGCAATCAGGTAGGCAATCCTATGCGTCAACGTTTTTGTCTTTCCGCTTCCCGCCCCTGCCAAAATCAACAGGGGTCCTGACGTTGTTTGAACCGCGCTTGCCTGCGCGGGATTAAGCCCTTTAAGTAAGTCCATTATTCTTATTATAGCTAACAACTCACAAGAAGGGGAGATTATGGTAATCTTTACATCTTTACTTGATATGCGTATAAAGTGAGTATATACTGCTTATGGTATCGACTTAGGAGGCCTCGCAATGTCAGGATGGTTTGATAAGGAAGAACCGACCGTACCACCCACCCAACGTAAGCACCCCCTTTCGCCAGATGAGCACATGCAAGACGCCGCACGTGTATTGGACGGCATCCAGAGGCAATACAGTCACGCTGCTGACGAGATCCAAGAGGAATTTGCTCGACATGCCGATGAGATACAAGGTAAGCCTCGTGGCCCCGAGCCGCTCTGGCCCGAGTAATCATACCCCCTCAAGAGATAGCTGCGTCAATAAAGCACACTTTGCTTAAAGGCGCAGCTATCTCGAGAGTTTTCACTTACGGACACTACACAAGACCAAGGAAATAAGCTGCAGCACCGCCCCCGGCGCCAACAAGCAGGATAACAAGAATCCACACGATCCACATCCAGCCAGATTTTTGTTTAGCCGGGTGAGCGAGGGGTTGATGATAGTTATCGGTATCATAGATTGCCCCATTTTTTTGATCACCAGTTGATGGCTCTTCACGATATTGCTGCGGAATAGACGGCGAGCCGACTGGAGCTGCTGGTTTTTTCTCTTGAGGCTTAGATTCAGGTACCGATGGCTCCTCTGATTTTGATTCTTCCTGTGGCGCTACCCATGGCGTATCGGTTTTTTCTGACTCGGCGGCGCTCTCTTTGTCCGCATCTGAATTCGTTGTGTCGGATTCGATAGCGACGAGCTCACTATGGAATTCTTCTGGAAGTAAGGGCTTCACATCTTCGGCTGTTGCTGGAAGCTGGTCGTCGTTCTCAGTGGCAGGCAGGGAGACAGCCCCTTCTGTCGTATCTTTATCTTCTTCTTTTGCATCAGGGGTCTCAGTTACATTGGCGCCAAGTGGTCTTTTTTCTACCTTTGTATCTGGGAGGAAGGGCGAGACAAGAGGTGCCTCAACTGTCAGCTCATCCAATTCTCTTTTCGGCTCAGAAGGCTTTGTCTCAGGCTTTTGCTCTTGCTTCTCATCCTCTTTGCCAAAGTTTGCCATATCAAGCGGATCCGGCCATTCATTTTCTTGAGTAGCAGACTTCTCTGGGACCTTCGTATCTCCCGAAGTCGAAGAGATAGTCACAGGATCAGGCAGAGTAGGCGCAGACGGCACTTCTTCGATAGGATTAGGGGATGTAGGTTCCAACGTCACACCTTGACGCGATACCACACGGGGTGATTCCGGTTTTTTCATAGCCGATGAAGGGTGAACAACATCCATGAAGCGACCGCCCCTGCGCGTAGCGGGAACCGGAAGGGAAGAGGAGCGAGCAGGCGCAGGTGGGGAAACTGGTATCTTTGGTGCAGGTGGCGCACTATCTGAAATAGTCGAAGGAATTTCCACTGTATTTTCCGGCGTCTCACTTGGAGCCGAGGGAGTTTTTGGCACTCCCGCCATAAGCGAATTTACTGCTTTATCGAGTTCATCAAAATCAAGATCTTTCACGCCCCACCCTACCTATCTACACTTTCGGAACCTTTATGTGCTCTTTTAACAATACCACTAAAAGCATGAGCATCAAGACTCGCGCCTCCGATAAGTAACCCGTCAATACCTTCTGTCGCGAGACAATCTGCAGCATTTGCAAGTGTCACGCTTCCACCATCAAGAACGCGTAGCTCTTCGGCTGCTTTTTCGCCGTAAAGATGTGTCACCTGTCGACGAATAGCTCTTGCCGCATCTCTCAGTTCGTCGGGCTTGACATTATTACCAGTCCCAATTGCCCAAACAGGCTCATACGCAACAACTACTTGATGCAATTCATCGGCCGTAAGATTGGCAAGACCGCCCAGCAGTTGATCGTGGATAATATCATTTGTCTCACCATCAGCGCGCTCGGCTGCGGTTTCACCAATGCAAAGAATTGGGCGAATGCCGTTACGAATCGCCGCCTGAACCTTATGTCGGATATCTTTATCTGTCTCGCCAAAGATATGACGACGTTCAGAGTGACCAATAATCGCGTAGTCCGCGATTCCGTGAAGCTGAGCCGCCGAGACCTCACCTGTAAATGCCCCACTATCACGCCAATATAGATTTTGGACAGCCAATTTGAATTGACGGCGATCTACCTGAAGGCTGAGCGACTGAAGCGCAAGTAATGTCGGCGCAAGTACCACCTCCACATCGCGATGAGGGGTGATTTCGCCTGCCAGCTTATGAACAAACAAACTCGCCTCATGGGTAGTGAGGTTCATTTTCCAATTGCCAACAATAAGTTTTTTTCGTACCATATACCGCTTATGCCTGTTGTATTTAAGTGTAGCGTACTTAGCGTGGAGCGTCTAGTAAGCTTTCGATTCCGGGAAGCTTTTCTCCCGCCATGAGCTCTATACTTGCTCCACCACCGGTGGAAACATGGGTGAAACTCTCGCCTTTGCGCGCATCCCAGCCCAAAACAAAATCAGCCGTATCTCCCCCTCCAATAATCGATGTAATCTGGGGATTCGTTGCGAGCGTCAGGGCGAGTCGGGCCGACCCATGAGCAAACTCGGGAAGTTCCGCGACGCCAAGCGTTCCATTCCAAATGACTGTTTTGGCCGTTTCGACCACCTGAACAATCCGCTCAATAGTTGCATCGCCCACGTCCAAGGCTATATCATCTGGCTGCATGGCATCGAGTGCGACATTTTGGCGGCGCTCCGAAGCATCAACCGCTTTTGCCACCGCAAGATCCGTCGGAAGTACCAAAAGTTCATCAATTTTGGCCTTGCCTACCTTTTTTTCAGCTGCCGCATAAATCGAGGCTACCGTTTCATTCATTCCCTCTTCATAGCGACTTTTTCCTAACTTATAGCCCTTGTAGACCAAGAAGGTATTCGCCATCGCGCCTGTGATGATAATCTCATCGGCAACATCGATAAATTCCGTGACAACCCCGATTTTATCGCTTACCTTTGCCCCGCCGAGTACCGCCACAAGCGGACGATCCGGACGGCGCATGGCTTTGGTGATTGTTTGATATTCGCGCTTCAAGAGGAGCCCGGCAACGCTTGGAAGAAAATGCGTAATCGCGTCCGTACTAGCGTGTGCTCGATGCACCACCCCAAAGCCATCCTGCACAAAATATCGGGCGCCCGAATCCCGCGCAAGCTCACGAGCAAATGACTCGTCGTTTGCCTCTTCTCCAGGATAAAAACGCAAATTTTCGAGCACAATAACACTCCGTTTGGGAGCACGCTTAATCGCCATTCGCGGTTTATCGCCGATTGTTTGATCGACAAATCGCACCGGTTCACCGAGAAGCTCCGCCAACCGTGCGGCCACTGGCTCAAGACTCAGTTTTTCGTCTCTTCCCTCTGGGCGCCCAAGATGACTGATAACAACTACCTTGCAACCATCACGAAGAAGCTTCCGCACCGTCGGCAGGCTTGCTCGAATACGAAGGTCATCAGCTATTGTTCCATCGGGGTGGAGCGGCACGTTATAGTCCGCTCGAAGCAGCACCGTCTTGTGCTCAATTGGTACTGTATTGATTGTTTGTTTAAAAAACGCCACTATCCCCAACCCTAGTTATTTTCTCTTTTTATTCTATCACACGAACACGAATGGTATCAGTTGCGCCGATAAGTCCTGGCTGGCGGCCACTCACAATGACAACACGAACTTTTTCTTCATCGCCAAAGTATCCATCTGCCTTCAGTTCTTTAACTAGCTCAAGACCCGCCTTTTCTCCATCTGGTCGGACAAAACTTTTGTTTGCATAGCTGAGCGCTAATTGCTGAGCCGTACGCATCTCACTTGTCACACTGAGAATAGGAAGGTTTGGACGATGTGCAGCGATATTTGCCGCTGTCGCACCAGACTTTGTCTCGGCGACAATTGCGTGTACTTTTAGCTGCTGCGCAAGGCTCACCGCAGCCGTGCTGATAGCATCGAGCGTTGGACTCTTCATATGAACAATCTGTTCAAGCGGGCGAATCGTCGTGTGCTCCTGAGCGTACAAAATGACTCGTTTCATCGCCGCTACTGTTTCAAGCGGATAACTTCCGTTTGCCGTTTCGTCTGAGAGCATAACTGTATCTGCACCCTGAATGGCCGCATTGGCGACATCGCTTACTTCAGCACGAGTTGGTTCCGGCGCATCAACCATGCTTGCCATCATCTGCGTTGCAACGATGCTCAGCTTGCCATATTGACGACACAGCGCGATGATCTTGCGCTGAACAATAGGCACGACCTCAGCGCCTGCTTCGACTGCCAAGTCACCACGCGCTACCATAACCCCATCACTGGCTTTCACAATCTCTTCCAGAGCCTCATCTTCGATAGCAGCCTTGGTTTCGATCTTGGCAACAATTTGCGCCGTCGATCCAAGCCCGACAAGCATTTGGCGAAGTCCATTGATATCTTCAGCCGACTGCACAAAACTCAGTGCCACGTAATCGATATCTTTTGGTGCGCCATATTCAACATCTTTGATATCTTTTTGGGTCAAAATATCGCCACCAAAATTAGTATCAGGAAGATTAATCCCCTTGCGACTCATCAGTACGCCCGAATTCTCAACACGTACTTTTATTGCGGTCTCCGATGTTACTTCGAGAACAGTCGTACGGACCTTGCCATCAAATATATAGATTGGCTCACCCAGCTTCACCTTTTCGGCCAAATTATACTGCACAGGCAACACATTTTCATGATGGTCAGCCGCATAATCAAGCACCAATTCGTCGCCAGCGGCTACCTGGACATTTTGTGTGAGATTGCCAAGACGAATTTTTGGCCCCTGAAGATCTTGCAAAATTGCGACAGGTTTCCCGATTTTTTTACTCGCCTCGCGGACCCACGTAATTTGTTGGTCGCGCTCTTCATATGATCCATGGCTAAAGTTAAGGCGAAACCCATTGACGCCGGCAATGATCAACTTCTCAATCGACTCATAACTATTTGTGGCAGGCCCAAGAGTCGCCAGAATTTTTGTTCGTTTAAATAATACACTCATGCCTGTATTGTACCACTGGTGTGACAATTATTGACCCCTAAAACTTTGGGACGACTCCTCCTAGGTGTATACTAGGTAATGCTTATTCACGAAAGGCACCATGCAAGCAAAACTTGAGACAATATTGGCCCAATTAGTTTCTATTCCGAGCGTCAGTAGCAACACTGCCGCTTGTCATGAAGTAATCGCTTACGCACGCAGCCAAATCGAGGGGCTCGGACTATATATAACAAGTGATACCGATCGTGAAAATCCTTGGCTTATTGCCACCACAAAAGATACGAAAGAGCCTGATATTATGCTGACTGCGCATCTCGACGTCGTTCCCGCTGACCTCGAGCTTTTTACTATGCAAAAGCTTGATGGCAAACTCTTTGGACGCGGTGTCTATGATATGAAGGTAGCCGCGGCCTGCTATCTTGAACTATTCAAGACCCACATCGAAACCCTCCGCTCCCACAACGTTGGAATTATGTTTACCACCGACGAAGAGATAAATAGCGCTTGCATGCCCCCTATTCTCGAGATGGGCTGGCGACCAAAACTCGTATTTATCCCTGATGGTGGCGATAATTGGCGCGTCGAAGAATACGCCAAGGGACTCTATGGCATCGAGATGACAGTCAAAGGCAAAACTGCTCACGGCTCGCGCCCGTGGGAGGGCGATAACGCGCTCCATCGGCTCATGGACGTGCTCAACATCCTTCGAAGCCAATTTCCTCACCAAGATCCTGATGGCTCAACACTTGCGATAAATCATGTCGTCGGCGGAGCTGCCATTAATCAAATAGCTGATTTTGCCTCCGCAAAGATTGACTTTCGATCATTTAACAGGGAGGACCTACGTATATTTCGCGCCGAGGTTGCGCGCCTCAGTCAAGAACACGGCCTCGAAGTGACAATAATGCAAGAAGGCGACCCGCTTCTCTTTGACAAAACTTCGCCAAATGTCCAAGGATTCCTTCGAACCCTCGAAAACATCACAGATAAACCCGCAGAATACACAAAATCATACGGCGCCTCTGACGCCCGATACTTCGCTCAGTACGATATTCCGTGCATCGTTATTGAACCCTATGGAGGCGGTCGTCATAGCAAGGATGAATGGCTTTTGGCCGAAGATCTCGCCAAGTACTACAAGCTCATTGAAAAATGGATCCTCTCAGAACACCGCCAGCCAGCGGTCCCCAGAGGTAGCCACGCAACCACTTTTCATCAAACAATCTACTAATGACGCTTATCCTGCCTTGACCTAGGGCCGTTGACAAAAGTGTATTCGGTTATATGATAGATGAGGCTGCAGGGTGCAGCTCATTTGTCCAGGGAGTGTCATGATCACGCGTCCTCTCCCCGAATGGGGACTCTCAACGCAGCGAATTGCCGACAAGGGCCTCGCTGCTCGGCTGTACGACATCGTCAGCAGAAAAACCACGTTCGCTCGAGAGCAAGATTGCACCATCCCCCTCCACTCTGCTACTACCTACTACCTCTCACTGGTGTCTGGCCCTCTTCTTGGAGCCCAGCTCATCCATGGAGAAGATGGTCAGTGCTCCGTGGCATTCACCGATGAAGACGGTCCGGCGCTAATGATCGATACTGAACCGGGCGGCAAGATGGTTACCCTTTACTTTGCCGGCGCTCGTCCCGACAGTTCCCTGATCGAGCAGCGACTGTGCGAGCTGGAGAAATTCGAACTCCTCACCCCAGAGGTCCGTCCATACGGATGGGTGGAAGGGGATCGTATCACAGCTCTCCTCTTCAGTTCCAGGGTTATGTACGAGGACAAGCAGTTCGTTGGCGGAAGTCCCAGTACGTACGTGCTCCAGGGCACTGAAATGCCTGGGATGCTGCGCATGCTCGGCGAAGGCGATCTTGACTGGCCCCACCGGGTGCTCGGGGCGATTCAGACGGGTCAGCTAGTTCCCCTGCGAAAGCGCATCCATGAACTGCCCGGAGAAGTCTGGTCAGTCGTGGGAGGGAACGGGAAAGCCTACATTCAGTTCGACGAGGGAGATGAGGTACAGCCCTCCCTGGTGGCGGGTACGCCTTACGTCAAGTGGCATCCCCTGGAGAAGTACCCTTGCGAGCTCTTCACCACCGAAGATGAGGGCAGGTTACCCATCCGCGAGTGGCTGAGCCGGTAATTCACCACTACACCCTGCTTAGGTCCGGGAAGTAAAAGTACTCTTTACTTCCCGGACCTGTTTCAAAATATGAATTCAAGTTTTCCATGGCGCCTGTTTGACAAATATTCATTCGGTTATATGATTGAGTGTAGTTGCACCGCGCAACTAAGAGACGAGAGGGCAAACCGCCACTCTTATGCACTCCTAAGGAGTCTTGATGATTACGGTTATCGAAGAAGAATGGGGACTTTCCAACCGGAAGCTCGTCGACCGGCGTCTTGCTACGCAAGTATACGACATCGTCGCAGAGAAGACGTCGACCGCCAAAAAATTGGATCTCACCACCGAGATCCGGTGTGGACACGTCTACTTCTATCTGACGTTATTGGGGGCACGCGGACTCGGCGCGCAGATTCTACACGGACCCGAAGGGCAAAGTCTCACGGTTTTTTCTGATCAGGACGTGCCAGCACTCGCCCTGGAGACCGAGCCGAACAGCGACATGGTGACTGTTCACTACGCCGGCGACCAGCCGAGCACCGAGCTGATCGAACGACGAGTAGGTCAACTACGCGATCTTTTCCTTGCCACCCCCGAAAAAAGGCCTTACGGATGGTGGGGCGAGGACGGACGCATCACCGCGCTATTCTTCAATGCATCGATTCGTTACGACGATAAAGTAGAACGATTCGTAGGGGGCGAACCTTACGGATACGTGTTGAAAGGCACTCCTATGCCCGAACTGCTGCGAATGTTCGGCAAGGAAGACGCCGATGGCTGGGTGCAGCGTGTTGTCCACGCCATCCAAGAAGGGAAGCTAATTCCTCTCCGGGAGCGTATTCACGATCTTCCTGGTGAAATCTGGTCAATTGGCGACGGTGAGCACGGCTATCTCCTGTTCGAGAAGGGCGATGACATGAAGCCCCAGCTGGTGGCCGGAGAGTCTTATATTCAGTGGCATCCTCTCGAGGCTTATCCTGGTGAGCTGTTCTCAATTTCCGAGACGGGTAAGATGCCTCTTCGTAAGTGGCTGAGCTGGTAATGCGCGGTGACATGAGTCAGCGGCAAGACTGACAATAAATAATTTCTTGTATATGCTGCGTGGGTAGCGATGATTGATATCTGTCGCTACCCTCGCAGCTTTTTTCATACTTATTTGTTTCGTAACACTTTTACTATCAGTATGCTGACGGTTACCTGCCACGCCGCATAGCATACGGCCGCAATCCGATTAAGCCAGCCCATAGCAGTATCCGGACCGTTATGTCCGTATATCATAGCGCCACCCATAAATACGACGAGGCCCAAGATAGCAATACTCATCGCTACGAGAAGCGGTCGTTTTGCTTCTCTCCATTGCTCATTTTTACGTGCAATATTGAGACTGACAAAGATAGCTGCGAGCGGCGCAAACCATGCCGCGAGTCCAGCGCCAATACCATGAATCATTGCGCTCGTCGATAACTCACTTTGCGGGGTTAGCATAGGATCAGACACACCGATTCCACCAACAATCGATCCGAGGCCAGCTACAAGCAGGAGTGCAAGGCCGACACGCCCACCGAGGCTTTTGACTTGTGGCTTCAGTGCGACAAATAGCGCAATATACCCTAGGCCCAAAAGAGCAAAGTTGAGTTGCATGATCCATCCAAAGTTTCCGCGCGAGTAAATGCTGAGTGTTTCCCAAGATGGTGCAACTTCAGGTTTTATAACATGAAGTAACGCCACCACCACTAGATAAATAACGACCGCAAATAGAGATAGCTTGGCTGCTTTTACAGCTGTATCACTTTTCATGGTTACTTTATTACCTCATATTTAAGTAATATCGATCCACTCGTCGAATAAACCTTGCTATCGATAAGTTTCATGTCGTGACGCCCATCAATACCTTCCAGATAGCGGACGCCGCTTCCCAAGATCACCGGGTGAAGAATCGTGTGAAATTCATCAAGAAGTCCAGCATTGATCAAACTCTGAACGAGTTTTGAACTTGCAGGAATGATAATATCTCCTTTGATCTTCTTTTTTAGTTCGGCTACTTGCTTTTCGACATCACCGTCAAGCAATTCGATTGAATCTGCATAGTCACCCCAAGAGACACCCTTTAGCTCGCCTTTATGTGATGCGATATACTTCTTCGTCTTATTCATAGCATCGGCAAAATCGCCCTCTTGGAACGGCCAGAAGCCGGCAAATCCCTCGTATGTCGTGCGTCCCATCAAAATTGCATCTGCTTGCTGAAACATCGCCATGTTATCTGCGGCAGAGTCCTGAATACCCGGAAGCGCCCAGCTCACCATGTTATTTTCGTCACCCTTAGGCCCCGAAAGAATACCGTCAAATGTACTACTGACAGACGCGATAATTTTTCCCATATTATTCTCCTTATTTTTTACTGCACGATTTTTCGTGATACCCCTATTTAAGCCTGTCAAATATCCAAATAATTGTATTTTTACGCAAAAATTACATTTTCTTCTCTCTGTTATAATAGAGTCGTGAACAAATTTGCCGCCCCCGCCGACGAAGCTCGCCTAAAAAAGGGGAGCTATCATGGTATTTTCGACCCACAGCGCTTTAGTGATTACGCAAGTCTCCGAACGTATGTCGCATCACCAGATGTCGAGCCATTTATCGAGCACTGCTGGCTGATCCGCTGGGAAGTGCCAAAAGGTAAAAAATATGTTGCTTCCCAGATGCTATGGAAACCTAGTTTTAATCTATTTGTCGATGCAGATCGTGCTTTTATATCAGGGATCGCACCCGGCAAGATGTCTCGTACTTTTGAAGGAACTGGTGTCACCGCAGGTATAAAGTTCAAACCGGGTGGCTTTTATCCGTTTTGGCGTCATGACATTTCCACCCTCGAACGGGGTGCGATGCCTGCACACGATGTCTTTCCACAAGCCACTTCTGCATTTGCTCATACACTTCTCTCACTCGACGACAAAGCAATCGTTGATAAGCTCGAGGATCTTTTGCGCCTAAACCTCCCGCCTCTTGATAACAACGTCGCAAAAATACAAAAAATCTTAAAGTTTATCGAACAAGCAGATCACACGCCTTCCCTCGCCGAAGTCGCGCAAAACTTCGCCATGAGCACCCGTTCCCTCCAGCATCTTTTTCAAACCTACGTCGGAATTGGCATCAAATGGATCATCAAGCGTACCCGATTTACCATGTCGCTTCACTACCTGCACACCACCCAAAAGCCGGACTGGAGTCGCATTTCAGCCGAACTCGGATACAGCGACCAATCGCACTTTATAAATGATTTCAAAGAAGTCGTCGGGGTTTCACCAAAACAGTACGAAAAAGCCCTCCAGGGGGACGAATCGACATACACTCGATTTATTGAATACATGGGTGATGATCTTTTTTCCAAATTAGATGGCAAGAAATAGATTTTACTCTTTAAAGATATTGATTATATTTAAAATTGTGACATAATAAATTATCCCCCTACTGAGAGGAAGTACCCGCGATGGACATCGCACGAATCGAGGCTATCCTCGCCGACTCGCTCGGTGAGGTTGACGACAGCAAAGCGCCTCTTCCGGGCAGTGAGGTGGTCGACGTCTTCATGATGACGATCGCCTACAAGACCGACAAGGTGCGCGAACACGCCGCCGAAATGGTCGAGCTGCTGAAGAGCTGGCCCAGCGAGAGCTGGGGACAGCCGGTCCCACCACTCGGCAACGAGATCAACTACATGATCGCGGGTGGTGTCCTCGAAGACCAACGGCGCGCCCTCATGCTGTTCGCATTCGGCAAGCTGCTCAACTGGTGGGACATCCTGGACCCGCACACGATGCTCGGCCTGGACAAGGACGACCCGCTAGCCCAGCAGATGGCCGGCGTGGGTATGGTCGCGATCAGTGGCTACCGTCCGACGGTCGCCTGACGGCTTCATCAGAACAGGGGATCGGGTGCACTGCGGTGCACCCTTTCTCATAGGAAAAATCTTAGGGTATAGAAATCAACTGTTTAACTCTATAATAAAATGACATGTTAGATTCGCGACAAACCGATATCCGCTTCCGCGAAAAAAAGCAGTTTACTGAAGGTATTCTCGACCCTGAGACATTTGCTCGCAACTACACTCTCCGCTGCTATGAGCCATCCGAAGCGATGGCGCCTTTTGTGGAGCATTACTTTATTTCTCGCAGATTACCCCAATTCGACCCTGGATACGTTGGTTACGATGTCCTTTCACGACCAGCGGTCAGTCTTTTTGTTCAGACCGGAGGCGCCTTTATACAAGGACCAAGTGTTCATAAACGCACCTTACGATCAAAGGATTCACCTCTATACGTTGGGGCGCAATTTAAACCCGGTGGATTCTATCCATTTTGGCAAAAACAGATGTCGGGCTTAACTGAAAAGATTATTCCTGCCTCGCAGACATTCCCTGAGCTACAAGAACTATCGAAGGCACTCACCGAACAAGACGACACCGTTATCTTGAACGCTATCGACAAGGCACTTCGACAAATCAAGCCCCGGGATGAGCCTCGTGTAGGTTTTGTTAATGAAGTGATCCGATTTATTGAGCGCGAGCATATTACATCCGTTACTGCCGTAGCTGATGCCTTTGCGATAAGCGAGCGAAGCTTACAGCAATTGTTTCAGAATTACGTCGGCGTCGGCATAAAATGGGTCATTATGCGCGCCCGCTTTCTTGAAGTTACCAGATACGCCCGTACTCAACACAAGCTCGACTGGACAATGATTGCAACAGATTTCGGCTATAGCGACCAGCCACATTTCATCAGGGACTTTAAGAAGATTGTTGGTCTTTCGCCTCGGCAATATATTGAACTCGTCAGATCCCATAAGAGTCCGCGCGCCGGAGACGAGGACTCTTTTTTCAAGGCCAGCTTACTTCAGTCTTAGGTAAAGTACTGCCGAGCCTGACGTAAACGGAGCAGTAAAGGTAATTTTGTCTGCATTTTTTACCAGTAATTCGTCAGTCTTTTCGGTTTTTCGGTTACTGACATCGAACCACTCCACTTCATAGGTTGCTGCTTCGAGATTCACTGTAAATGACTTGGCTGCTCCTTCTGGCTGTAAGATGAGGTATTCTTTGCCAGGATTAACGAGTGCATAGCTCGTGGAACTTAGTTCATTTTGCGGTTTCATATCGACGAGGCTCACACGTTCCGCATAGCGAAGCGTATCGCCCATGGCATAACGGGCAGGATCATAGACTTCCAGCGGCGGAGCACCTGCAAGCGGTGTTTCTGGATGAGCGACATCTAAAATACCATAGTCCATAAGGATAGGGTGGTGACCACGAATAAACGACTTCCATGCCCACATGGCGTCACCTTTGCTTGGCGCGTAATGATCAGTATCACTAATAACAATCTTCTTACCATCAGCGACGGGCGGATTCTCATACCAGCGTGATTGAGGGCTACCTGGAGCCATCGGATGGCCGCCGTGGGCAAATAGCTCGTCGTCAAAGCCGGGAGATATCCATTCAGCTGGACTATCAAAAAGCGGATCATTCACCTTTGTTTGCTCGGCGACGGGAAATTGCATCGTCATACCCATAGGGCGGTGGTCATAACCTTTTTCTTTTTCATATTCCTTCGCAAAATTGATCACCCAGTATTGCCACTCGGTGGAATCACCCCAGTCTGGCAACTCAGACAGGTTCAGTGCATCGGCGAATTCCTGGCCAACCTTACCACCACCCGAAGATTCGTTGGAAACCTCGTAGAGAACGTTTGGAAGATCGTGAACCGTGTCGATAACTTTTTTCATATAAGCTTCTTGCAGTTCTTGTACCGGTTTAGGCAAAGGTAGCACCTGATGATCGAGGATAGAGGTAATACTTACGCCGTTCACATTGTTGTCAGCATGGAATGGGTGACCCTCCACATTGTCAGGCGCCGGACTCAGGTGAAGACCCCAACCGTCGAACAGCATGATATCGACATATATACCTTGTTCACCTGCGGCAATGACTCGATCACGGAGCCGTTCAAAATATTCGTTATTAAACTTTGAAAGGTCAAACTTTGGCTTACCATCTTTGGCAGTGCCTTCACCGGTTCGAGGCCATGGTTGCGGCGACATATTGAGGTGAAAGTCAGCTGCTCCGGCGTTTGACTTAAAGTGTTCCCAGCGCCACAAACGAATAAAGTTGTGATGGCGGTCTTTTAGTAGCTTTAAATACGCCTCAAAGTCATTCTTTTCTGGCTCATCTGCTATCGTTTCTTTGCCGACACCAAGCCCATCTTGAAAATTATTCCAAATGTGTGAGCCTGTCAGATAAATAGCCCGCTCGGTGCCGTCTGTGTCTTTGACTGCAAAATATCGGGGGTTGCTTTTGGATACCGTCAGTGGCCCGGGCAGACTTTTAGATGTATTTGACACGTTAATTCTCCTCTCGTTTCATTATAAGTTCGTAACCGCCGCCTGGCCATGTCCAAG
>CAYZCX010000003.1:0-91166 GCA_964477195.1 uncultured Candidatus Saccharibacteria bacterium
AGTCATCACTGTTCCTGCATACTTCGACGACTCACAGCGCCAGGCAACCAAAGATGCTGGTAAGATTGCCGGACTTGAAGTCAAACGAATTATTAACGAGCCAACCGCAGCCGCGCTTGCCTACGGCCTTGATAGCAAAAAAGACGAGAAGATTGCCGTGTTTGACCTCGGTGGTGGTACGTTTGATGTTTCTATTCTTGAGCTTGGAGACGGTGTCTTCGAAGTTCGCGCTACAAATGGTGACACTCACCTTGGTGGAGAAGATTTCGACAATCGTATCGTCAACCACTTCCTTGATGTCTTCAAGCAAAACGAAGGTATCGATCTCAAGGGCGACAAAGCAGCAATGCAGCGTCTTAAGGATGAAGCCGAGAAAGCTAAGAAAGAACTATCAAGCACAACCGAAACCGAAATCAACCTGCCATTTATTACCGCTGATGCGGATGGACCAAAGCACTTTGAATACAAGCTAACACGTGCCAAACTCGAAGAACTCGTCAAAGATCTCATCGACCGTCTGGCCGAGCCTGTTCAAAAAGCACTGAAGGACGCCGATCTCAAGGCGAGTGAAGTCGACGAAATCGTGCTTGTTGGTGGTATGACTCGTATGCCAGCAGTTGTCGAGAAGGTAAAGTCTATCTTTGGTAAAGATCCGCTCAAGGGTGTGAACCCAGACGAAGTTGTGGCAGTTGGTGCGGCGATTCAGGGTGGTGTACTCCAGGGTGATGTCAAAGATGTATTGCTTCTCGATGTGACACCACTTTCTCTTGGTATCGAAACTATGGGCGGTGTATCGACCAAGCTTATTGAACGCAACACAACTATCCCAACCAGCAAATCGCAGGTATTCTCGACTGCAGCAGATAGCCAGCCACAGGTAGAGATTCATGTACTCCAGGGCGAGCGCGAAATGGCCAGCGATAACAAATCTCTCGGTCGATTTATCCTTGATGGTATTGCCCCCGCTCCTCGCGGTGTACCGCAAATCGAAGTGACCTTCAATCTTGATGCCAATGGTATCCTCAATGTGACCGCCAAAGACAAGGGAACCGGTAAAGAACAATCAATTACCATCCAGGACAGTGGCAACATGAGCAAAGAAGACATCGAAAAAGCTCAAAAAGAAGCTGAAGCTCATGCCGACGAAGATAAGAAAAAACGTGAAGCTGTCGAAGCTCGCAACACACTTGAAAATGCAATCTACCAGGCTGAAAAAATGCCAGATGAATTCAAGGACAAAATCAGTGACGAAGACAAAAAAGTAATTACTGATGCTGTTGAAGAAGCCAAAAAACACAAAGATGCCGAAGATAAGGATGAACTTGAGAAAGCTGCAAAAGAACTCCTCGAGAAAGTTCAAGCAATCGGCGCCAAGCTTTACGAAGCTGCAAAAGACGAAGCGCCAAAAACCGAGGGTGAAAACCCTGAAAAGAAGAGTAGCGACGAACCTGTTGAAGGTGAAGTTGTCGACGAAAAAGACAAAAAGTAGTCACTAGTCACATTATTCCAGCAAAAGTGAGCTCCTGCGAGGGCTCATTTTTGTTGTGATCAAAAAGCATAGGTGACCAGACGCTTCGTGGTAGAATAAGCTCAATGAAAGCACGTACACACGACATTGCGGCTGCAACCTCTCTCTTGGCGGTCATTACATTCATGCCTGAACTGCCGACTTTTACGCTCGCCACAGTTATTGTTGCGCTTATTGCTAATCAAATTGGGGGCATCGCGCCAGATATCGATCAACCAACAGCGCCGTTTTGGCGTAATCTTCCGATCGGGGGGATATTCGGGAAACTGATTGCAAAAATGTTGGGCGGTCATCGCTTTCTAAGTCACTCACTTGTCGGTGTAGCATTGTTCGGATTTCTATCATATTTGCTACTGAGCGCGCTGCAGCCTATTATCCTGAATGTCCAAATATATTATGTCTGGTGTGCGTTTATGATAGGATTTGTCTCGCATCTCGTCATGGATACACTGACAAAAGAAGGGGTGCCGTGGTTACTGCCAATACCAGTCAAGTTCGGTTTTCTGCCTATAAAAAAATTGCGGATTACAACCGGCAAGTGGGCAGAAAGCTTAATCGTGCTACCCGCTCTCGTTCTTCTTTTTGGAGGAATATGCACCTTGGAATATGCGCAGCTGCTTGTATTGGTGCGTGAGCACATCGTGCATTAGGGGAATAAAAAGTAAAGTGCCCCGCCGTTCCACGAGGAATGCGCGGGGGCACTCTACAATCATGGAGCGAGCAGGGCAAAGACTACACGAATGCTGGCTGGTGGGCCGAGCTATTTACTGCTTCAAGGACAGCGCCGAGGATTCTGTGGTGCTGCGAGTTGTCGCATCCATCCGTCAGGAACCTGAGCGGCTGGTCTGGTTGCCGCGGTCCCAGATCGATTTCTCCCCAGCGACTCTCTTCGTGAGGAAGATGGGGAACATGCTCGATGCCAACCGGCGACACACTGTATCGGCCAATCTGGTCTCGTCCATTCTCCGAGAAAATTCGGTGGTGAAAAGGATCGAGGCCAAGCAGAATATGCATGAGTTCGACCGGGTGGAAGTCGTGAAGATGGGCAGGGATCCCCTGCTTCCCCCACATTTCCGGCCAGGCCTGTTCGTACATCGCCGCCAACTCTCGGGTTGCGCTTGATCGAGACAGCTTCGCAATCTCCTTGGCGCTATTGAATCCAAGTTCCGGATCCTTCGTAATATCCGTCGGAACCATATAAAACGGCGAAGGGTAGTGCAAAAGTGCCTCACGAGCAGCGCTGGGGTCTGCCAGTGCATTGAATTGTCGTCGTCCACCTGCGAGTGTTTTGACTCGTGGGTTGAAGCCGAACATTCCCAGCTGAGCTGTGGCAATCCCAAGCTTCCCGTGAAGCATTGGTTGGCGCATCAGGTAAGCGATATCTGTCAGGGGTCCGGCACAAATGAAATGCAGCGGTCCGGTGAATGTGGCGAGATATGCGACGGCATCGTCGATATCTCCCGCCAGCTCATGTCCCGCGTGCGCATCATCGTACACATCGGTGACACGTTCGTGAATGTGCAGGTGCTGTGGGACAGTTGAATACGGTGCTCTTCCTCCTGAAAATACCGGGACATGCTCGCCGCCATGACGCATCAGCACACCCTTGGCGTGTAATGCGTTGTCACGACGTACCGCACGGGAAGCACGTGCATTGAATGCGTACGGGACAGCGTCCATCTCTGCGGAAACTGGCCTCCCTGTCATAATGACGGCCACCAGATCAAAGCACATGGCTTTACTGATGGCGGCCATGAGCGCGAGGTAGTTGTCAGCGTCGGGGCCATCCATGGTCAATACAACCTTGGGTTTCACTGGCGCATCTCTCTTCTAGCGGATGTTACCGTTTGTCATTATTACCATAAAGAGGTATCTTACGCAACTAAAAGTCGCCGCGATTACTCAAGGCAATAAGCGTAGGGATATCACGAGGTGCAATACCAGCTTGGAGCGCTACCTGTGCAATATGACGAATAGCCTCTCTTGCCTCAGGGCTTTTGTACTGTTCTTGCTTCCGCCGAACTTTATCCTCATACATCAGGGCATCGGCCGCGGCGCTCAATTCATCCTCGGTCTCGTAAGGTTGGTGAAGCCGCCCGCCGATAGACACTTCTATCCCATAATCGCTCAGTGTCTCACGAATACGTTCACGAACGGCTGCAACTTCCTCTTCCGTAGTGATTCCAGAGAGTAGTACGGTAAACTCATCACCGCTCTTGTGGGCTATGAAAAGATCATCAGATCGCGTATTTGCATTGAGTACCTCAGCGATCGTCCGAATATACTGGTCGCCTTCAGCATGGCCGTAGCGATCATTGACATCCTTCATGCCATCCGCATCAATTTCGAGGAGCGCAAATGTTCCGGGTCTCCCTGAAATAGCTCGGCCCAAGGTCGCTTCTAGCGCCCAGCGATTAGGAAGATTAGTAAGTGTGTTACGAGAGCTGTCGGGAGGATGGTCAAAGCCTGGCATATATGGTTTAAGTATAATATACACATATTGTGCGCGTCAAATCTTATCGCTTGTGTTTAAACTCTTTAGAGTGCTACAGTGAAGGAATGGATATATACGCAGAACTTGCCAAGATTTTTAAGGGCGATGTCGATACTTCACCTGAGACACTCGAGTTTTACTCGCATGATGCTAGTCTTTTCGAACTCAAGCCTCAAGTTGTAACTTTCCCTAAGGATACTGCTGATGTCGCGACGGTAGTCAAGTTTGTTAATGAACACAAAAAAGACCATTCAGAACTAAGTATTACTCCTCGAACGCGCGGTACGTGTATGTCGGGCGGCGCAATTGGTGAGTCGATCATTCTTGATGTCAGCAAATACATGACAACTCTTTACGAAGTCACCCCTACGAGCGCCCATGTGCAACCCGGGATGACCTACAAGAATTTCGAGGTCGAAACATTAAAACAGGGAAGTATTATGCCAAGTTTCCCGGCGAGTCGCGAGCTTGCCGGCCTTGGTGGGATGGTCAGCAACAATGCGGGGGGTGAAAAATCTCTCGAATATGGAAAGACGGATAATTTTGTCACTGAGCTAAAAGTCGTTCTCTCTGATGGCAACGAATATACCGTCAAGCCCCTCACTCGGGATGAGCTCAACGCCAAGATGGAACAAGACGACTTCGAAGGAAATCTCTATCGGCAAACATTTGAGCTTCTCGATAAACACTACGACGAGATCAAGGCGGCCGCCCCAAAGGTTACCAAAGATTCAACAGGCTATCATCTTTGGAATATATGGAATAAAGAAACCGGCATATTTGATCTTACGAAATTATTTGTTGGCGCTCAGGGAACGCTCGGCGTCGTCACCGATATAAAATTCCGTCTTGTCCCACAGCCGGCACACTCCGGCACACTCGTTTGCTACATGCGAAGTATGGATAAGCTTGGTGAAGTCATTCCGGCAGTGCTTGCTCATAAGCCTGCGACATTCGAGAGTTTTGATGATAATACGCTTTGGCTCAGCTTCAAATTTTTCTTCTCTTTTATCTCACGACTGGGACTGTGGTCATGGATGAAGCTCGCACTGCAGCTCATCCCCGATGGCTTTATGCTGATAAAAGGCGTCCCGCAGTTAATTCTCCTGATTGAGTTTACCGGAGCTACTCCAGAAGAGGTAAAGCGCAAAGTCCACGAAGCCAAGCTCGACCTTAGGAGATTTGGTTTTACCTACATGGAAGAAGACGAAACTGAGGCTAAGTCAAAAAAATTCTGGCTTATGCGCCGCGAGAGTTTCAATCTGCTTCGTAGTAAAGTAAAGGACAAGCACACAGCGCCGTTTATCGACGATCTGGTGGTTGCACCTGAACATCTGACTGAATTCTTGCCAGAGCTTCGCGCCATTATCAAGAAGTACAAACTTCTCGCCACTATAGCAGGGCACATGGGTGACGGAAACTTTCATGTCATCCCACTTATGAAAATAGAGGATCCAAGCGAACGCGCTAAGCTGGAGCCGGCTATGAAAGAAGTCAATGATCTCGTCATAAGATATGGTGGATCTGTTTCAGGCGAACACAACGATGGTCTGATTCGCGGCCCATGGCTTGAGCAAATGTACAGCCCGAGCGTACTCGGCTACATGCGAGAGATGAAACATTTGTATGATCCACAAAATATCTTCAATCCTCATAAAAAGACCGATGCGACATGGGAGTATAGCTTTAGTCACATACGCGATAAATTCTAGTGTAATGGAAAGCGTCCACCGGAGCGGTGAGCGCTTTCGGTGGACGGTTCTACTAGCTCAAGGCTTCGGCAAGGATCCTGACCGCGTACCTTTTTTCTGCCTCATCAGTGCAACCGTATTGCACCATGGTCCTGCGGTAGTCAACGCGGGTTGAAGCGGCGATCATCACCCCGTGGTAGCCATCGGCACGTAACCTTTGGATGAACGGGATGGTGTTGAGATATCCGCCCGGTACTGCGCCATCGACGATCATGCCGACGATCTGACCCTTTGGCGCGTTGTCGTAGTAGGATGCTGCGGCCTGGAGGCTATCTGCTGTCAGAGTGCCGATACCGGTTCCCAGCTCTTCCCATTGCTCTTTGTAGCGCCTCCTCTGAAGCTCTTCGTCTTCGATGATCAAGATGTAACGATCCATGATTCCTCCAACTCGCTAGCGGAACTCTCCGATTGTAAGACAGTAATAAGTATTACACAACAAAAGAGGCTTCTAATTAGAAGCCTCTTTATAGATTAAACCTTAGAATCAACTAAATAGTTGGGAGTACGGCGACTACAGTGTTATCGCTGAGTACGTGATTTTCGACAACATTACCAGAGTTGATAGCGGTGTTGTTCGATGCAACAGTGGTATTATTTGAGTTCACATTCGCTGTGTTGTTAGTGACATTGGTTGTTGTGTTACCAGAGTTAACGGCTGTATTGTTGTTTGAGTTGACGTTAACCGTGTTGTCTTTGATGATAACAGGGTTGATGCTGTTGTCGTTGTAGCTGTCTTTGTTGAAGCTATCTTTGATTTTGACATTTGTCACCGTCTTTACTTCGGTGTTGGTGACATTATTTGTTGTGTTAGTTGTGCTGGTATTGTTGAAAGAGTTCTTCACCGTAGGCGGTACCTGGAAGTAGCTAGCGCCGGTTGTCATTGGTGCTGGATCGGCTGAGGCGCTCTGAACCTCAGGAGCGCTTTGCTCAACAGGGGAAGTACATGTGCCAGTTGTTTGAGAAGTTGGTGCGTTAGTTTCGACGTGATTAGAGAGTGCGCTTGCGATTTCTCCTCGCATAAGTGACATAATAACGAGAGTAGATACGATAACTGCCGCTGTGATAGAAGCAAAAATAGTGATTCCCATAAGAAATAATTGATTGTTATTTTGGAACGTTGAGTGTTGCATATCAGTCCTCCGAATGCTTTTTCTAAGTTATTTTTCAAGAACTCCACAGCCCTATGTCATCATACTAGTCCTGCAAACATTAAAACTAATTAAAAAAATGTTGTAGAATAATCAATAATATTATTGAATAATGTCAATGATTGTGATCATCATCACTCCTTACACCTTAGAGCAAATCACGTGGGTATTTGGTTACTAAAACGCTATGTAAAGTACAGTAATTATTAAAAGTCGAAAGGCTCCCTTGCAGCAAAGCAAGAGAGCCTTTCGACCTAGTCGGTGATACAACAGCAGACGATGATCACATCGTGGTAGGGACTGAGATTGCCGTCACCAAGCAGCTCCTTGGTTTTTTCCAGTACGGCCGGGTCTGGATGGGAAATCGAAAGTCGAGTGAGATCGTAGGTGATTCGCCATCCGTTCTCTGTGGCGTGGTAGACGGGAATGGAGTGGTCGTGCTCGGTACATACCTGACGACCCTCTTTGCGCTGTGCACGAGTCTGTGTGAGCCAGTTCTTGATGAAGCTCAAGCCACTCAGAACAGATGCATCCTGCTCGGCAGTAGCCTTGCCACTCTCCCACAGTTCGATCAGAATGTTCTGCGTCTTGATGCCCTGGCAGCCTACCCTGTGCGTGTGCCGGTCGCTCATGGTCTCTCCGATGTAGGTCGAGTCTAATGACAGAGTAACTATAATACACTTGTCTCTTTTGTGAAAGTGAAGAGACGGGAAGTCCCCTCGCCCTCACTTTTGCTTGTCAGAGATTGTCGGCACAGCAGTAGATAACGATTGTCTCATCATCTTCACTGAAATCGCCACCCCGCAGCAGGTACTTTGCTTCTCGCAGCACCTGTTGATCGGAGTGGATCATGACAAGTCGCGTAAGATCATGGGTGGCAATCCACCCATGGTGTGCCGAATGGAACGTTGCGGTGATGTGGTCGTGCACAGTGCAGCTGTGACCGCTTGTACGCTCGGCACGGTCCTGATTGAGCCACGTCTCAATATAGCGAAGTCCTTGCCGTATAGGAGTATTTGGGTCTGAAAGATGGGTCGTCTCTGCCATTTCTATGGCATTTCGCACACCAGCCAGAACGAGTTGAGTCTCCATGCCGTGGCAATCTGTTGCATGAGTACGCAGCTGAGTCACGTTTCTTCTCCAAACTAGGTCGAGTCTTGCGACAGAATAACTATAGAGTGCTCACGCATTTTGTCAATGAATCTCTCTATGGGAAAGTGAAAGAGCTCCCTCGCGGGAGCTCTCCGATCACCAGCCGCGTTCGCTGCAGCATTCGATAGTGATGATGTGTTGTTTGGTGTCCACGTTGGCATCGGGTCCGAGCATCATGTGAGCGAGGGTAAACGCCTCCTCATTTGGTGCCCAGAGCGTCAGCCGGCGCTCACAGTGATCCAGGTTTCGTTCTTCCTGGGCGAGCCACCCTGCTGTATAGATTGTCTTCTCGGATGTGAGAGGGTAGGCAGTTTCTTCCCGCTTACCCCAATCTTTTACAAGACGGACAATGGGAAGAACTCCCCAGGGCACGTCTCCACTCACTTTCAGGGCGCACCTCGCGTAAATACCGCCCTCTGCAATAAGGGCGAGATGCCAGGCGTCGCAGCCAGGTTTATGTCTCACTCTCACAACCATCACCTCGGGGTTCGGGTCAAATTATGACTTATATACTATATAATAATACGATAAATAATTCAATGATTACTAGCACTCTAGACATGACAGTGCTAATTCGCTACAATAAATAACAGATGAGTAAACGCGATTACTACGAGATATTAGGAGTGGCCAAAACTGCAAGTGCTGATGAAATCAAGAAGGCATTTCGTAAACTTGCCGTAAAATATCACCCAGATAAAGATGGGGGTGATGAGGCGAAGTTTAAAGAAGTTAATGAAGCCTACGAAATCCTAAAAGACCAACAGAAAAGACAGCGATATGATCAGTTTGGTCACGCCGGAGTTGGCGGTGATTCAGGTGGAGCTGGCGGCAATCCATTTGAAGGCTTTGGCGGCGGATTTGGTGGTCAAAATGTTCATTTTGATTTTGGCGATGGAGGACTTGGCGATATATTTGGACAATTCTTCGGAGGGAATCAGCGTCAGCGAGGACCACGCAAAGGCCGGGATGTCGAGACGAGTATCGCACTGACATTCGAGCAAGCAGTCTTCGGGGTAGAAGAAAAAATCGAACTCACTATGGAGGACGAATGCTCTCATTGCCACGGAACGACTGTTGAGCCTGGCCATAGTATGAAAACATGTCCGACCTGTAAAGGTGCTGGCCAGCAAACGCGTGTTATGAATACGATCTTTGGCCAAATTCAGCAGGCGGTGACCTGTGAGACGTGTGATGGAAGCGGTAAAGTGCCCGAAAAAGTATGTTCTGTTTGTCGCGGCAAAGGAACGGAGCGCCGTAAGCAGACTATTACGCTGAAGATCCCTTCAGGAATTGATGACGGATCGACGATACGTCTTCGTGAACACGGTGAAGCCGTTGGGGGAGGCGCCAAAGGTGATCTTTATGTCAGTATACGAGTCAAGCCGCACAAGAAATTCACTCGGGAAGGCGATATTATTCTCAGTGAAGAACGCGTCTCTATGATAGAAGCGGCGCTGGGAACAGAAATAGATGTTGAGACCGTTGACGGCACAATCCGCATGAAAGTTCCCGCTGGGACCCAGAGTGGTACGGACTTCAAACTAGCCGGTCATGGTGTTCCTCACCTTCGTGGAAATTCTCGTGGCGCGCATATTGTGAGTGTTCTTGTCGAAACACCGACTAAGCTCTCCAAAAAGCAGCGCGAACTACTCGAGCAGTTCAACGGGGCAAAGAAAAAAAGTCTCTTCTAGGACCGCTTTACAGATTATAAAGAATACAGTATAATAACCAATCTGAAGTGCTCTTTCGGAGCGTTTCTGTTTTGCAATCGACGAAGGGAAAGATAGAATGTCGCTTCCGCTCATCGAACTGGGCGATCTGCGCATTGCCAACCCCAGCGCGCAAATTCCTGCCTACCTGTCGGCTGCCTCTGGTGTCGGCTGGACGGGTCGGATGCTGCACGCGGTCGGTGATGATCAGGTGACGTTGCTTTCGGCGATGTTGCCGCAGGGAGAGGTATACCAGGCGTTCTCGGCTTTCAAAGACTGTAGCCTTTTGCATCCGGGCACGGCTCGACGCATCATTCCTGGGGATCTTCCCCAAGATCCGGGGCTTGCAGCCGAGCACAAGCCGGACTTCGAGGCGTTGGTGTATATCTCACACTCTGACCTCTACGGTCTCTCCGACGATGGGACGGGCGTCAAGGAAGACGCGATCACGCGCTTCCCTCACGGTCTTCTCCTCATCACGGGATCCGGCGGTGTTACATGGGGCGGCCGACGTCGTTCCAAGGCGGTCGTGTATCCGCTTGATGGCAGTGGCAATGCCATCGGTATTGCCGCACCCATCGACTTCGAAGGGCTTCACGCCTACCTCGAAAGTCACGTGCTGGGTGAGCTCAACATCGAAGGGAGCGCTGTCTGGAACGGACAGCTAATCCTCGCTCAGCGTGGTAACTGCATCGACGAGGCAACCATGCAGCCGGGCGACAATATGTTGATTCGGTTGTCGCTCAACGAGGTCATGCGGAGTATCTGCAACGACCTCAAGGTCGACAGCCTGGAGCTTCTGGCCATCAACGGGTACAATCACGTGCTCGGTACGCTGCCGGTTCTTCGCGAAGGTGAACAGACTCGGGCAAAACTGGACTTCACTGATCTGGTGGCATTGTCCGGGGATCCTCGATTCTTGGTCTTCACCGCCGCTGCCGAAGAGGTCGATGGTCCGCACAAGGGGAGTATCGCCGGGAGTGTTGTCGGTGTTTTGCATGCCGAGTCAGGTGAGCCGGTCTTCATGGACTGCTTGGAGGATCCTACGATCAAACTCGAAGGTATCGAAGCCTGGTTCAACTGGAGCGAGGGACGCATCGAGTTTCTGGCGGTGGACGACGCTGACAATCCCGAGAACATCGCGAAGCTGCGTGGTGGCATCATCCGGTTGCCCTAGTTCCGATCAAGTAGTGCGTAAACGCAAGTAAAACAGCCCTAGGGGCTTCGAGTGAATCTGCTCGGAGCCCCTACTTAAAACCATGATGTTTCCAGCCATTATCCTACGTATTTATATTGACTTTTCTTGCACAAAATGATATAAATAACACTAGTATGTCGACCCATGAAACGCTTGAAAGATTTCAAGGTTTTCCGATTGCGAGTGTGAGCTCAAACGAGCCTTACGCCATAGGATCGGATGATCGTGAAGCTGCCGCTCGCCGCAAAGAAGCCAAGGCGGCTTTTTTAGCAGGCGATATGGATTGGCCAGAGGTCGACTATCCGTCGCTATCGCTTGACGAAATGCGAGAGGCAGAACGCCAATTGCTCCAAAGTCTCAATGAAATCGTCGCTGATGTGGAAACGTCAGATGCGCTTAAGGACATGGCGTATGAGCAAATCGGAGCAAAGCTAGCAGAGGTCTATCGCCATCAAGAGGTTATCCGTGGACTCGGGAGCGTTGCCGCAAATCGTGAACTTTCGCGGGAGCGAGCCGGCGCAATGACACTTGAAATATTCGGCGCGCCCGAAAAAGATGTATTCCTACATCTGCTCAAAAATGAACATCAAAAGATTGACAAGAGCCTTTCCTCAAGTGATCCTCTTCGGGTCCAAACGGCTACAGAGCTCCATGGTCTGATTGGGAGTGAAAGAAGCGGAGATACTAGTGATATATCATACGAGCTGAACCCGCACACAATAGAAATTATCCGCGGCGATCTCGAAATACTGTTTCCCGGTCTCCATGAGTTTTTGGCTCAAGAAGTTGACGCCCCCGTACCGGCCAAAGATTCGATTCCCTATTTTGAGCAAGCGCTGACTATTGTTGGCACTGCGCAAAAAGGTTGGAAGGCAGTTCCTTCTGCAGGTGCGGCAGCGGGGACCAACAATATGGCAAGAGAAGTGCGTATCGGAGAAAACCGAGCTGACTTCACCTCCACCACGATAAAAGGTGTGGCATTTCACGAGGCACTTCATACGCTTCGTAACCAGAATGCTCGTGAACAAACCGAGCCTATTAAGCGTAAAGCACTTCCTGGTAACGTGGCTGCCGAAGAAGGGATTTGTACTGCTGTTGAGCAGATCATCACGGGTAAGACCCGCGTCGTGGGACTGCCGTACTTCTTGTCATTAGGCTTCCAGATGGGACTCGATACCGCCGAAGGAACGCCGCGTCACTTTAGGCAGACGCACGATATAATGGGACGTCGTCTTGCTCTGGAAAAAGTGGGGCCTCTGAGTGAATTTGTTATAGCAAAGGCATTTGATACGGCATATACCACCGTGCTGCGGACGACTCGAGGCAATAGTCTTGATGCTCGCGATATTTCGTATTTCTTAGGAAGCGGCAAGGCCAACCAATGGTTCAATGAAGTTGCCAAACTTGATCAAGAAGAACGACTTGAAAAACTAGCGTGGGTGTTTTCGGCTATGTTCGATCCAACTCGGCCGGATGAAGCCGCGCTTTTTGACGCTAATAGAGAAACTCCGGTAAAATAGAAGGACTACTATGCGACCAGAACGAATACATATTGGGTCACGTGAGCTCATCTCTTTCCCCGAAGAGGGGATTAATGGCGTCCCGGCAAAAGTCGACACTGGCGCGGATTATTCATCACTCTGGGCGAGCAATATCGAAGAACGTGACGGCATCCTGTATTTTACACTTTTCGCCCCAGGGTCGCGCTACTACACTGGTAAAGTTATTACGACGAATCACTATAAATTAACTTCCGTACGTAATTCCTTTGGTGTCATGCAGGAACGGTACAAGGTAAAGTTACTCGTAAAAATCCGTTCTAAGAAAGTTCGTATCGAGTTAACCCTGGCTGACCGTGGCAATAATCGCTACCCAATGCTTATTGGTAAGAAAACACTCCGTCGCCGATTTGTTGTGGATGTGGCAAAAGATGGTGTACTGAAAAAACGGAAAAACCTCCGTGTGCTCGTGATGAATAGCCAAGATTCAAAATCGATACGTCAGTTTATCGAAAGCCTGACTCGATCTGATAGTAAATTGGTGTGTGATTTCGCGACTTATGATGATATCCGCTTTGACATCTTTGACAGTCGGATTGATTGTACGATTCTGAACCACCAGGCCCGCCTGGCCGACTATGATCTGGTGTACTTCAAAACATACTTTAAAAAAGCCGAGATTGCCGCCGCGATGACTGAAGTCGCTGCGACGCAGGGTGTTAATTTTATCGATCAAGAAGTGGCTTCTTACCACGCGCGTACAAAACTTACGCAATATCTCCGGTTGGCGCGATTTGATATTGCCGTGCCGGATAGTATTGTGTTGCCAAGTCAGCATCTCGACGGTACCTTTACCGAGCTCTCCGCTACGTTTGGCCTCCCATTTGTTATGAAGGACGTCGCAAGCGAACAGGGCGAATCAAATTACCTCATTACCTCAAAGAAAGAATTCGATGAGGTGTGTCGACTTGCAAAAGAGCAAAAAGCGCTCTATGTCAGTCAACGATATGTCGAAAACGATGGCGATTTTCGAGTTATCGTCCTGTACAAAACAGTTGAGTTTGTCATAAAACGAACCAAGACAGATGAGACGTCGCATCTAAATAACACATCCAAGGGAGCCCAGGCTGAGCGTATCACCGAAGAAGATCTCGGCTCAGAAGCTGCTGCAATTGCCGTACGGGCTGCTATGATTATGAATAGGCAGGTGGCGGGTGTGGATCTTGTATTTGATCAAAAAGCGAAAAAATGGCTTGTATTCGAAGTCAATAATAGCCCGCAAATGGCCGGCGGCGCATATCTGGAAGAAAAGCGGGCACTGCTAAGCCGTTTCTTACTAGATTTTGCCAAGAAATAAGGAGAGTATGATGAAGATTGGTATTTTATCAAACGGGCCGGGTAATTACTCGACAAAACGACTAAAAGAAGAGGCAAAAAAGCGAGGTCACCAAGTTAAGGTAATTAAGTATCGTGATTGCTACGCTACAATCGAGCAAAGCAATCCTGTCGTGAGCTACCAGGGTGAAGTGCTGGAGTATTTCGATGCGATTATTCCTCGAATTGCCGCTAACATGACTCGCTACGGAACAGCTATCGTGCGCCAGCTGGAAGTGCAGGGTATTTATAGTGCTTCGAGCTCGATTGCGATCAATCGTTCACGCGATAAGCTACGTAGTATTCAGGTGCTGGCCCGAGCTGGTGTGGGAATTCCAAAGACGGTTTTTTCACGGAATACGACCGATATCGACGATCTGCTCGATCATCTTGGTGGCATGCCGGTTATTATTAAGCTCGCGACGGGCACACACGGTAATGGTGTGGTACTCGCCGAAACCAAAAAAGCCGCACGATCAGTACTCCAGGCGTTTTATTTGACCAACGATGACGGGACGAACATTTTGTTACAAGAATTCGTGGAAGAGTCGGCTGGTGTCGACATCCGTGCATTTGTGGTGGGTAGCCGCGTCGTGGCAAGTATGAGGCGCCAGAGCCTTGACGATGATTTCCGTTCAAATCTCCACAAGGGCGGTGAAGGGACTCCTATCAAACTGACCGATGAAGAGCGCAAGATGGCCATTAAAGCCGCCAAAGCGATGGGTCTTAACATTGCTGGTGTGGACATGATGCGCAGTAAACGGGGACCACTTGTCCTTGAGGTAAATGCCAGCCCTGGATTTGGTATCGAAAAAGTAACTGGACGAGATGTCGCCAGTGCGGTGATCGAATATGTCGAAATGAATGCCAAGCGACGTGTCAAAAAAGACAAAGTCGGCGCCTGAATCTACTTAACTGATATAATAGAACCCATGATGAAGTGGGTACTATAAGTGAGCGTTCGAAGGAATGTACTTTCTTGGGCATTAGTCCTCCTTATCCTTGGTCTGGTTGGCTTTGCCGCGTATTATCTTTTTGCACCGCAACTTCGTCCTCATGTCACTATTCGTCTGGGTGACGGCGTGTTTGCGGCACAAGTGGCAAAGACACCGGAAACTCGTGATAAAGGTCTCTCCGGAACGACGAGTCTTCGTGAAAGTGAAGCAATGTTGTTTATTTATGATAGCGATGACAAGTGGCCGATTTGGATGAAGGACATGAAATATCCTATCGATATTATCTGGCTCGATAAGGATAAGAAGATTGTTTATATTGTCAAAAACGCTCCTCCGGAAAGTTATCCGTTTGAAAGTTTCACCCCCAAGCACGCAGCGCGTTATGTTATCGAAGTGCCAGCGGGGACGGTTAATGCCAAAAAGATAATGATCGACGGCGAGGCTTCATTTGATGAAAATAATATAGAAGGATGGCAATTATGAGTTTTCTTATTGTTGCAGGAGTAATCTTTGGTGCTTTGCTCCTCGCGGCGTATACGACCAAACGACGACTCGGTCTTTTGGGATTGGCACTTGCGGCTGGCTCGATTTTTGCGGCGCTATGGACAAATGATCTGACGCCTATCGTGGCGAAAGCTGGTATCGAAATTATCCGCCCGCCACTGAGTAGTGTTGTGGCTTCACTCCTTATTCTGCTTCCCGCCGTATTGCTATTTTTTAGCGGTGCAACCGTAAAAGGGAAACTGCTCCGTCTTCTCAGCTCGGCTATCTTTGCCATCTTGGCGGTGGCCTTTTTGATCGAGCCGCTCGGAGCTGCATTAGTGGTGGATGATACGGCTAAGCCGATTTATGAACTTCTGGGGCAATATCACGGCGTCATTATTACCGTCGGACTCGCCCTTTCTGTGGCTGACCTTATGCTTGGCAACAAAAAAATTCGACGCGAAAAAGAGTCGAAACATTGACAGACACCCCTTAAAAGTGGTATCTTTTACAGAGCGTATGCTATGCGGGTCCATAGCTCAGCTGGTTAGAGCACCTGCCTTTTAAGCAGGGTGTCGTGGGTTCAAGCCCCACTGGACCCTCCATGAAATTATATAAATAACCGTCAGAAATGGCGGTTATTTATTTTGCAAGAAAATCGACAGATAAAAAGGGGACGCATCGCGGTGAAGCAATTGCGTGGCTTCACCGCGACGCACTGGATTACCCGGATTCTTCTTCGGTCGGAGGAATTTCGCCCTTGTAATAGAGGTAGAGTGTTGCAGCGTCGAGTTCTGTCCAGGACATGCCCGGCGTGACGACGACGGTGACACCATCGAAGGTCACGTCGACCTTCATACCAGGTACGGCCTTGGCGCTCTCTGCTGCCTGGTTGACGCGATCGAAGATCTCGCTGTACCTGTCTTGGTCGAAGTCGGGATCATCATGAGGAGTGGTCACGAGGTACCTTTCACCTGTATCTATCTGCCGGATGCCTCGAGTATTCTCGGGCAGTATGTACCGTAGCATAATTTGGTCTTGTCGTCGAACAACCCACGCGATAGTTGATTCGTGAGGAGTTTTATTGTATAATTCGACGCTGACTATGACATCGCGATTTAAAGAACAATTTCATATTATAGATTCAACTCCTGAAGGCGAAGAACTCCTCGAACAAAATGAGGCGCTTCGTGCTGCTATGGAGCTTTATATCGCCGCTTCACCTGAATCACGCAAGGCTTATGTTCCGAATACCCGCTTACTCGGTGCAGGCAAATACTCCTTTACTTTCGGTCTTCGAGTAGCGGAATTTACAGAAATTGCGGTAAAAATTAGTGAGCCGGGCTCCAGCCAAAAAGCTCATGATACTGAGACGGATATGGAACCTGAGAATTTGCGTGAGCAATTCGCCGTGCTGTCTGCACTTCGTAAGCATTTGGATGGAAAAAAAGAAGGTATTACAACGCCAAGACAATTCTTTGTGGCACATACGCCAGCCAACAGCCTTATTCTGGCTCAAGAATTTATGGAGGGCTGGACCTCACTTGAAGATAGGACAGATGAAGTATATGGTAAGGGGCCAGAAAGTGACGAGACTCGCAAAGCCATTGACGCATGGACGGACGTATCGCGTGCACGAATCATTAGTGCTATAGGTGATTTTGATCAGCGACGCCGCATCAATGATCTCGGTAACAAGACAGGCCGCCTTCATGGAGGGAATTTACTAGTGCCAGTCGGGTCATCGCTTGATGCCGAAACACCTCTGTGTGTTATTGATCAGCCAGGTGAGGTAGTCGAAATCCCACCTCTTGACAGGACTTAGCTTTTTAGGTATCATATCTCGGTGCTCAATTGTCTACGATTGAGGAGGAGCACGCATGTCCGAACAGATGATTCGTTGCCCCAAGCCGAGGAGCAGCACCGGTCAGCCGTGTGGCGAGCCGATGCAGAAGGTGACCGATCACGGCGTGGTCATCGACCAGTGTCCGCGTCACCGGTCGGTCTACCTCGACGCGGGTGAGCTGCAGGCGATCATTGCGCGAGTCGCGACCATGGACGGCTTCAACGCTCACGGCTACATGGCGACGCATCACCACGTGAGCAGCAGCGACCACCACGTCGGGGTCCTTCATCACGTCGGGGTCGTCCACCACGGCGGGTCCAGCAGCGACCACTACCGGCGCGGCGGTCACCACCACCGCAGCCACAGTGGTTTCCTGGACGACCTTTTCGACTAGGCCGTGCGCTCAGTTGCTCGGCCGGAGATTTCTTCTCCGGCCGAGCAACACCTACTTCTAAAGCCTTTTAGGGCTTTTATTTTTAGCTAAATATATTTGATAAAAATACCAATTTAGTATAGAATCAGCATCTATGATTAAAGAATTATTTAAGAAGTGGCTTTATCCATCTGTAGGAATCCTATTACTGGTGAGTTATCTTCTCGTCGCTTTTACGCTTATTAGACTTAATATTATTCCTCTTTTATATCTTTTGGTAGCTCTGGCGGTGACTCTACCTATTGCCTGGATTATTTTTCCTCATTTTAAAAACAAGGCTTCGCGAAGAAAAAAGATAATTATCTCGTGTTTTTCGGTTCTGATTATAGGAATTTGTCTTTATATTGCTGTAGCTCTCAATACGACTGCTTCATTTCTTGGGAGTCTCGGAAATGACACGGAAAAGTTTGAAAGTTATAGTGTGATAGCAAAGAAAGACCGTCATATAAAACTTAGCGCGGCGAAGAGTGCTGCACTAGTGGGGAATGATGGTAATGCGGATGCGGTTAAGGTTGAGGTGGATAAGCTGACGAAGGCTAGTCAAACTAAATTCGAAGGTCTCTCGGCGGTCACTGCAACGCTAAAAGCAGACACTAGCGATATAGGAGTGGTGACAGATTCCCAGCTTGGTCTTGTAAAAGAAACAGATCAATCTTTCTCTAACACGACAGAAGTGCTGGCCACGTTCAAAGTGAAGGTGGCTTCAATGAAGTCCTCTGTGAATATTTCAAAGCCGTTTGTCGTCTACATTAGCGGCATTGATACATATGGGCAGATTAGTACTGTATCTCGCAGCGACGTCAATATGTTGGCTGTTGTGAATCCGGTGTCACACAGGATCCTACTTGTTAATACACCACGTGATTACTATGTACAGTTACACGGGACAACTGGGATTCGGGACAAATTGACCCATGCTGGCATTTACGGTGTTGATATGTCGATACAAACTATGGAAGATCTATACGGCACATCTATCGATTCGTATTTGCGTGTTAACTTCAGCTCTTTAGTTTCTGTCGTTGATGCTCTAGGCGGTGTCGAAGTATATTCCGATCAGGCTTTCAAGTCATTTAAGGAAGGTTACAATACGATGAATGGTGTGCAGGCACTCGAATTCTCAAGGGAGCGCTACAGCTTTGCCGAAGGAGACAGGGCAAGAGGACGAAACCAACAACGTGTCATTGAGGCAATTGTGGACAAACTTAGCAGTCCTAGTATTCTTGCAAACTACAATGCGGTAATCTCTACGTTACAGTCATCAATCCAGACGGATATCTCCGGAGATAAAGTAGCAGCCTTGGTGAAGCAGCAGCTTGAAGAAAGAAGACTGTGGAAGACAGAAGCTATCAGTGTGGATGGAACAGGTAAGCAGGCCCCTACCTATAGCATGGGCAACACCCCGTTGTACGTTATGGAGCCAAACCCTGCTACACTGGAAGCGGCTAAACAAAAAATACGATCATATCTTCAACAGTAGAATCGCTTACGCTTAATATATAAAACAACAATATTTACTAAAAGGTAAATATATGTTATTCTCGGTAAGACTTATTGAGGAGAATGTTGTGCAGGATATAAATTTATATCACTTACTTAGATTTTATGCGAAAAAATGGATGTGGATTGTAGGAAGCATTCTTATTGCTCTTGCATTAGGCCACGTTTATAACACTTATATTCAAACGCCGCTGTATAAAAGCAGCGCGACACTCATTCTTATTAACCCAAATGATAAGAGAACAACGCAAGACGTTACACTAATTAACAACTATATTGAGCTATTTAAGTCTCGTCGTGTCCTCGAGCCTGTGATAAGTGAGAAAAAGGTGGATATAGACTACGATACACTCGTGGATTCTATTGATGCGACAAACGAAAAAAATACAGATGTGATAAAAGTTTCCATATCTACCCCTAGTCCAGACACGAGTAAGACACTAGTGGAAGGTTCAGTTGCCTCTTTCAAGGAGCAGGCAGAGAAACTTTATAAACTAGATAACGTTCGTTCGGTGGACGAGGCAAGTTATTCTTCGACACCGTATAATGTCCACAAGTCGTTTATCCTATTGGTAACGGGAATTGGCGGACTCATCATCTCTCTGCTGGCTTTATTCTTTGCTTATGACTATAGTCTTACCCATTACAAAACATTAAAAAAATCTAAGTCATCCTTAAGGCGCGCGAAGATGGTTGCTATTATAAAAACGATGAGTGAACTATTTCACATACGTAAAGCTGAAGCACCCCTGCCCGCCAAAAAGACAGTGTCTAAGAAGACGTCTACTAAAACAAAAAGCAAGGTAGCGTCAGCTACGGCTAAAACAAAAAAGACTCCAGTAAAGAAGGTATCAAGGCCACCACGAAAGACTAAGTAGCAAGGGTATGTACGGTCTCTTTCTCAAAAGATTTATTGACGTTGTCCTTTCACTTATTGCTCTCACCTTTCTTCTCGTTCCACTTAGTATTGTAGCTATACTTATTAAGATTGAGTCGAAAGGACCTGTATTTTTTCGCCAGACCAGAGCGGGTAGGAATTTAGTGCCATTTAGAGTGTATAAATTCCGAACAATGAAAACGAGTGCACCTAGAAACAGCCCAACAAATAGCCTTAAAGATGCGAATATGTATATTACACGTGTTGGACGAGTACTGCGTAAACTTTCTATAGATGAATTACCTCAGCTGCTCAATGTTCTTAAAGGAGACATGAGTATCGTGGGGCCTCGGCCAGTTATCGTCACTGAAACACAATTATTAAAAGCTAGGGAAAAATATGGTGCTAATTCACTCGTTCCTGGAATTACCGGGTGGGCTCAAGTAAATGGAAGAGATGAGCTGAGCATTAGTAAAAAGGCCAAGATGGACGGCGAATACGCTAAGAGTTTTGGTGTTATGATGGATATAAAGTGTATCTTCAAAACCGTTTGGGCAGTCATTGCTGTTAAAGGGCATAAAGAAGGACATCAAGTTGAAGATGAATTTGATCCAGTACATGCGACTTTAAGTGAGGCAGAGTGATGATTAAAGATAAAAAGATTCTCTTTACCTCTCACACGGCGAATTTCTCGAAGTTTAATCGTCCGTTGATGAGAATGTTAAAAGAACAAGGAAACGAGGTGCACTATGCATCTGCTGGGGAAGAGGAAGTTCTTGATTGCGACAAGCACTTTACGATTCCTTTTGCACGGAGCCCTTTAAAGCTTGATAACCTAAAGGCGATACGACAACTTCGTTCACTGATTGAAAAAGAGAAGTATGATCTCATTCATACCCATACTCCGATGGGAAGTGTCGTGACGCGTCTGGCGGCTCGAGGAGCTCGTAAGAATTATGGAACGAAGTTGATTTATACCGCCCATGGATTTCATTTCTTTAAAGGTGCGCCTCTGCTAAATTGGGCAATATATTATCCGATTGAGAAAAGTCTAGCACGATATACGGATACGCTAATCACGATAAATAGCGAAGACTTTAGCCGTGCCAAAAGAAACTTTACGACGCAAGTCGAATATATTACTGGTGTAGGGGTTGACATTGAGAGATTCCAGTCGGTATCTGCCACGAAAAAAAAGCAGTTACGCAAGGAATATGGTTTTGCAGCGGACGATTTCATCTTAATTTATATTGCCGAACTTAATGGCAATAAAAACCAAGCCTTCTTGATTAAACAAATGGAGGTTTTAAAGGCGAAAATTCCTTCGATAAAACTTATATTCTGCGGTATCGGCAGTTCAGAAGCTAC
Organism: uncultured Candidatus Saccharibacteria bacterium; assembly: GCA_964477195.1. GTDB lineage: Bacteria > Patescibacteriota > Saccharimonadia > Saccharimonadales > Saccharimonadaceae > JALRBM01. The sequence goes on from CAYZCX010000003.1 coordinate 21,320, forward strand.
TTACAAGAAGCTGGTTAATACATTAGACTTGAATGACGAGATAAAATTCCTTGGTTACCGTAAAGATGTCGACTGTCTATTGGCCTTATCTGATATTGCGGTTTCTTCAAGTAAACGTGAAGGGCTAGGGGTTAACTTAATTGAAGCTATGGCTGTCGGTCTCCCATTGGTCGCGTCTCATAACCGAGGGCATCGCGATCTTATTACCTCCGAGTTGAATGGATATCTTTTTATTTCAGGAGAAGACTTTATTGAGTTCGTCGTAAGACTGTATAGAGATAAAGAACGTGTGAAGAAAATTCGTAAACACAATCTGTCGACGGTTTCAAAGTATAGCGTGCCTGCTTCGGTCACGACAATGCAGAATATATATGAAGAGGTAATGTCATGAGTGATACCTCGAGTCTAATATTCTATCTCGTATCTTTCCTGCTTGCCGCAGCGTTTATGTATCTTGGGCTGCGTTATGCAAAGAAAATATTAATCGGCATCGCACTCATCATTCCTATTCTGGTGGGCGGACTGCGATATTACGTCGGTACCGACTACGCATCGTACGAACGACTGTTTAACGCGTTTCTTAATACGTCTTTTTCAGACTACATAACCAGTAATACCTATAATATTGAACCGGGATTCTTTGCTCTGATAAAGGCGGGTCAACTCTTCAGCGATCAACCTTACGTGCTGTTTTTAGCATCAGCCGCGCTAACGATAATATTCTTCTACTATGGACTGAGGAACTTGCAGGCCTCTCATAAATCCCTTATCTATCTTCTTTATCTAGTGATCGTATTCCCAATTACGCTGAATGCAACCCGGCAAGGTATCGCTATATCAATTGTCTTCTTTGCAATTACCCATCTGATGAAAGGGAAAAACAAGCGTTTTATTATCTTTACGATCATTGCTTCAATGTTCCACCTCAGCGCTTTGATAGGGCTTGTCGCTTATCCTGCTTTCAAGATCCTAATTCGAAAGAAAGATGCCATAATGCCAAGTCGATTTCTTTTAAGATCGACGGTTGCAACTGCTATTGTGGTATGTCTGGCGCCGATCTTATTTCATCTTGTCACACAAATAAGCATCTTTGAAAAATATGCAAACTACTCGGATTATGTCAGTGGTGTTAGCGCTACGATGATTGCATTTAAAATTTCTATGATTTTAATCGTTACTTACTTTTATAAAAAGATTAGTAAGAAGAACGAATTTACAGGAATGTACTTCGTGTTAGCCTTGGTAGAGATATCGACGATTGGTCTTTGGTTTAGCTCTGCGGCAATCTTTAGGATATCTTTATTCTTTACTCCATTTACTCTTGTGTTAATCTCTGAACTTCCCGAAGCATTTAAGACCCGTACTGATAAAACAATCATACAGATATTGTGTGTTCTATTCTGTCTCGTTTACTTTTATGTTGCCTACTTTGTCGCCGGGCAAGCCGAAATAATTCCATATCAGTTTGTAAGTTTATAGAAAGATGAAGAGCATGAAAATTCCTAAAGTCAGTATCATTATTCCACTATATAATGTAGCCCCCTATTTGGAGGCATGTTTCGCGTCGGTTCTCTCACAGACGATGGACCAATTTGAGCTAATTGCGATCAATGACGGAAGCGCGGATTCAACAGGTGAAATAGCTGAAAAGTTTGCGCGTTCAGACAGACGAATAAAGGTAACCCATCAGCCTAATGGTGGTCCTTCTGTGGCGCGCAATGTCGGACTCGATCAGGCAAAAGGCGAGTATGTTTGTTTTATTGACGGCGATGACTATGTCACTAAGAATATGCTCGAAGAGATGGTTCGTATGATCGAATCGTCAAAAGCCGATGTTTGTGTTGGTGGCATTAAAAGCTTCAGAAACCTTAAATTCGTACCTGAATATGCGGCTCATGAGGATCATACTGTTCTTGACTCACACGAGGCAAGTAATGTATTGCTGTACGAAAAGGGAATACTTAACTCCCAGTGCGCGAAACTTTACAGGCACTCTACGATCGGGAATATTCGGTTTGATCCTGATATCGCGTTCGGTGAAGACATGTACTTTAACTATAATGTATTTAAGGCGGCGAAGCAGGTCGTAATTAGTGCGTTTACGCCTTATTACTATCTTCAGCGCAGTGGTAGTGTAATGCGAGCACGCTTTAATGAAAAACGCGCTGATTCACTTTTAGTGGCTCATAAAATACATGAAGATGTAACTACCAATAACAGGGAAGATCTGAAAGATGCAGTAGTCAATAAACTCTTTACCGAGTCAGTGTCTATTGCGGGACTTATTCCCCTGAAGGATCGTCGATCTGATTTATTTACGAATTGTATCGACTTCATTGATCAAAATAAGTTCATTATTTTCAATAATTCGCAGGTTGGAAGAAAAAATAGGCTATTCTCTGCACTTGCGATATTTAACAAGAGACTGCTTATTAACTTATTGTGGATCAGAAATAATGTCAGAAGGAAGATAGGATAGTATGAAGAAAGTATTTTTAAGGTTTTACGATCTGCAGAATCTAGGAGATGATCTTTTTCTTCATATAATTACTAATCGTTATAAGAATCAGTTTACGGTTGTCAGTAAGTCGCCTAGTGCAATAATGAATAAGCCAAACATTATCGTTTACAGCAAGCGAAAACTTCTTTTATTGGCAAGGTTTATAGAAAAATATATTTATCCTAAGAACTTGCTTATTAATAAGCTTATTAATAAAAACGATCTTTATGTATATGTTGGCGGATCGCTATTCATCGATAACGGCGACTGGAAGCATTGGGAAAGTGAGCACCGTTTTTATCGGAATTTGAAACGGCCATACTACATTCTGGGTTCTAATTTCGGTCCTTCAAAAAGTAGAAGATATACGGAGCTTGTACGCGACATACTAAGGAGGGCTAAGGATGTGTGCTTTAGAGACAGTGCATCATCAGACAATTTCAAAAGTTTGAAAAACGTACGGACCTCGACCGACATCGCGTTTACTCTTGATACGAGTTCTTTTACTTCCAAGACAGAGAAGACGGCGGTATTTTCAATAATCAATTGTAAAAACCGCTTTGATGACGTGACAGCAGATAAGTATGAACAGGAAATTATTAAATTATCACAAAACCTGTCAGATAAAGGTTACAAAATAGTTTACATGTCATTTTGTAAGTCCGAGGGAGATGAAGAGGCGATTCGCAGGATCCAGCAAAGAGCATCAGCTAAGTTGAGCCGAAGTATTGAAGTTTACAACTATAACGGTGATCTTAAAGAGGCTCTTGGGTTACTGGCTAAAGCCGAGATTATAGTTGGCGGAAGGTTCCATGCCTCGGTATTGGGCCTGCTATTCTCTAAGAAGATTCTTCCTATGGCGTATAGCGATAAGACAATTAATTTGTTAAATGACATGGGCTATCAAGGAGATATTGTCGATATACGAAGGATAGATACTTTCGATGGTTCAAAAGTGGATTTTGATAAAATTGCGATTCACAACATAGTACGACAAATAAAGCGTGCTAAAGAACAGTTCTATGAACTAGATAAGGCTTTAATTAGGAAGTCTAATGAATAAGAAAAAAGCGTTAGTCAAAAACACGCTTATTCTGGCTGTTGGAAAACTCTCGACTCAAATGGCTGCGCTTTTGTTGGTGCCACTTTATACGTTTTTCCTTTCTCCTGCAGAGTACGGTATTGTTGATCTGGTCATTACGTATACCGTGTTATTAGCACCCGTACTGACTCTCCAGATGGAAATGGCGGTCTTTCGCTTCCTAGTCGATGTACGTTTAGATGAAGGTCAAAAGAAACATATTATATCTAATACGATGCAAATTGTAATTGCGACAATTGCTATTTCGATTGTGGTATTTATGGTCGTTAATTTGTTGGTTGTGATTCCTTATGGAGGATTAATTCTTGGCATAGGTATAATGACAATGCTCTTTAATCTTTTTCTGCAGATTGCTCGAGGACTTGGTAGGAATAAAGACTTTGCCGCAGTAAGCATTATTAGTGCACTGGCCAGTGTCGCTGCGGCCCTTGGATTCGTAGTTTATGCCAAACTGGGTATTGCGGGTGTTTTGGGAACTATGTTGGTTTCACTAACACTTGGCACTGTTTACATTTTCTTTAGGCTCCATTTATATCGCTATATTACTTTTAGTAATCCGGACAATGTACTAAAAAAAGAACTTGTTCAATACTCCCTACCACTTATCCCTAACGGAGTTTCATGGTGGGTGATTAGTCTTTTTGATAGGACTATTATTGCCATTTTCCTAGGCGTCACTTCCAATGGTATATATGCTGTGTCAAACAAATATGCCACGATCTTTACCAGCATCTTTTCAATATTCGGTATGTCATGGACTGAAGCGGCTTCTATTCACATTAATGACAAAAAGAAAAATGTCTTCTTTTCGGATGTATTTAATATGAGTTTACGAGTTTTTGGTGCGCTAGGAATACTGCTGGTTGCAGTCTTGCCGTTGCTATTTGATTTTGCTATAGGTGAAGCTTATAAGGCGGCGTATCAATATATACCCATTCTGATTCTAGGTGCTTTTTTAAACGCGATAGTCGGATTGTATAGTGCTATTTACGTCGCTCGAAAAATGACGAAACAAGTAATGACCACTTCACTTATCGCAGCGGCGATCAATATTATTATAAATTTTGCCCTCATCTCACTCATCGGATTATACGCAGCAGCATTAGCTACCGCGCTTGCTTACGGCGCAATGGCAATATATCGTCACTATGATGTTAAAAAATATGTAGTCATTGATTATGATAAAAGTCTTCTCTTCGTATTAACTGTTTTATATATAGGGGTAATATATGTTTACTATATTAATGCCGTATACCTAAACGTCATTAGTGTTGTGTTTGTAGTTATCATCTCGTTATTATTAAACAAAGTCCTTGTGCGAAAAATTTACGTAAAGGTAAGACAGAGGGCTGCGCGAGTCTAGTTCGGACTTCGATAATTACAAAAAGAGGGAGCTAATGGAAAACAAGTCAAAAATCAAAAAGAATCAAATTTTTCATAAACCAACCCCAGCGCTACTCGTGGCAACTTTCCTTCTCGTCGTCGCTGTAATTGTGGGGTTATGTTTTGTAACACAACCACAACGAAATGCTGCAAACTTCTGTAAGGTGGCTAAGGAGCAGAAGCCTGTATTGATAGGTGACGTTAGTTACGAAAAAAGACTCGACGCTTATAAAAAACTTGAGGCCGTCTCTCCTGACATTATAAGACCTGACGTTACAACTATCCGCAAGGGTTATGAAGAGATCGTGAAGAATCCTTCAGATGCACTTAATGTAGGATTTGGAATGAGCGGAGCTGAAAATCGAAGAACAGACTATATTACTGCAAATTGTAAAGACTTCTAATTTTTTACCATAAGCATATTAAAGTATATCCTCCGCTTATTACTAGCCTTTTAATAATTAATTAATAACCTTTTGTTAAGCTTAATTTAATATCTTATGTAGGGAGATCACAGTGAGGAATATCCGTAACCTTGCCTTAACTATTGCAGTGGTGGGCATGGTGGCATTATTTAATGCAGACGTAGCCTTCGCCGTAGATGGCGCGGCGCAAACACAAGTTTTTATAAATAACATAGTTAAAACTATGGTTGGTATTGCAGGTGCCGTCGCTGTCGTCTATATGGTAATAGGCGGATTTCACTACATTACGAGTGCCGGACACCCAGAGAAGCTTGAAAAAGCCAAGAAAACGCTCTTATATTCAGGGGTTGGGCTAGGAATTGTCCTTGTTGCGTATACCATCGTGGATTTCGTTTCCGGTATGGTCCGGTCGGCTTTCGGGGGTTAGTATATGTCCCAAATCCTAAGTTTACTTGCGGATGCACAGACCGCTTCTGAAACGCTGAAATCTGGTATTTCACCCCTATTCTCTACCATGCTAACCCTTGCATCTTTTTTATGTGTATTCTTTATGGTCTTTGGTGGTTATTACTATATGACAAGCGCTGGTAACCCCGAGAAGCTTGAACGGGCGAAAAAGACGCTGCGAAGTGCCTTTACAGGCCTTGTGATCATTCTTGGCGCAGGGGCACTAGTTGCAATCATGCACAACGCATATACATCGAAGCCTATTAGTTCGACGCAAGTCACGACTCAACAGCCAAAAATAGATGCGTCGGTTAGTATCGGTGACGTAGTTAACGAGGCGATAGGAGGTTTCATTAAGGGGGTGGTAAATTCAGTCGGAAAACCTATTATCGACATGCTTAAACAGCTCACAACCGCAACTCCACTGATGGCTCAAAACGGCGCGGTATTCAATCTCTGGATGGTGACAGTGGCAATTGCCGATGTATTGTTTCTGCTCGTTGTAGGTTTAATTGGTTTTAGAGTAATGAGCGCGTCAGTGATCGGATTTGAAGATGTCGACATTCGCTCACTGATACCCCAAATCATTCTGAGTTTTATCATCGCGAATATTTCAATTTTTGCTATCGATGCAATCATCACAGTTTCAAACGCCATGATCCAGGCACTACTGGTCGGAATGTCAAACGACATTATTTGGACAGCCTTGGGTGGACTTATCATAAGTTCTGCTACGGTAAATATTGGAATTCTTCTATTTATTGCTATAGCGGTTATTTTGGCTGTGATGCTACTTATCTATTATCTTAAGCGTCTTATCATTCTCTATGTAGGAGCTGTTTTATCGCCACTTATCATCTTACTGTGGCTACTTCCGATCTTCCGAGATTTCGCTGTTTCATCGATAAAGATGTATATAACAACGATTTTTGTGTTGTTTGTACAGGTGGTTGTCTTGATGTTGGCTGTTTCTTTATTCTCTGGCTTGATTCGGGGCGAAGACAATCCTTTTGTGACGGCACTTCTTGCAATTGCCGCACTTTCAGTGTTGCTTTCGACAAATAGAACTATGAATCAATTAACAATGATAAGCACGGGCGGACAAGGCATGCGAAAGCTCGGCAGTACATTCATTCGAGGTATGAGCCACGTCGCAACTTCTATTAAACAACCGGGAGCTGTGAAACCTCCTGTGCATGTATCTCGCACAAGCAGTATACCTATAAGGAACGCGCAATCGCCTATGGTTGCGAGGAGCGGGGCTATTCCTCTGGAGATTAAAACTTCCACCTTGAAGGCATCTAACTCAGTAGGCAAGAGAGTCTCTGCTTTTCATGAGGAAATTCTAGCCGACAATACAAAGCCCGGTGTCACAGTGAGAAAAGCACCCCGTCCAAAAGGAGGAAAATAATGAGAATCTCGATTGTACCCGCACAAGTCACGACAGTTGAAGATAAGATTGCCGGTAACGTCTCTATCCAACAGGCGATGCTACTTGGTACCCCTATCATATGCGGTTTTATTATCGCGCTCGTTTTTTCACCTTCGGGGCTATTTGTTACATATAAAATTACTATTATGCTAGTGCTATTCGTAATCTGTGGTTCTCTTGCAGTCCGCATTAAGGACAAGATAATTGCGAAGTGGCTCAAGCTGCTCCTCATTTATTATGCTCGGCCTCTTTACTATGTTTACGATAAGAATTCGACATACTTGCGTAACCACGAAGAGCAGGAAATTGTCATCGAGTCTATTAAAGAGGTACGACCTGTTAAGAAACCAATTCATATTTCGCCTAAAGAATTTATCAGGCTCGAACAATTTGCAACCGATGTTCGTGCTGACATGAAGTTCGAAGTTGGCAAGAAAGGAGAACTCAATGTTCGTGTTACCGAAGTTAAGTAAAAAAGGTTCATCACGTCGCCAAATTGCGGTAAAGGGTGTTGAAGACAGTGTACTCATCCTCCCAGATAATGAATACCGAATCATTATAGAAACCTCATCGATTAACTTTCATCTAATGAGCGAGGACGAGCAGGATGCCATCGTAGATATTTACCGCGCGTTTCTTAACTCACTCTCGTTCTCGGTTCAAATCGTACAGAAGGTTCGGGCGCTTGATCTTGATGACTATCTTCAGAGTTTCGAAGCGAAGAAGGAAAACGAAATGGTTGACGTGTACAAAAATCAGATCGATAGTTACACAAAATATGTTAAATCACTCGTAAAGACTAATAAGATTCTGTCTCGTCAGTTCTATGTAGTTATCCCTTATCGAACGAAAGGCAAAGAAAGTCTAGAGGTGGCTCGTGAGCAATTAGCCAATCGTCTTGCTATCGCAGAAAAAGGTCTCGGCAACGTCGGCATCAAAACACGCCTACTAAACAGTCTTGAATTACTCGATCTTTTTTACAGCTCGTACAATGCAACAGATGCAAAGCAACAACCCCTTACACAACAAACTATTGATCTATTGCAGAAGAATTACTTTTAAAGAGTTGTCATGAATTTTGTAAACCCCTTTACCAAACTCAAAGAAATCCAGCGTGAGCGTGAAGCGAGACCCAAGCAGCATACCCTTTCTTTCGGCGACCAGGATCCGATGGATATTATTTCTTATGCAGGGATGAAAGAACAGCCCGATCACCTGGTAATTGACGGTCAATACCGCCGGACAATATTTCTATCCGGCTATCCATTTACCGCCGAGGTTGGTTGGCTAGATCCACTTACTCATCTGAATCATGACATCGATGTGTCGTATCATATCGAGCAGGCCGACTCGAACGAAGCACTGAAGAAGCTAGAGAAGAAAATCACTCAATTAGAGTCAATGAAGCGCTCAAGGCTCCGAGATGGCGGCATTATCGGTTCTGAAATTACCGACCCGCTCGATTCGGCCACGGAACTACGCGATGCTATCCGGCGCGGGCAGCAAAAGCTGTTCCATGTTTCAATCTACGCTACGCTCATTGCTGACTCACTGGAAGAATTAAACGACATTACAAATAGTCTCAAATCTTCTCTAAGCGCTCGCTTGTTCTACATTAAAACAGCACAGTATCAGCAAGTCGAAGGCCTGCAGTCCACACTTCCTCGTGGTGAGAATATGCTTGCGCAGCGCCGTAATCTTGATAGTGAAACCGCTGCCCTAACTTTTCCGTTTGTATCCTCCGAGCTCGTTCAGTCAGATGGTATTCTTTACGGTGTTAATAATTCAAATAACTCACTGGTGATCATCGATCGTTTCAGCTTACATAACGCAAACAGCATCACATTTGCCCAATCTGGAAGTGGAAAGAGCTACACTTCAAAAGTTGAAATATTGCGACAACTTATGCAAGGCACAAAAGTTATAGTTATTGACCCTGAACGCGAATACGAAAACTTAGCTATATCGGTTGAAGGTACATATATAAAAATTTCCGAAGAGTCTGATCAGAAAATCAATCCGTTTGACCTTTCAACTACATCGCGCACCGACACGCAACTTGTCCAGCATACCCAGGAGCTAATAAAAGTAATCTCAATGATGGCAGGCAAGCTATCGGATTCTGAACGATCGGCGTTAGACAGAGCAATTCTAGCAACCTACAAGTTTAAAGGAGGAAAAACTCCTGTCTTAAAAGACTTGTATATGATTCTACAAGAGGCAAAAGAATTCGATCTATGTAAACGTTTAGATATGTATGTTTCGGGTTCGTTGGCGAATGTCTTTAACCAGCAAACTAATATCGATTTGAATAACCGTTTAATCGTATTTGATATCAACGATCTACACGAAGATATGCGTCCGCTCATGATGGTAATCATTGCAAATTTCGTCCAAAATGTCGTTAAACTGAAGCCCCAACGACGCTTATTAGTAATCGACGAAGGATGGATGCTTCTTCAGCACGAGGATAGCGCAAAGTTCGTAGCGGGACTAGTACGCCGCGCTCGCAAGTACGGCCTTGGTGTCTCACTCATTACGCAGCAGGCCAATGACTTCCTTTCAGATAATTACGGTCGAGCAATTGCCTCGCAGAGTTCACTACGTATTCTTATGCGTCAGGACACGACAACTATCGAGCAGGTAACGCGAGAGTTCCGACTAAGCGACTATGAAAAATCGTATCTTCTCACAAGCGATAAAGGTGATGCGTTGATCATCGCCGATCAGCAACATGTTTCGCTCCATGTCACCGCTTCCGAAGAAGAACATCCCCTTATTACGACTAATCCCTTGGAGACGCTCGCCAAGCGGGACGACTAACTAATGCAGTACATCCGGATAGCAACTACTCTTTACTCTTTCCGACGAGAAATCAGCGCTGTTATCGGTGTACTTGCAGCACTTATTATCTTGCCCATATTCGCTGTCATTGGCCTACTTAACAGCGGCGTTCAGGGCGCCTCTGATGCATTAGTTTCCGTTGATCCCGTAACTCATAAAGTTGAGGTGCGCGACGCCAAGGGCGGCCTTATAACTACTATGGACGCCACAACAACATGGCCGATCAAAGGTGTGGTCACTCAAGAGTTCGGACACCCTAATCCACCGTATCAGGCAGCTCATTCGGGCATAGATATAGATGGCGGCTTTGGATCTTCGGTAACAGTATTCATGCAGGGTAAAGTTATTAAGGTTGGCGACAATGTTCTCGCAGGTTGCGGATCGCATTGTGTGATTGTTGACCACGGTTTTGGGATTAATTCAATCTATGCTCATATGTCGGCACATAAGGTGCAAGTCGGACAGACAGTTAAGCCTGGTGATGTGATTGGTCAGGAAGGTGCGGAGGGATGGGCTGAGGGAGCTCATCTTCACTTTGAAATACAGATCGTTCATATTCCTGTGAATCCACGAGCCTTTATGATCGGCAACCCACCACCGAGGAGTTAAATATATGGAAAATGTCTTAAGATCAATCGGTAGCAGCGAAACGATGATGACTTACCTTGTGGTCGCCATCATAGTACTTGTGACTGTGCTCCTTTTTATGGTAGCTATCCGTTTTGCCGATCTTAAAAGAGTTTATCGACAACAGAAGATCTTCATTGAAGTAACACCCCCGCACGAAACAAGTAAGACCCCTGAGGCGATGGAGCAGCTGTTTAACATTCTATACAGCGATAGCGCGACCCAGAAATTTCGACACAAACTCTTGCGCCGCAATAATGTTTTCTCTCTTGAAGTGACCTCTACACGCAGTGATGGTGTACGGTATGTGATTGGGACAAGCGAACGCGAAGCAGATTCAGTCGAGCGTAGCATTGCCGCATTTCTTAGTCACTCACGAGTAAAGCGAATCGATGATCCGTTACTTAGGAAGAATGCCTTCACGAAGGTAAAAGAATTCAAACAGACGAAGCATTTTGCGTTACCAATTCGGACATTAGCTACATTCAATCAGCACGACCCGATTGCATACATTACAGGAGCTATGAATAGACTTTCCGATGGTGAGCAGGTGACACTACAGGTCATCGTCTTCCCAGCCCGTATTCGCAATATGGCAGCAATCGTTGATCGTTATCACGAGTTTTACAAAGTGTCGGATGCGACCCACAACAAGGGCTACGGCCATCTTTTTCGAGCCGAACTTCGTGTTCGCGTTGTCTCCTCTAGCTCAAAGGCTAAAGAAGAGCGTCTACACGGTATTGAATCTGCCATAGCATCATACAGTATTCCAAAAGTTCAGAGCTTAAAGACTCGCTATAACTTCCCGCAAACCTTACGCGGACGCTTCCGCGAATGGTCGTTTACTCATCGTATGCCATCGTTACTAGCGCGAAACTCTAATGTATTCTCTTCACTGGAACTTGCAAACCTCTATCACTTCCCAGCAAGTAATACGAGAGCAGACAATCTTGTGGTATCTTTGAGTCGCACCTTAGCGCCACCTCTATCGATTATTAATAATACTGATTACGATATTGTTCTGGGACGGAACTTTCACCGGGGTATCTATACTGATATCGGCTTAACCGCCAAAGAACGAGAGAAGCACGTCTTTATTGTCGGTGGTACGGGAAATGGTAAGACGACAATGCTTGAATATGGCCTTATTCAAGATATTCAGAATGGTAAAGGCGTTGCTATTGTTGATCCGCACGGCGATCTAGCAGAATCGCTTCTAAGTTCAATTCCAGAAGAGCGCGAAAAGGATGTCATTTACTTTAACCCTGATGATCTCTCATATCCGATCGGCCTTAATCTATTAGAACTCACACCTGGACTTGACGAAGAAGATGCGCTACGCGAACGTGACCTTGTAACCGAATCTGTTATTTCGATATTCCGCAAGATATTCTCTGAAGACGACAGCGGCGGCCACCGTATCGAATATGTTCTTCGAAATGCCATTCATACTGCTCTAACGGTAGATGATGCAACTTTGTTTACTATCTATAACCTACTCAATGACCCGACATACCGAAAGAAAGTTGTAGCTAGTCTTGAGAATAAAGATCTTAAAAACTTCTGGCGCAATGAAATGGGCAAAGCTGGCGGCATGCAACAGGTGAAGATGGTAGCAGGCATCACGGCAAAGATCGGACGCTTTCTCTTTTCCGCTTCAGCGAAGCGTATCCTAGAGCAACCAAGGTCTACCATTAATTTCGATGAGATTCTTAATGGCAAAATTCTTATTTGTAATTTCTCAAAAGGTTTGGTCGGAGAAGATACGTCAGAGCTGTTCGGCATCGCCGTTCTTGCAAGGCTACAGCTGGCCGCCCTGTGTCGCGCTCGCCTTCCGCAGAATGAGCGTATTCCTTTCTATCTATATGTCGATGAGTTTCAAAACTTTGCGACACCATCATTCACACAAATGCTATCTGAAGCTCGTAAATACAAGCTTTTCCTCACTATGGCGGAACAGAGTACTTCCCAGCAGAAGGATCACTTAATGGTAGATGTGATTTTAGCCAATGTTGGCACTGTAATAAGCTTTAGATCGGGCAATCCCTCTGATGAAAAGATGCTATTGCCATACTTCAAGCCATATTTAGAAGACGGTGACATTGCAAGCTTGCCTTCGTTTAATTTCTACATACGAATTACGGCAGTGAGGATTGAGGAGGCATTTTCGGGTGAGACGATAGTATCTACGTATAGTTCAAACGCCGACAGTGTTAGAGAAGTTATCAAAATCTCAAGAAAGAACTATGCCATGAAGTTTGGCGCCAAGCAACGTGCGCCAAAAGTAAAAAGATTAAGAAAAGACTCTACGGAGCTACGATCTAGAAATAGCCTAAAACTACCCAATTAAGTCTTCATCCATACAAAAAAAGGAGCCTAAAGCTCCTTGATGTTTATTGCGAAGTAGCCGTACACAATTTATTTGGCTGCCGTCAGTTATTGCTGAGGAAATAGCCCTAGACGGCGGAGAGTCAAATTTATGTACAATTTGATATCCTCCTACCATAGCTTAACAGCTGATAAAAAAATATATCATGAATCGAGTGATAGTTGAGTAACTATACCACCTATGGAGTGAGAAGGAGCCAAGCTTCGTAAATTAATTTTCCTAGGTCCTTAAATTGTAGATTAAATAATAGACTTGTTGTTAAGGTCGAATACGTTAAAAGCGCTAATGCTAAAAAGATAATTTGTAAGTTAAGGTAATGGGCTTTAATTTGTGAAGATAATCCTTTTATCTTCTCCTGGATGAGTGCTGTAATATCTCCACGAGTCAAAACTTTTCCTCCAGCTATACTTTCTTTGACAGCACTTTTTGCATCCGCCCAGTCTGTGTGAAACTTCTTGGCAAGGGCATAATGCATTATTCCAAAGAATAGCGACAAGATTAACATGTTACAACCAAGTATAGACATGCCTTTTTGATCTGGCGTTAATATTTTCATCAGCTCGCCATTACTGAAAACAACTATATTAGCTGTAATAAGTACTGTAGTTATCAGTATCAACTGGCTAGCTAGCCCGCGATCAGCCGAGTTCGCCTCTGTATCCGAACGACTCACGTCACCATTGAGATTTACGATTTGAGCATTGAGAAAATCTATATGTTTACTATTCTTTAGCGATAAGGGTATATCGTTTGATGAATCGTAATGTAATATTTTACTTTTCTTCTTCGATTTGGGTCTTGCTTTCATCTTCACTCTCGTCTACTTGAATGAAGGTTATGCTGTCAACGTGAGCACTATTCTTCTGAACACCTTCAGAATCTGGAACAACGGCTTTAATTGATGGAGTATTTTGATCACTCATAATACATATTATTATGATCATTAAAATAATTATTACAAGCAGTAGTAGGGCTGTTATCATCCTACGTTCTAATTATGGCGGGAATGGGTTTTTATACGGGCCTGGCTTGTGTTGTATATAGTTGAGCTATCTACACCTTAACCTCAAATACGCGATATAATATCTTTATGATTAAGATCGTCGTAGATTACCAAGGGGAAAGAAGTATTGAGAGGTATGAGTTTCTTACATTTAACGAAGATTATCTTAAAAAACTAGACGAAATCGAAAAATATCAGGGAAAAATTGACTCTATTCAAGTGTATGATACCGATAAAGGAGTAAAACTTGTCGACCATACAAATGTTGGTGTGGCCTTAAGACGAGCACGCCAATACGCTAAGAGATATTTTTAACTTCATGAAGTCTTTGGAAAATAGCCCGAAAACACCTCACTTTTGATTAGTGCATAGACATGCATTTCTTTAAGATTGCTTTCTATGAATCGCTTAAGTTTTTTCGCGTATCTATCATTCTCGAGGACGGTCACGACAATAGGGAATTCCGTACCTGTATCATCCCAAGTGCCATTCTCGTAGTATTCTTCTAACAGCTTCAGTCCTCTTACTGTTGCAAAGAAGGGCTTTGAACCGTCGATATAATTCAGAAAGTAGTGGCTATCTTTCATACGAATATACGCATCGGGAAGAGGCGAGGGAAAGTATCCATAATTATCTTTCTGGAGCTCGATTTTGGTGAAGAACTTCACCTTTGGTTCGAGCTCCCTCAATCGCAAGCTTATGGTAAGCACACTGATGCAGTGACTAACGAATTCTTCTGAGGCTTGCGTTGCTCGATATAGGTTTTTTATGTTGGCTTCGGGTTCATCACCTACTTTTTGAATCTCTCGCAGTCCATTAGGTTTTAGATAGTACGCAGCTGGTTTCCCTGCTAGCTTGTAGCTGGACTCATAGCGTCTTCCTATTAGTCCTCTGTCTTCAAGTACCAGTAGTTGTCTGTACATATCTTTCTTATTAAAATACTGTGCAATTAAATCCCTAGAAGCAAATCGATACTTATATAAGACGCGTAAGACTTCAAGTTGGTTCGTGGTTAGTTGTTTACGGAATTTAGGTATTTTTTTATACATAGATTATCTTTTATATATATTTATATATTAAAGAAGAGAAAATAAAAGGATAAATACAGCAGTACATAAAGAAAATAGTTACAATATCGGTATTGTATACAAAAAAGGTAATTTTGTGCCAAGAATATTGTCATTAAAGATGATGCCAATATTCTAAATATTAACTATACACATAATATGGTCTTAAATTTAGATTTTTTGGTATACTGGTGAACTATGTGGGAAAAGCATAGGCATTATGGATTTACAATTGTTGAATTACTCGTAGTTATCGCGGTCATTGCGATACTAGCAGCAATAGTGATGGCATTATTTAGCAATATACAAAATAGATCTCACGATAGCTCAATACAAAACGCACTTACACAATTTGCCAAAAAGTACGAATTATACAAGATAAGTAGTACTTCTAGCCTCTATCCCGCGGGTAATATCCAGATGGGTGAGCTCGGAATAAAAGTCAGCAATAAAAGCTCTTTTGATACATCCTCAAGCATAAACTACAATCTTCTCAATTGTACCGGTAGTCCAGCTGGTATAAACTTCGCGCTACTTGCAATTAGTAAATCTGGAAAGAAATATTATGTAAGTTCAGATAGCGGGGGAGTTAAAGAGTATACAGGTGCTGCAGTGTGGGGGGACGTGGCAATGTGCAGCTCCGTATTGGCTTCTTCTAGTGCTAACGGGGCAGGGTATGCACAAAGCGGTGGTTGGCGTAGCTGGACAAACTGAACATAGGAGAGCTCTCATTCGTGGTCTAACAGGGAATAAGTGGTATAATAAAGATAATTGAATGAGATAAACCACAAACGGAGATTCTACTATGTCAGGACACAGCAAATGGTCGACTATTAAACGCGAAAAAGGTGCCAAAGACGCGAAGAGGGGAGCTGTCTTTACAAAAATCGGGAACCAAATCGCTATTGCCGCACGCGGTGGTACGGACCCAACGATGAACTCGAGCTTGGCTCTAGCTATCGAGAAAGCTAAACAGGCAAATATGCCTAATGCAAATATACAGCGCGCTATTGATCGAGTGAATGATAAGAATGCCGCTGTCCTTGAAGAGGCTACTTACGAAGGATACGGGCCAGGTGGTGTCGGTCTAATAGTAGAGGTGGCCACAGACAACAAGAATCGTACATACCCAGAAGTGCGAACAGCTTTTACAAAAAATGGCGGATCGATGGCCGAGCCGGGAAGCGTGGCATTCCAGTTTACGCGTAAAGGTGTGATTCGTGTAGCGGCAATTGGTGAAGAGGTACTGCTGACAATCCTTGAGGCGGGTGCAGAAGATGCGGTTGAAGAAGATGACGGCATTACAGTTTATACTGATCAAAGAGATCTTGCAAAAGTCCGAACAGCGCTTCTTGAGGCGGGACTTGAGGTAAGAGAAGCGGAACTTCAGTATGTGCCTAATGCGTTGATTGAGGTAACTGACGAGGAGACTTCAAGGAAAGTACTAAAGCTTCTAGACGCATTAGATGATCTTGACGATGTCGTAAACGTTCACACGAACGCAAACCTAGGGTAGTGCTGCTACAGGGTAACCGTCTCAACGTGGCTGTCTTTACAGTGTCTTACCACTTCGTGTAATTGTTCTCTGAAAATGTTCCGTCTTTGAAAATCTACTAAATCATCAGCGTTCTGAAAAAAGATCTTTAGTGTGCACTTTTTCTTAGGCTTGAATGGATTATAGCTTGGTTTGTCTATGACATTACCAAGTTTTGTTGCGCTAGAGAGTTGTGCGATTTGACCCAAAGACTTCACGACCTTATGTCTACGAAAAGCCCTAGGCTTGGCTGTAATAGATAAAGCGGGTAGATTGCTCATAAGCATTAAGCATAACCTACACATATTATACGCGCAAGACTGTTTCATGGATTGATAATAAACGTATGGTATCAATGATGACGTATACTAGAAGAGATGCGAATCATAGGGATTGACCCAGGTACGGGTATTTTAGGCTTTGGCGTAATAGACGCGGTGAAGGGGAAGACTATGCTTGTTGAAGCTGGTGTTATCACTACCCCACCCCACACTCCCCTTCCCGACCGTCTTGAAGAAATTTACAACGGACTCACGGATATCATCGCGGCGACAAAGCCAGAAATTATGGCGATCGAAAAGTTATTTTTCGCGCAAAATGTCACCACTGCTATGAGTGTCTCGCATGCTCGTGGCGTTGCAATGTTAACAGGAAAACAAGCTCAGCTACCGATAGAAGAGTACACACCGCTGCAGATTAAGCAGACGATTACTGGATATGGAAAAGCGACCAAAAAACAAGTACAAGAAATGGTTCGGATCCAGCTTGGCCTTAAAGACATCCCCAAGCCGGACGACTGCGCTGATGCACTCGCTGCGGCGATCATGTGTGCATTTATGACCCGAGTATAAAAGAAACCTCTACTTTATACGGAGTTGGTATAAAACAGGGGCTTTCCTGCGAGTGGGGAATGTATCAGGTACATTCCCCACTCGCATGTTGCTAGGCGAGTCCGAGGTGGCGAGCGATCTGCTCCCAGGTCATGTTGGTGACGTTGTAGGAGTTGTGGTGACCGCTGCGGCTGACATCCCCTCGCGGGGGCATGATGAGATCCGCCACGTTGCTGTGGCCGTCCAGCTTGCCGCCGTCCAACACCACGATCCGTCGGACGGTGTTGTTGTGTCCGTCCATGTCGATGCGCTCGCACACCTTGTCGTATGCGCTGCGGTTGTGCCCGTCGATCCGGAGGACTGCCGGGAACATGGCGGCGTGCTGACGGACGAGGTCTTCGTAGTCGATCCCGGAGGATCGGCTGTTCGACGCGCCGCCCGCGGTGAAGCTGCTGTTGCCGTCGTTGCCGGTGAACTGGCCCAGCAGCTGCTGGGCCTGCGACTCGGACATGCGACAGATGATGCTCTGGGCCACGACGTTACCGCTGTTCACGGCACGCTCGTAGTCCTCGATGATGCGTCGGGCGCGTCGGGGGAGCGTGTCTCCGAACAGTTGCTCGAACAGCTCCTCCTGGGCGAACTCGTCCAGGTCACGGGGCATCGCCTCGTGGTTGGTGATGAGTGCCCAGGTGAGCGCCTTGACGATCTTCTCGTCCAGGTCACTGAGGACCAGGCCGAGACCGAACTTGTCGGGCGCGCCCACGTAGACGATGTCGAGCGTCACCGGGTTGAGGATCACCATGCGGTTCAGGTCGAACGCCTGCTCGATGGTGACCGGGAACTGACCGGCGACCTTGCGGGTCTTCTGGCCGAACGTCGTGGCGAGCATCGCGATGTACTTCGCGGTCTCATCGACGTTGATGCCGTCGGCATCCGGGACGATGATCTCGTCCGTCTTGCTCAGTGCGGCCTGCACGTCGTCGTGGGCCCTGAGGACCTTGATGATCTTGGCGCGGTCACCTTCGCCCCCGACCAGCTTCTGAAGCAAGTCCTTGACGGACAGCTCCTCGAGCGGGGTCGGGGTCTCCAGGATGAACCGCTGCGGCTGCTCGGTCACTTTTTTCTCCTCGGGTTGTCGATGAACATGCTTGTAGAAGGGTTTCCAGTGAAGCACTGCAACCTTTTTATTATAACACAAAAATATGTCAGAGTCAATAATCGGTATCTGTAAAAGTAGAATATAATTGCTAATTTAAGGCTGTTGTCAGTGGATTTGGTATAATGAGATGCATAATGATCCGCGAAGGAAGATACACCAAGAAGGTGACAAAGGTTCGTCAGGCACGTCGTACGGGCAAGCGCGGATGGCGATGGTTTAGAAATCTCTCAAAACCAAAGAAGATTATGGTTATTGCCGGACCGATTCTGGCTTTTCTTATTATTACTCCCCTGCTCACATATCTTTATTATGCCAACGATATCTCCGATCAAGAACGGCTGATGAACCGAAATAACACAGGGGTAGCATTGGTCGACAAGAACGGTGAGACTTTCTATACAGTTGGCAAGGCAGCTCATCGTCAACTAGTGCCGCTCGACGGGATATCTGAGGATATGAAGCATGCCGTAATTGCCTCGGAGGATAAGGACTTTTATCAGCATGATGGATTTTCGGTACCAGGGATTATACGGTCACTTTTCAATAATGTCTCTGCCGGAAGCATTACCGGAGGTGGCTCGACACTGACGCAGCAGCTAGCGAAGAATACACTCCTGAGTGAGAATCAGACGTTCCTGAGGAAATATCAGGAGTTGTTTATCGCGGTCGCTATCGAGCAGCAATACAGTAAAGATCAGATTCTCGATATGTATCTTAACTCCGTATTTTACGGTGAAAATGCCTTTGGAATTGAAGATGCGGCAAAGATCTATTTTGGAAAATCTCCGAAGGATTTGGATTTAGCCGAGAGTGCAATGCTCGTCGGCGTCCTGCCTGCTCCGAGCGCGTATTCACCGATTAGCGGTAATCCTGAGTATGCTAAAGAACGACAAACGACTGTCCTCGGACGTATGGTAACGAATGGCTATATTACCGATGCGCAAAAACAGGCGGCGCTGGCTGAGTCACTTGCCTATGCGCCGCAAACCAATACGAATAATAGCGAGGCGCCGCACTTTGCCGAAATGGTCATGCAGGAGCTTTACGATAAATACGGCGAAGAAACGGTGACTCGTTCGGGCTATCAAGTGAAGACATCGCTAGATCTTAACCTGCAGCGTCAGCTAAAAGAAGATGTTGCAAAACAAATGAGCTTTATCCAGAAAAATGGCGGATCAAATGCGGGTGCAGTCGCGATCGATCCAACGAACGGAGAAGTTCGCGCGCTAGTAGGAAGTGCCGATTGGAATAACGCCGAGTGGGGCAAGGTAAATATGGCAACCACGGCACGTCAGCCGGGTTCGAGTTTTAAATCGATATATTATGCGGGCGCTCTCGCTGACGGGACAATCACACCAGCGACAATCCTCCATGATAAATTGACGGATTTTGGTGGATATACGCCACTTGATGCCGATAAGAAATTCCGAGGCGATGTCACGGTGAGAAGTGCCATAAGTCAATCTCTTAACATTCCGAGTGTCGAGGTGATGCAAAAATACGGTGTCTCTGAAGCGGTGAAAACGGCAAAGCAGCTTGGTATTACCACGCTGGATGAGAACAAAAACTACGGTCTATCGCTTGCGCTGGGATCTGCTGAAGTTCCGTTACTACAAATGACAAATGCATATGCAGCGTTTGCCAACCAAGGTCAGCAATACTCTCCGACGATTATTAATTCCATTAAGAACAAGTTTGATTCGACGATATTTACTGCATCTGAGAAACCTCGAACCGCCATTAGTTCCCAAGGCGCATTTCTTATCTCGAGTATTTTATCTGATAATAGCGCTCGGGCGCCAATCTTTGGCTCATCTTTGACGGTTCCCGGACGAACGGCAGCTGTAAAGACGGGAACGACGGACGATTCACGCGATGCTTGGACGATAGGCTATACGCCACAGATGGTAGTCGGAGTATGGGTGGGTAATAACAATAACGCCGTTATGAAAAATGGTGGATCGGGTATGGCGGGTCCGATCTGGATCAATGCGATGAAACAGGCGCTCAGCGGAGTGCCAAATACGCCGTTTACTGTCCCAAGCGGCGTGATTCAGAAACCTGTCTGTCGAGGTGATGGAGGCCTCGCGAGTACGAGTGGAACAAATACCTACAACGAATATTTCCTTTCGAGCGCACTTCCCTCCAATACCTGTAACGCGCAGCAGAAACAAGAAGAACCAGTGAAAAAAGAAGAAGAGCCAGCGACGGACGAAACTAAGAATCAGAACACAAGTGGCTCCGGAAATGGCAATACGAATGGCACTGGAAATGGTACAGGTAATTCAGGTACCGGAGGGACGGGCGGCACGGGAACCGGAAATGGCTCTGGAAACGGTTCGGGAGGTGGTACCGGGACGGGTGGCACTGGTGGCGGCACGACACCTCCAACCGGAAACATTCTCAATCCGTAGGCGACAGGTGTGTCATAATAGATCGTATGATTGCACATGTATCTGGAATAGTGGCCGAAAAATTTAACTCATCCGTTATCGTTGACGTACACGGTGTGGGATACGAAGTAGCGGTGGCGCTTGGTGATTTTGACCGCGCGCTGCTAAATGAACCCGTCAAATTTTATACGTATCATCACATCCGCGAGCAGTCGCAGGAGCTGTTTGGATTTAGTAGTCTTGCCGCAAAAAAGTTATTTGAAATGCTTATTACCGTACAGGGCGTGGGTCCGAAAGCAGCGCTTGCTATTTTGAGCCTTGGCGAGAGTGAAATCGTCCGAAACGCGCTTGCAAATGGTGACGTGGCGTTTATTACAAAAGCTACAGGTGTAGGGAAGCGGATTGCCGAACGTGTGGTGGTTGACCTCCAGGACAAAGTTGGATTGCCGCTTCGTACGGATACATCAACCCTCGGCATTTCTCAGCCGATTAATCATGCTGATGAAGCACTTGAGGCGCTCATGGCGCTCGGCTACAACCTTGCCGATGCTACTCGCGCCCTCGAAGGCATACCTATGGATCTCTCCACGGCAGACCGTGTGACGCAGGCGCTTAAAGGATAGCCTATTCGGTAATTTGAAGACTTGCTGAGTAGTTTGTTCGCGCGTGAGGCAGAATATCTTCGAGGGGTAAGTAGAAGTCATTTTTACGAGACTTACTCATCTTATCACCATCTGGAGAAAGAAGAAGAGGAGCAAATACCATTTTTACAGTCGGCATCGGCTTATTGTAGATATATTCAAATAGCGCTTTTCGTACTTCGAAGTCACCTTGGAGGTAGTGGTCTGCGCCGCTAATAGTGATTTCGAAGTCAAGGATTGCCAAACGAGGTGGAAAGAGCTGTTTGTGATAAAGCCAGAAGTCACATTCGTCGTATTCTCGAATCTCGTGTTTTCCGCAGTTTTCGCAGGTCGTCTCAAGCTGTCCGTCGGAAGTGATTTTTGTGTTCGTATTAGCATCAAGACATTGAGAACAAAGCGCGTTTGCAAAATGCATTTCTTCGCCAAGGGTGGGTTTCCCAGTGGTTTTCACGAGTAGTTCTTTGTGTTCTTTGAAATGCTCGATTGTATGAAGAAGGACATGCTTCATTAGCGGATTTGATTTGAGTGAAGAGTTTCGAATGAATCGTATCGTCACATTTGGAAAATCTTTTTTGATCTTGTTTATTTCTTCTTCGATATGCGGTTGCCACTTTTCAACCATATTTTGACCATCTTTGTCGACAGAGTGGGCTATCGTGGTGTGGAGCGGTTTGGCATCAAAGATATATTTGTGAATGTCCTGGCCAATCAGTTGGTCTTGTTCCCAGTCATTGATCGAAACGGCAAATTCAAAACGAGGCTCAACACCTCGGGATTTAACGGCTTCACAGAGAAGGTAGGGATAGGCAACGATACTGAGCACATTTCCTGCATGAATAGCATATGGTCGAATTGCAGTATAGATTCTTTCGTCGCCTCGCACCTCTTGTGCTAGCTTCTGAATTCCATCTAAATATAAATATGCTTGCTCTTTATTCACAGTTTTTCCTTCCTACTGTATTTTTGCAAATACCTAACACGAGCTTACCAAATTTAAGCTCGATTTGACATAGTATGCCATTCTATCATTTAATGTATGTATATGATAGTGCATCTTATTACCTCCAAAAAGAACCTAGATCAAACAATTCCTTATTTGCGGCGTATTACAAAAGCTATTCACGAGAAGGAGAGCACCTTGGCGCGAGATTGGATTGAGCCTGCCCTTGTGCGATACTCAAGAGAATCCGAAGGAATTAAGCGTTCGCCCGTTGACTGGAAAGCTGTTCAAAAAGACAATCTTGAAGCGATTGCAAAAGCGGATGTGGTCATTGCTGAAGCGACTGAGACCGGATTTGGCATCGGATACCAGGTAGCCTACGCAGTACAGCTTAAGAAGCCTGTTCTTATCCTTAGGAATGAGAGTGCGAACACAGATAGCTTTGCGAGCGGAGTCGATAATGTCAATGTTCGCTACAAAGAATATGATGATAAAACACTCGAGAAACACGTCAGTGATTTCCTTGATGAGAATGACATCTCGACTAAGGACATGCGATTCAACTTCTTTATTGATCGCCCCATCTATAATTATCTTCGTTGGTCATCTCTAAAAACGGGCAAAACCAAGGCGGAAGTGCTCCGAGAGTTGGTGCAAAGGGAAATCGATAACACTACACAGCATTAAGTTGTGAAATTGTCATACAACTGGAGAAATCGCATTTCAATCTCTTGAGATGCTATACTTGAAGTAGAATTTTATGGCAGTTGAACGAATTGTTGATACGAGTGTGCACGATGAGAGCGAGGAAGAGCAGATTGAGGTAAGTCTGCGCCCGCGGCTTTTTTCGGAGTATGTTGGACAGGAGCGACTGAAGAAAAATCTTAAGCTTGCAATCGCGGCAGCAAAAAAACGCGGTGAGCCTATTGATCACGTGCTATTGTATGGGCCTCCGGGGCTAGGAAAGACGACGATGGCGACGGTGATTGCCAACGAAATGGGAACAAATATTCGCGTCACTGCCGGACCAGCGATTGAGCGAGCGGGCGATTTGGCGAGTATTTTGACCAATCTTACGGACGGCGACGTGTTATTTATTGATGAGATTCACCGATTGTCGCGTGCGGTAGAGGAAGTTCTTTATAGCGCGATGGAAGATTTTAAGCTCGATATCGTTATTGGTAAAGGACCGGCTGCTCGCAGCGTGCGTTTGGATTTGCCAAAGTTTACCGTTATTGGTGCGACAACTCGAACTGGAGCTCTCGCGGCGCCACTTCGCGATCGTTTTGGGCATATGCACCGGCTTGAGTTTTATACACCAGACGAAATTGCGGCGGTTATTACGCGTGCGGCGGGAATTCTAGAAAGTAAAATCGATGGAACGGCAGCTTCCCTTCTGTCTACTCGTGCTCGGTTGACGCCACGTATTGCCAATCGACTTTTGAAGCGCGTCCGTGACTACGCAGATGTAAATGGTGATGGAATTATCGATACTGTGACAACAAAGAAGGCGCTTGCGATGTTGGAGATCGACGAGCTTGGACTTGATCCGGCTGATCGTCGCATGCTAGAGAGTATCATCGAGAATTATGGTAGTAATCCCGTAGGCCTGAATACGATTGCTGCACTCACGGGTGATGAGGCGACGACAATTGAGGATTTTTATGAGCCGTATCTTTTGCAGATTGGGTTTATTGAGCGAACGCCACGCGGTCGCCGGGTAACGGCAAAGGCCTATCGTCATTTGGGAAAAGAAGCAGGCGAGCTGCTCGATAAGTTGGTATAATAACGACATGGACTCAAACCCGACACCCGAAGAGCAGGCAAATAGTCAGCAACCGATCAGTTACGATAAAGATGGACATCCTATTCCACCGACTCCAGCAGTTCCTGTGACGCCGGCGACAAACGGTCAACCTGCGCCACAAGTCGTGTACGTCAGCCGAGCAGTCGAGCCTATCGAACCGCAGATTCCACCTGAAATTAAGGCAAAGCACGACGAGTCGATCAAGCGTTATCCTTCGCTTAACCTTAGTGAAGCTGAGTATGTTATTAGCGCGGTGCGCCGCCATCCTATTGGGCTAGTGTTGCCGATGGGAGTGACGATTTTTTTGGTAGCGTTTGTGGCGTCGCTTATGATTAATTACAATTTCTTTATGAGTGCACTTGGTATTATTGATCCGCCACCATTTGACTCGATTCTTTTTATCGGTAGTTTGTTTATTTTGCTATTTCTTATTGGCGGATACATATCTTACTGGGTATATACGAATAATAAGTTTTTCCTGACGAACGAAAGTGTGATTCAAGAGATTCAGACGAGTCTTTTTTCGCGTAATGAACAGACAGTGAGCCTGACGAATATTGAGGATGCGAGCTATTTGCAGCAGGGAATGCTGCAATCTTTGCTTAATTATGGTTCTATCCGTCTGAGCACGGAAGGTGATGAGACAACGTATCGGTTTAGTTATGTTTCTAGTCCGAAGCGACAGATCTCAATTCTGAATAATGCGGTCGAGGCGTTTAAAAATGGCCGTCCGGTTGTTGACGATAGTGATAATTAGTCTATCTAGCCAATAGCTTCTTATAGTCCCATCACTCACAAACGGCTTCGCGTCGAAAGTAGCAAGGGCCCCGGCGCCTTGTTACTTTTCGGCTGCAGATGTTTGTTTCATAATGGAACTATAAGAAACGATAGAAGTTACTTATTCCGACTCGTCTTCACGTACTCGGCTTCTTTTTCCATAGAGCTGGTCAATTTGTACGACCGACAACTGTCATTGTTGCAATTAAGTCCCTCATAGCGATAGCTTGAGCCATCATCGCCCATTTTGACGCCTCGAGGGTCGGTAAAGAGTTCCGGATCCATGGCGCGCAGTGTTTTGCTGTCAATTTTCGATGGATAATAACCGTTTTTCTCATAAAAAACTTCTTCAAGATTGTAATACATTGCATTAATGGCAGCTTTGCGGTCTTCGTCTCGTCGGGCGGCTTCGAGATTGTCTTTTTGGAGTAGTAAAAGGAGTGCTGCTGCCCCGACAAATGCGATGGCAACGACGATTTCTATAACGGTAAATCCTTGTGAGCGCTTCATTGCTCTCTATTATAGCAAATGTTCCTCTTCCGCTGTATAATAGAATAAGAAAAGAAGAGAGGGAGTTTATGGCAAAAAAGGCTGATACAACAGACGCGGCTGCAAAACCTGCCGCAAATGAAGGAAAATTAAAGGCACTTGGCCTTGCGATGGATCAGATTACCAAGCAATTTGGTGATGGATCTATTATGAAACTTGGCGAAGCTCACAAAGTTGATGTGGAACTTATCCCATCGGGTGCGTTGAGCCTTGATATTGCCCTTGGTGGCGGTTATCCAAAGGGACGTATTATTGAGATTTATGGCCCAGAAAGTTCAGGTAAGACAACACTGACACTGCATGCGATTGCTGAAGTGCAGCGTGCAGGCGGAACAGCGGCATTCATCGATGCCGAGCATGCCCTGGACCCAGCCTATGCAAAACGCCTTGGTGTTGATACCGATAACTTGCTTGTAAGCCAGCCAGACAACGGCGAGCAGGCACTTGAAATTGCCGAGACGCTTGTCCGCTCAAGTGCTGTCGATCTTGTTGTTGTGGACTCGGTTGCGGCGCTGGTACCTCAGGCCGAAATTGATGGCGATATGGGTGATAGCCACATGGGACTCCAGGCTCGTCTCATGAGTCAGGCGCTTCGTAAGCTCACGGGTATTATCAACAAGAGCAAAACGACAGTTATATTTATCAATCAAATTCGTATGAAAATCGGCGTTATGTTTGGTAATCCAGAAACAACGACTGGTGGTAACGCCCTAAAGTTCTATGCTTCTGTCCGTCTGGATATTCGCCGAACTGGTCAGATCAAAGATGGTGAAAACATCATCGGTAACCGTACTAAGGTAAAGGTGGTGAAGAATAAGATTGCGCCGCCATTCCGTATCGCTGAATTTGACATCATGTATAATGAGGGAATTTCAAAGACTGGTGATGTTCTTGACCTCGCTGTTAATCATGAGATAGTCGGAAAATCTGGTGCATGGTTTGACTATAACGATGGCAAAATTGGTCAAGGTCGCGAAGCAACAAAGCGATACTTGAAGGAAAACCCAGAAATCCTTAAAGAGATTGATGCTAAGGTCCGTGAAAAGGTAGCCGCCGAAGACACTGCCTAGAATCATCTAGATACCAAAATCAACCGCCAGTTTCGTGTGAGCCTGGCGGTTGATTTAATGTAGGAAAAATGGTATTATTTGCTACTGTCATATCTCTACGATTGAGGAGCCAAAATGGCGCGTGGTACGAGGCAGGATCTGTCGCAGATGGAACTCCCGAAGGCCTACACCTTCGAGGGAGTGGACTTCGCCGATGAGGTGGAGCGGGTCGCTCGGGTCATGGTGATCGGTCTCCAGAACGAGAAGCTCATCAAGAACAACGAGAGCTTCGGGCTCATGGTGGCCAACCCGCTTTACGCGGGCCGCTTCCACCAAATCTGGAATGACCCGACCCAACTCGCGGGATTCGCGATCGGCTGGGGCCCTGAGGCCAAGCGCTATCAGCTGAACGCCCTCCGGAAGATCCGTGCATCGGCGCGGACGTCGTGCGACACGCTGTTCCTGAAGTACGACGTGACGCGTGGGCGTGACTACGGGAACAGGTTCCAGAATACGGTGAACTCGCAGGAGTCCGATGGCACGATGCTGTGGGGCGACTACGGTCACGGTGGTGCCTGCTTTGCCGGCGAAGATCAGCAGCAATGGCTGGTCGGTGTTTCGTCGCTCGAGGAGGCCGAAGACGACATGGTGGCATCCGCGGTGGCACGACACCTGTTCGGCCGCATGGGAACGCTCACCGAACTGTTCGACTGACGGAGTGTGACGGTCTTGCCCGGGTAGGAATCTCTACCTGGGCAAGACATCTCCAAACTTATAAAGAGTTATAATGAAATTATGAAGATCACTGGCATTACCGCCCAGCAAAAAGATAAAAATCGCGTCAATATTATGGTGGATGGCGCATACCGATTTAGTTTGGACATTTTTCAGGTTGGTGAGCTAGGAATTCGGGTAGGTAAAGAGTATTCGGATGCAGAACTCGACGAGCTTGAAAATGAAAGTGTCTTCGGAAAACTGTACGCAAGAGCGCTCGAATATTGTATGATGCGGCTTCACTCTGCCAAAGAAATCAAAGATTATTTGTGGAGAAAGACACGTGATACGAGAGGAAAAGATGGAGCTGTTCGAAAAGGGGTGCCCGAGGCGCTGACAATGCGTGTATTCGATCGACTTTTGGAAAAGGGATATATCAATGACGAGACATTTGCGAGGCATTGGGTAGAAAATCGCCATCTTGGGAAAGGGGCGAGCACGCGTAAACTTGTTGCCGAGCTTCGAGCAAAGGGAGTCGAACAGTCGCTCATTAACCAGGTTATCGATGAGTCCTCGCGGGATGATACGACCGAGCTTGAGAAAATGATTGCCAAAAAGCGTGTGAAGTATCCGGATGAGCAAAAACTCATTATTTACTTAGCCCGTCAGGGTTTTTCATTTGACGACATCAAGCAAGCTCTCGGCGAGTGATTAGTGTTGTTTGTCTGTGTGTTCTGCCTGGGGATGTTTTCTAAATGGATTGACGTAGGTTTGTTGGATATTCCCTAACACCGGCTCAGGGATTTCGGCCCGTGAGTGGACGATAATTTCTTTGTCGTTTATCTCTGTAATTTGCGATCGGTGAATCAGTAGGTGTGTGTCGTTAAGACTTTTCAGGAGAGGCCGTTTAACATTTATCTGCTGGATGACGAAATTACCTGTTTCTATTGTGTAGCCGTCTACTTTTCCTAATTTGTGGTGTTTTTCATCGCGCACAGGCATGCCAACAAGCGTAAAGTGGACAGAATAGATTTCGTTGAGCTTTATGATATCATCTGGTGAAACAAATTCGTCGCTCGAATCAACGATGACACCGATGTCACTGAATTCTCGAACATCAGCAATTCGAAGAAGTGCAGGAGTCTGGTCAAGAAGAGGACCTTCGAGCTCATAAGCCACGATGGCGAGATTGTTCGGATTGATAACCGGTGCGCTTATCCGGGCAAGTTCCGTACCAGTCTGGAGGCCCATGACAGGAGCGTTGTTTAATCGTGATCCAGAGATTAGCATAATTTTAGTATAGCGGCTTTGGTCCTACTCAACAAATGGGTTTGTTCTGCCTTTTGAGAGGTCAAGCGTGTCTCCTGTTTGGTCGCGTGTTTTTAATTCTTCGATACGTTTAATGGTTTCTTGGTCAAAGTTAGAACTTGTTTGCTGAGAGGTGAATTGACTGGTATCACTCGAGCTAACAACAATGGTATTGAGGGTAAACACGCTTATGGCGAGGCCTCCTAAGACGACAATCACGAAGAGGATGACGTGAAATCGGTGAAGAAAAGAGAAGAAGGCTTTTTTGATTGCTGCTGGAGAAATAGAAAGATTAATATTTTTCATAAGATTACCGTACGAATACCTCGATAGTTAATGCGTCACTTGTAATAGCACCCGATCCGTCCTTCGAGAGTCCCACGCGCGAGATTTGCATTTTGGTCAGGTTTTGTTCGATGGAATGAATAAAACGAAGGATTCCGACATAGTCCACGGGATTTTTTATAGTGACAGACACAGAGGTAGAATTGACACCGCTCGGTGCTGCTGCTTGCGGAGTCGGAGTGCTTGTTGTACTAGTGCTGGTGGATTTTGTGGCTGAGAAATCAATATTTGTAATACCTATCCCTGAACGGTTTGCATAATCGGTGAGATCTTTGATGATCTGGTCTTGGTATTGATAACTTTTGCTTTCAGCGACGATGCCGGCTGCCCGTTCCACTGCTTCTTGGTGGGTTTTCAGTTCGGTCTGAATATGTTGGAGATTCTGTACATTATTTTGGCTGTTATTTGCTTTGGCGAGTGTACTGCTCGCATCAACAGCCGTTGTCCGCAGTCCATCTGTGATAAACCAAAATACTGAAGTTGAAAGCGCACCAATAGCAAACAATGTGAAGATGAGGATGATGCGAAGCGTGCTGGCGGTGAGATGGCGTCCTTTTATCATTTTGCTGCATCCTTTTTTATGGTGACATCGAGGTTAACGGTGTAAGGATATACCCCCGCTCCCGTGCCTGTGTTTGAGGTAATACTTTGGAAATGAACGTCAGAAAAGAGCGAAGATTTTTGGAAGGAATTTTTGAGCTCGAGCGCACTTTCATAGCTTTTTGCCTGGGCGCTGAGCGTAGTAGGGGTGCCGAATGTCCCCGAGTCAAGCGCGAGTTTATCAAGAGTTGTTCCGGCGGGAAGGAGGCTTGCTATAGAGAGTATTACCTTGCTATACGTCACCTCATTGCCAAGGATTTGCTTTGCGATGGAGAGGTTGCTGCGGAAAAGCTCTGCTTGCGATGCAACGGCAGAATAGCCACTTGCTTTTGCGGTGTTTTCGTTGATGATTTGCTCAGAACTAGCCTTTGTATTTCCTAGATAAACATACACAACACCCATAGCCATGCCAAGAAATGCGACAGAGACAATAAGGGCGATGTTGTAGCGGATAAGAAGGGTATTTGTGCGCGCTGCTTGGAGTTGCCGCTTGTCTTCAGGAGGAAGGAGGTTTATCATCGCCATATCTCCTTTGGCTCCACACTAGCAAGACCGGCGACGGTGATGTAGCGAGGGCGGAATTGCTTGTTGGGTTGCGGGAGCTTACCGAAGTCGAGCTTCTGCCATGGACTGGCGACCCGAGCAGGCATAACGAGTTCGTTGGTGAAATAATCACCAATTCCAGGGACGCTACTGCCACCTCCGACGATAAGCACTTGCTCGATTTTGTAATTGACGTTAAGACGCTCAGTGTAATAGCGAAGGACTTTTCGGATCTCACTGGCGATGCGCTGGAGACTTGGCTCGAGCGCACTTACTATCTTTGCCTGACGTGGTCCTGCGCTGAGACCATTGAGGACCTTGAGCTGATGAGCATTTTCGAGTGCGACACCAAGCTTCTTTGCGATCTCGAGAGTAAAGGTATTACCACCCACGCCGACACCACCGCTCACCCGGATAACACCACCGTCAAAAACGGCAATATCTGTACTGGCGGGGCCAATATCAACCACAAGTGTCGGAAGATGACCCTCTTCGGCTGTTTCGATAACTCGCGCAACTGCGTTAATGCTCGGCTCCACACTGATGGGGCGAAGGCCTGCGCTACGCGCTGCCTTGAGACAGCTGTCGACAAGCACTTTTGGCACCGCAGACATGATAACAGTGAGTTGTTCTTTGTTGCGTTCGATAACCTCGTAATCGACATAGAGTGAGCTCATGGGAACGGGAATATACTGATCTACCTCGATCTCGACGGCATCGGCAAGGTTTTTTTCGGCACTGAGAGGGACGGTGAAGGTACGCGAAAAACTTTTGGCGGTGGGAACGCCAATAACCGTGTGGCTGCTCGGTAATTCGCCGACAATTTTACCTCGGAGAAGTGAGGAGATATTTTCACTGAGGTAGTGATCGTCGGATTCAAGTGATTTTTGTACTTTCGCAGGGTCTAGATCAATTGAACCATAGCCAAGAACCAGCCATCGTTTGGGGTCGATCGCCATGACCTTTACCCCTGTTTGGCTGATATCAAGTCCGATAACTGGCTTGTCTTTATAAAATAATGCTGGCATGCCCACTCTTCTTATGCTTAGTATAGCATGAGCGAAATAGTTTTGTCGCTGTTGTACTATCCTTTAATACTTTGCGCCAGACCAGCGATTGGCCCCATGACGCTGGCGGCAATAAGACCAACCATGCTTCCCATGATAACGATCATAACGGGCTCAATAATAGAGCTAATACCCTCAATTGCGACATCGACCTCTTCTTCGTAAAAATCGGCCACCTTTACCAGCACGGTATCTGTCTGCCCGGTTTCTTCACCAACGGCAAGCATTTGGGGAACAATAGCAGGGAATAATGAACTTTTTTCGATAACTGATGAGAGGGTGGCGCCGTTTTTTACTTTTTCGGCGGCATCTTTGAGTTCTTTTTCGTAGACGACATTACCGACTGCACGTGATGTGACATCGAGTGCTTCGAGGACAGCCACACCCGCTCCCATAAGGGCTGAGAAAGTGCGGGCAAACCTAGCGACACAGACTTTTGTAACGATACCCTTGATACCGGGAACTTTAAGGACGAAATGATGGAATTGAGACTTCCCTTTTGGTGTTTTGAGGTAACGAAGTAATAGAATAACCCCACCGATAACGGCCGGGAGGAGGATATACCAATAGCTTGTCATGAAGCCACTGATAGCGAGCATTGCTTGGGTGAGAGCAGGGAGTTCTGCATCGGGGCCACCGAGGTCCTTTAGGATTTTACCAATCTGCGGAATGACGAAAATCATTAGGCCAAAAAAGGCGATGATAGTGATGACGACAAGGACCATAGGATAGGTCATGGCGCTTTTTACTTTTTTTCGTATGGTTGAGCTTTTTTCTTGCTGCATGGCGAGGCGCTTGAGGATTTCGTCAAGAATACCCGCTGCTTCACCGGCACGAACCATATTGACATACACATCGCTAAAAGTATTTGGGTATTTGGCGAGTGCGTCACCAAGAGGAGCGCCGGCCTGGACGTCGAGGATTATCGAAGCGAGTACTTTTTTGAGAGCAGGACTTTCGGTATGTGTCTCGAGGGAAGTAAGCGCACGGAGTAAAGGGACACCAGCGCCGACCATAGCGCTTAGCTGCCGGGTGAACATGACAAGGTCGTCGCTTTTTACTTTGTTCTGGCCTAGAAAATCACCAAAGCTAAAGCCTGTCTTGGTTTTTTTGAGCTCATGAACGCTAATTGGCTTCATGCCATCTTTTGCAAGGCCACTAATAACTGCGGATCGACTAGAAGCTTCAAAGGTTCCGGTGATGGTCTTGTTATTCTTATTTGTCGCGACGTAGGCAAACTCAGGCATAGATTATTCTTTCGTTACTCGCAAAACTTCTTCTATCGTTGTTTGGCCGCGGATTGCTTTCATGAGACCGTCTGTTTGCATTGTGACCATGCCTTCGCTGATAGCTTGTTCTTGGATTTGTGCACTTGTTGCGTTACTCATAATGAGCTTTTGGACGGGGCCGCTTATTCCCAGTACTTCATAGATACCCACTCGTCCTCTGTAGCCGGTGTGGTGACACTCTTCACAGCCTTCAGGCGAAGCACGCCAAAGACTTGTAATGGTGGTGTCGCTAGTTCCCTCGGGCGCGCCCTCGCCGATGTGCTGTCTAATTGCTTCAGCTTCGAGGCTATGAATGGCGCTGAAATTCTCATCTTTTTTCAGATTGAATAAGTGAACGATTGCAGTAACTTCGTCTTTGCTCGGCGCATAGGATTTGCGACAGTTTGTGCAAAGCTTACGGACGAGTCGCTGTCCCACGACGGCCTTGATAGTGCTGGCGATGAGAAATGGCTCGATACCCATGTCGAGCAAACGTGGAAGGGAAGTCGCTGCGTTATTGGTGTGGAGCGTGCTAAATACGAGGTGACCGGTGAGGGCTGCCTGGACTCCTAGGTCAGCTGTTTCTCCATCTCGAATCTCACCTACCATGATAATATTCGGATCTTGTCGAAGGAGTGCGCGGAGGCCGCTGGCGAATGTCATACCCGCCTTTGCATTAGTTTGTGTCTGATTAACACCGGGAATTTTGTATTCTACCGGGTCTTCGATAGTCGATATATTGACGCTCGGGGTATTGAGCATGGTGAGAATACTAAAGAGGCTCGTGGATTTACCCGAACCGGTTGGGCCGGTGACAAGGACCATCCCGTTTGGTTCGGTAAGCGCAGACATCATGACTTCGAGCGAATGTCCCCAGTAACCGAGATCCTGCAAACTGATAGCTTGATTTGATTCATCGAGAATACGCATAACGACCTTTTCGCCGTCCACTACAGGTAGTGTGCTGACACGAAGTGCGTATTGTTTACCGGCAACTCGTATTTTGAAACGACCATCCTGAGGCACACGACGTTCGTCGATTTTGAGATTGGACAAGATTTTTACACGACTGATCAGTGCATTCATAACATTTCGTGGCAGGCGATTGACCTCTTTTAAGACACCGTCAATACGGTACCGAACCTGGACGTAATCCTCGCGTGGCTCGATATGAACATCACTCGCGTTAGAGCGAATGGCGTACTCAAGAAGTAAATTGACGGTCTGGGCAATAGGCGAATCTTCAGAGACGTCTGTCTCGGAAACAACTTGGGCCTCGCCGTTGTCTTCGCGTTGAACATCGATAACTTGGTTAAGCTCTTTGGTAACGTCGCCGCGATAGTTCTCAAGGCAGGCCAGGATATTCGCCCGAGTGGCAATATAGAGCTTGATGCTCTCGCCAATCTCTTTTTGGATAAAGTTAAACGCCTGCACGTCATCAGGGTCGTCCATAGCCAGATGCATCAGCCCGTCGGGGTCAATCTTGAACAGCACTGCATTGTACTGACGAGCGATGCGTTCTGGGATTTTAGCAAGCGCAGTCGGATCGATGCTGGCGGGGTCAACTTCTACAAATGGGATACCGGCATAGTTTGCATAGGTCTTGGTAAGGGTGGTTTCGTCCATGAGCTTGTTTTGGACGACAAGCGACTGAAGAGAGCGACGTGAGCGAATACCCTCTTCTCTCAGGGTGTTAATCCGCTCCATGGCAATCCCATAGTCGG
This sequence comes from uncultured Candidatus Saccharibacteria bacterium, assembly GCA_964477195.1. GTDB lineage: Bacteria > Patescibacteriota > Saccharimonadia > Saccharimonadales > Saccharimonadaceae > JALRBM01. The sequence continues at coordinate 55,787 of CAYZCX010000003.1, forward strand.
CAAGCAATTTCTCAACTATAGCATCAGAAATACGCATAATGGTTATGCTCTATTGTAAGCCAAAATGCATAAAATTACACGTAGCTAATAGATACTGGGCGTGCCACCGGCTTCTTTTTGCTCAAGATAGTCAGAAGTAAAGTCGAAACACTGGTTCCCGCTTGCAGAGGTGTAAAATTGGCTTTCGTCAGAGTATGCGTCGGTCGTTGCGTTGGAATAGTATTCGCGTGAATGCGCAAGTGACATATTAGATGTTTGGAAATCTGAACACAATTGATATGTTTTATCACCTGTTGTTTTGTAAGTGATCGACGGATTAGAGTTGATGTCTGTTATAGAGCTAGGGAGTTTATTCTGTTGTTTCGTTTTTTGTGCAATTTTGTACACAACTTCACTCATATCTTTTCGGAGTGTTTCATCATGTTGTGCTGGTCCGAGTTTGAGCAGGGAGAGGCTGAACAGAATTCCAAACATCGCCACCAAGAGAATGAGATGAAGCGAAATAATGACCTTTCGGAGTCCAGCTAACTTGCCAAATCCAAATGCCGCGAGTGAATACGTGGTGACGATGATAAGGTCGAGCAGGAGGATAAGCGCTGCGCCAACCAGATAAACTTGTTCACCACCTGTGACAATATTAATGACGGCTACGATCGCTGCGATCATTACCCCGACACTATGAAGGCATATGGTAATAATAGACCATACTTTGCCGGGGATAAGCGATGGCGTTTTGCGAGTTTTGACCAGAAAGGTGAAGAAAAGCACCGCGTAAGGGATAAATGTGATGAGTGTCACAGCGATCATAGAGGCGAGTGCATTGGTTGAGACTTGCCAGCCATACAAAGACGCCACCGTGCCGCCGATTGCAACTGCAGACGAAGCGGTAAAGAACCATAGAATAACGTGATGGAGGGCAGCCATGAGCGGACTTAATGAGGGGTGGGTGGTGTGAGGTGTCGTAACAGGGGTGTTTGGTGCGGAATTAGTGCCATCCTGCGGTTTCGGAACGACTATTCCCGAAAGTGCGAGATCGATCTGTGCAGTATCCCAGCCGTTGGTTTCGAGCGCTTTGCGAATAGTCGCGTCGTCGAGCCCCTTTTCTTTGGCTTCCTTGATGAAAGTATCTATTTCTTGCATCGTATGATGTCTCCTTTTTTCCAAGTATAGCATCCTGTGAATTACAAGTATCTGTAAGGGTGACAATTATGCTTGTATATGGTATAGTATATATCGATCCCTAAACAGGGAATATGGAAGAGAGAGGGTTAAGCCTTTGAGTACTGCAGTTTTGAGTGCGCCGTCCACCACCACCACGGACCTGGGTCCGACGGGTGAATGGGTGTCGCCGAGCGATGCGGTCGCCTGGCTGCGAAGCAACCTACTCACGAGTGGGAACTTCAACCTGCGCGAGTGGGAGCGTGGCCAGGAATGGGCGCGCCTGGTGGGCAACACCGCGGGCGGCTACATGTCCGAGCGAGATGCGCTGATCATTCTGGAGTTCGCTCGCATGGCCTGGACCGACACGTCTCGCGCCAAGCTGGACACGGCCGCTCACCTGCTCGACAAGCTGCTCGATGAGCCGCTCTACAACACGGAGAAGCGCCGCGACGAGACGGCTCGATGGGGTCGTAATCAGGGGAACCTGATCGGCCAGGACGCGGTACTCGTCGTGTCGCGCTTCGTTCACCTGAGCCGCCGCTGGCCTCGTGGGTGAGTGAAGTCGGGAGCGGTGTGTCTTTGCTGACGCACCGCTCCCATCTCCCTCTTCCTGTACAGTTACGTAATTGTGCTAATTGCGCTGATGAGCTCTAAAAGAGCGAAAACTGTGAAGATTGTTAAAAACCATTATTTATGGTATAATTTTGTTGTACTTCGATTGAACGATTGAATGTCGGACGTTCTTCTGATGAAAGGTGTTTCGATGCGTCTTTATCGTGTTTTGGCAGTGACGGTTGCCGCACTGCTTGCGGTGGCCGCTTGCTCTGAAGGCGAACCGACTTCGGCTAGCCCTGTCCCGGCGTCACCGCATTCGTCTGCCGTGCCGGCTACTGATGGTCCCGTGACCTACTTCTACGGGTTGGGACTTCACCTTGGGACGACCTGGCAGGCCGTGACGGAGGGCGCGCAACCCGACGTGCGGACTGTGGTGGTGGAAACAGCATGCAGCATGACCCCTCGCTTTGCCTGCCCTGGCTTCGTGGTGGCGCCCATCGAACAGGACCCCAGCGTCAGGGCAGACATGCGCTTGGAAAATGGGTGCTGGTCCAACGGTGTGACTGACGATCGTTACTTCGATTTTCCGGAGCGACTTGGCCCGGCCACGGTTGGCCGTCAGGTCATGGAGTATTATCGGTACTCGCAGTGCAGTCGGGAGACTCATCAGAAAGGCACTACCTCCATCTACATGTGGCGCTCCGCCGAGAAAGAGGTGGTCCTGTACGAGCTCAAACCGACTGGCGGCACACAGCAGATACCTGGATTGGAGGCACTCCTGGAAGGGGCGGTGTGGCAGCGCTGACTTTTCGACAATTCAAGCCGAAGTAATGCTCCGGACTTGCACATCACTCCTTTTTTTGGAGAACGTGCAGGCCGGAGCTTACTTTTTGGTATAATAAAAAACACATGACTATAGAGGTGAAAGACGAAGCGGCGATGAAGGCACTAGGGAAGCGACTTGGTGCGTTTTTAAAGGGCGGTGAAATTATAGAGCTCGTAGGAGATGTGGGGGCAGGGAAAACAACACTGACGAAAGGTATTGCAGAGGGATTGAATATTGATGAAGATATCCAAAGCCCAAGTTTTACGATCAGCCGAGTTTATGAAGCGCATGAGGGTTTGACGCTTGCACACTATGATTTTTATCGGCTTCATGATGCCGGAATTATGGCTGATGAACTTCACGAAACACTCCATGATCCACGCACGATTACGGTTGTGGAGTGGGCAGATATCGTGACAGGCATTTTACCGACTGGACGACTGAGCATTCATATCGTTCCTACCTCTGAAACAGCTCGAAACTTAGAGATAAACGCTGAAGGTAAATTCTCGGAGCTTATGGAGAAGATTACGGTATGATTTTGTTACTTGATGCCTCAACTCCAATTTGCAAGCTTACTCTTATCGACGGCGAGAAACGACTGGATGATGAGTGGCAGGCCGATCGTGAACTTGCCAAGGGGCTTTTGGGTTATATACAAAAACAATTGCAAAAAAATAATGCGTCGTGGACGGATATTTCAGGAATTGGAGTATTTCGTGGTCCTGGAAGTTTCACCGGCCTACGAATTGGACTGACCGTAACTAATACTATTGCGGCGGCTCAATCAATTCCTATCGTTGGTGCGGTAGGTGAGGCCTGGCAGAAAGAAGTAATGGAAATGCTCAATAATGGCAAAGATGACAAGATTGTTTTGCCTTTCTATGGAAGCGAAGCACGTATCACAAAACCACGTAAATGATCTTGCGAATGTATAGTAAAAAGAGCTACAATAAAGCCAGTCTAGTATTTTAGACCCTGATGAAACTTTTTTGAAACTTCCGGTCTGCTCCCGTTTTAAGAGTTGCTTATACAAAAATATACTTTAGAGATCTGGCAGGGTTGACCGCGAGAAAGGAATAACTATGATAGAGGGAATAATTGCCGCAGTGTTTGGGGTGCTTTTTGGCGTTGGAGGAACGTTCGTTTACGAGAAACGTCGCGTCACCAAAGGCAAGAGTGAAATCGAACGTGAGATCGCTAAAGCCAAGACCAAAGCGAGTGATATCGTTCTAAAAGCAAAAGATGAAGCAGTGACACTCGAAAATGAGCGACGCAAAGAATGGAAAAAAACAGAAGGCCGGCTGGCTGAGCGTGAAACGAATCTCGATAAGAAGCTGGACGAGCTTGATAAGCGTGCAGAGAAACTACGTAAAGGCGAAGATGAAGTTGAAGAACTAAAATCAGAAATTCGCCAAATCCGCTCGAAGCAGCAGGAAAAACTTGAGAAAATCGCTGGCCTCAAAAAAGCCGAAGCTGCCGATAAGCTCATGCGCATGACCGAGCGTGATATCAAGCACGACCTCGTAGGATTGGTGAGTAAATTACAACATGATGCCGTAGAAGATGCCGAAGAACGAGCACAAACAATTCTTGTCAGTGCCATGGAGCGTATGTCAAGCGAGGTAACCGCAGAGCGAACCGTGACGGCAATCAAGCTGACCGACGATGAGATGAAAGGTCGCATTATCGGCAAAGAAGGTCGTAATATTCAGGCATTGCAGCGTGCGACTGGTGTCGATATCTTAGTCGATGATACGCCAGGTATGATTGTGCTTTCGAGCTTTGACCCTATCCGCCGACAGGTAGCTCGGCTGACGGTCGAGATGCTTATGAAAGATGGCCGAATTCATCCAGGTCGTATCGAAGAAGTCGTCGAAAAAGCAGAAAAGCAGATTGAAAAAGATGTTATCCGTGCGGGTGAAGATGCTGCGCGTGAAGTGGGTGTTGCCGGCATTCCAAAAGAAATGCTCCGTTTGCTTGGCGAACTAAAATTCCGTACAAGCTATGGTCAGAATGTACTCCTCCACAGTACCGAAATGGCGCATATGGCAGGCATGATTGCCGAAGAAATCGGGGCGGATGTTCGTATTACAAAAATCGCCACACTGCTTCATGACGTGGGCAAGGCTGTCACGCACAAGATCGAAGGCAAGCACCACCATATCGGTGCCGAACTTGCCCGAAAAGCTGGGATGGACGAACGAATTGTTCATGCTATCGAAGCTCATCACGACGATATCGAGGCGACGACGCCCGAAGCACTTGTTGTTCGTGTGTGTGATGCGTTGTCTGCTGCACGACCGGGCGCGCGAAATATTAGTGCAGAAAACTTCGTCGAGCGAATGCGTGATCTTGAAAATGTTGCAACAAGTTTCCCTGGTATCGATAAAGCGTACGCAATTAGCGCTGGTCGCGAAATTCGTGTTATCGTGAGTCCAAAGGATGTCGATGACCTTTCGGCTATTAAGCTCGCACGCGACATCGCCACCAAAATTGAAAGCACTATGCAATATCCGGGTACAATAAAAGTAAACGTTATACGGGAGACGCGTGCTATAGAATTCGCAAAATAGTGGGATGCGATTATTCAAGAAAAAATCATACGAATCGTTTATCGCGTGGTCTAAGACATTAGACCGACGTGTCTCAAGCGCCGCAATGATTCTTGAAAATAGCGCCGGTCAAGTATTGATCGTCAAGGCGAACTACAAATCGTACTGGACGTTTCCTGGCGGTATCATTGATCAGGGCGAAACGCCAAAAGAAGCGGCGGTGCGTGAAACTTTTGAAGAAGTGGGTATTACGCTAGACCCAGCGTATGTTGACTTTGCCGCAGTAGTAAATAGAAAAAGTACGCTAGCGCAGACATATCAATTTGTCTTTAAGGCTCGCCTTACGAAAACTATGATGGACCACCTCATACTGCAAGCCTCTGAGTTGGAGGAATTTGCCCTGATTACCAAGGCCGATGTAGAAAGTAAAAATCGCCCCTATGGAAAGGTGATCGATATTTGGGCACACGGAGCAGTTGGATACGTAGAGCAATTATTTAATCAGCAGGGTTAACCGATTCGCTCTTAACCAATGAGTTTCTGATACCGATTGCAGATACAACGCCGCCCGTGAAAAGAAGACAGGCAGTGAAAATAAGACCTGTGTGGAATCCCTGAACATCGAGTGACCTCCCGACGAGTACACCGATAATAGCGACCGAGACGAGTCCGGCAATTCGAGAGACGGCATTATTGATAGCCGATCCGATTCCGGATTGGAGCGGATTGATGGAACCTAAAATCGCGGAAGTAAGGGGAGCGACGGTAATCGAAAGCCCCAATCCAAAACAGAGAATACCTGGGAGAAGATCTGTCCAATAATTTACCGTACTGTCCGCCATCAACATGAGAAGAAAACCAATGCCTGCGACAATTGGCCCGATTGTCATAAAAAGTCGGGGGCCATACTTCCCTGCCAGACCTCCGAAGTACGATGAGAGCGTGAACATGAGCACTGTGACTGGAAGAAATGTGAGGCCTGCGGTAAGTGCGGAATAGCCGGCAACTTGTTGAATAAAGATAGTCACGACAAAGCTTGATAGCGCCAATCCCCCATAAATAAATACGGTTGCGACATTTCCCGCAGCAAAATTACGGTTGGCAAATAGTGATAATGGGAGCATGGGGTGAGGAATTCGTTTTTCGTACCAGAGGAAGACGCCAAAGGCAATGACACCCAAGGTAAACGATCCATCGATAAGTGGATGAAGCCATCCTAGATTAGGCTGTTCGATAAGCGCGTAGGTAATTCCCCCGAGTCCGACGGCGCAGAGGAGCGCACCAACTCCATCAACCTTCGTCTTTTCCTCTGTTTCGTCAACTGGTTTTAGGGAGCGTATAAGCCAAAGTGTGACAAGGATGGGGAGAATATTTATAGCAAAAATAAGTCGCCAAGAAGCAACGTCGATGAGGAAGCCACCCAGAAGAGGGCCCATCACTGATGCGACGACGGTCCAAGATGTCCAAATGCCAATCGCCTTTCCCTGCTTCGGCCCGCTAAATGACGACATGATGAGAGCGAGTGAACTTGGGACGAGCAGTGCCCCCGCTGCTCCCTGAATACCGCGACCAATAATAAGCAGTAGTTCATTTGGTGCGATCGCACAGAGAATTGAAGCGGCGCCAAAACCAATGAGTCCAAAAACAAGAATACGCACTCGGCCAAAAATATCTGAAAGCGAACCGGCAACGAGCATCAATGATCCGAGAGTAAGGAGGTAGGCATTCACAATCCATTGCTGGGTGACGAGTCCCCCACCCAATTCATGAGCAATCGCGGGGAGCGCGACATTCACGACAAATCCATCTAAGAATGAAATAAATGAAGCAAGAATACTAATTATAAGAATAAGTCGTTGCTGCGAAGAGAAGTTTTTCATATACGCAGTATAGCATTATTGGGATATGAGAAGGCCCCCGGAGTCTAAAGAAACAGACTCCCGGGGCCGCCGTTTTTACTTGTCCAGCTCGATGATCTTACCGATCTCAAGCAGCTCTCGCGTGTTACCCTGACCGTCGCGTGTAGCCGCCAGGACGATGCTGCGAACCTCGTCAGGAATCGCGGCCTGCCACTTGCGGTTGAACTCCATTTCGAAGCCACACTCGACAACATGGGCAGCCGCCCGCCTTGCGAAGCGGTACTCGGGATCCCGACAGGCATCGACGATCGCGTGGAAGGCGAGTGTGTACTCGCTGTCGTCTTGATCGAGAAGGGCGTGCAACGCTTCCAGGACATCGACAAAAACAATGCCCGACACCTTGGTCTTGTTCGCGTCCAGCAACTGAACGCCCTCGCGGAACCTCCTGCGCAGGTCGTTCCAGTTCACCGTTTCGGTCATGACGATTGCTCCATTTCAGCTTGGACAATAGCGAAGCATATTATATCATAAGATTGATTTTTAGTCTTTAGTCGTGATCAATCCTGTTATGCCTTTTTGTTTCGGTATAATGATAGGAGTACACATCATAAGGAGCTGCTATGAAGTTGACACTTTTAAACAAAGAACATCTTATCGATAATATATGGGCCTTTCGGTTTACGCCAGAACATCCAATGACATGGATTCCCGGTCAATACATGCGAGTCGAAATACCAAATGAAACGCCGGATGCAGAGGGGACGAAACGATGGTTTACGATTTCATCTGCACCATTTGAAGAATTTTTGCAGATAACCACACGTATTAGCCAAAGTACTTTCAAGCAAGATCTTAATGCACTGCCGGTGGGTGGCATCATACAGCTTATCGAAGCACCGGACGGGGACTTCGTTTGGGAAGATACCGAGAAGCCAAAGGTATTTGTAGCTGGGGGTATCGGGGTGACACCATTTCATAGCATCCTTAAGCAACGGTTTCACGATGGCTTAGCGCTGACGGCGACACTGGTATATGGCGGGCGCAATCAGGATCTGCCATTTAAAGATGAGCTTCGTGCATGGGCCGAGGCTGATTCATCGCTAAATATACAATATGTTCTGGGCAATCCACTGACAGCAGAAAAGCTAGCTGAAGTTGTCCCTGGCCTCCATGAATCCTTGATGTATCTTTCGGGCTCCGAGCCAATGGTTCAGGCGCTTCATAAGCAACTTGCGCAGACTGGCGTGGCTGAATCACAAATAAAAACTGACGAATTTCCAAACTACAACGAAACGAACTATTAGTCTGGAATTGCAAGCACCCCGCCTCGTGCTCGGCGCACCAGGTGAGGTGCTTGCATCTATCGAGTGGGGCGGGGTGAATTAGTGTTCGCCATTGACGGTCAGTCCGGGAACTCTCTGAATGTCCGTGGCGAGAGACTGAAGGCTGAATGTTGCGTGCCAGGTGCCATTACTCCTCACATACAGAAACCCGTGAGGAGCCTCGTACTGAGCACCATCCTGCCAGTCAGCAGTTTTTTCCGGAAGCTTCCTGGGAAGCGTACTGTGGCCAAAAAACTCGAGGTATGCACGCAGTGCTCGCATGCCTTTTCCTCGCGTGGTGAGCTGGTCCATATTCTCCACTGGAACCTCATTACTCTCTAGTGGGCGTAACGTTAAGAGTGTAGCATGGTTAAGGTAGAGGTGCTACTGTTTTGAGGCCAGGATTCACGCCCGGGTTGTACTCGTCTTCGATGAGATTATTCACTTTTTTTGTATTAACACTATAGTACTTGCGACTGTATGCTATCACTCCTTGTGACCTAAACCTATTTAGCTCGAGAGTTATTGTTTCACGAGTCAGCCCTGTGTAGTTGGCAAGTTCTTGCTGGGTGAGAGGAATTTGTATTTGTGACATATTCGATTGAATATCACGGCCGTATCGCAGACAAAGATGACGGAATGCATAGAGAAGTTTCAAAGATGCCTTGGCCTGAACGAGTGCGTCAACTTGGAGGCTTGCATTGACATAAGCATTGGCAAGAATATCTACTACTTCTAGAGCAAAACCCTTATTGTTGTGGAGAGGGGTACTGAAATCATCTTTGCTGATAACATACAGCTCGCAATCTGTATGTGCTTGATAAAAAAATAACGCTGTTGTGGTTTTAGAAAAGAGCCAACATACGGGAAAGGGCTCGTTAGTTACCTTGAAAGAGACGATCTTCTCGCTGCCTGATGCGCTGATATTGCATATTCGTATCACCCCTCGTTTAATGACATAGCCGACTGTCGGTATGTCTGTTTGTTGGAAGAGCACGTCGCCCTTGGCGACTTTCACGGTAGGAAAGTCTGCGTAGAAGGATCCTAGTTTGCTCATATCCCTCGTTCCCTACTCTGTCTAAGTATTTGTTTACTACCTTTATTTTAGCATCTTTATGCTATGAAGGAGACAATATCGCCAAAATGTAAGATACTTAACTTCTTTAAATTATATAACTCATTAAGCTAAGTATAAGCGTAAGTGAAGGAAGGGGATTACTTACGGCTCGAGGAGTATTAAGATTTAAATAAGGAGATGGATATGAGATTTCTATCATCAACTGTACATACAATTATTGGAATAGTGGTAGGTATAGTATTACTTTTTGCTTCGCAACTATTTGGATTTAATGACTATCAAACTGCAACTTCTGTAGCAATGGGGGTGGGGATATTTATTATTCTTAGCGAGCTCATTACGACAAGCCGTGCAAGTATACTGAAGCTTGTCCCTATGCGCATCCACCTGATGCTCGACTACATTACAGGTGCTTTTTTGTCACTCTCTCCATGGCTCTTTGGCTTTGCGAATGCTGCCGCGAACGTATGGGTGCCCCATCTAGTTGTCGGAATTTTGGTTATCGGTTACGCACTTGTTACTAATCCCGCAGTCGAAGAACGCCCACTTAGTAAGTAAAGGAACGCACATGACAGATGATACACACTTTCGTCCATATCAGGACGATCTCGACACAGAAGATTCAATCACGGATCCAGTTATAGATGAAGAGACGGACAATCCATTCGAGATTCTTCAGGTTCCAGTAGAGGAATTTGGAGCAGAACTGGATAATATAGCGCTTGATGACCTAGGGCAAGGGAACGATGATATGCGTGAGACTATAGAAGATCGTGACGAGGACATGGGTCAAGGAAAGTAACCATCACTACTTATTTTCAACATGTCTATAATGGTAGAGAGATGTTTGATTATCCAGTAGTATTTGTCGATATCGAAACAACCGGGGGGAGCTATCGAAATAGCCGTGTTCTTGAAGTTGCCGTAATCCGGGTTGAGGAGGGAGGAATTACTCGTGAATTTAGTACCCTTCTTGATCCGGAAACGTATATTCCGACAAATATCACTGCAATTACAGGTATAAGACAGCGCGATGTCCAGGGGAAACCTGTGTTCTCAGAGATTGCTTCTGAGCTCGAAGATATTATGAAAGATGCGGTGTTTATTGCTCACAATGTGAGATTCGATTACTCGTTTCTTAAACAGGAGTTTGCCACACTAGGCAGGGATTTTGCGCCAAAACTTCTCTGTACTGTAAGGCTATCGCGTGCCCTTTATGCGACGCAAAAAGGACATAGCTTGGCGAAACTTATCGAACGACATCAAATACCCGTGACCGCGAGACATCGCGCGCTTGAAGATGCAAGAGCAATGCTTTATTTCACCCAAATTGCCTTTGAAGAACATGGGTTTGAGGTCTTCAACGAGGCGGTTGGCAGGCAATTAAAAACGCAATCACTTCCGCCGCACCTCGAACCATCGGAAGTCACCTCGATCGATAATGTGCCGGGTGTCTATATCTTTCGGGACGAAGCACGGCTGCCTATTTATGTAGGGAAAAGCATTTCTTTGAAAAAAAGAGTTATGTCACATTTCCAAAGTACGAGCCTGAAAGAGCTAAAAATAAGCCAGCAAGTGCGTCATATAGAAACAATAAAAACGGGGAGTGAACTTGCAGCCCTTATATTAGAATCGAGGCTTATCAAAGAGCTCCAATCGATATACAATCGATTACTTCGACGTGTGTCCAAATACGCAATGCTCGTTAAATCTAAGCAAAATGACTACACGACACTTGATATAAAAATGGGAAATGTAGACGATAATACTGATCTTTCGAATATTTATGGAATTTACAGAAATAGAACATTGGCGAAGAAAAAAATCGAAGAAGTCACGCGTCTATTCGGATTATGCCCAAAACTCATGGGAATCGAGAAGGCGACAAATGCTTGCTTTTCCTACTCACTTGGCAAATGCAAAGGCGCATGCATCGGTGAAGAAACACCCGAACTTTATAATAGGAGATTGGAAATAGCGCTCGAAAACAGCAAGGTCCCTATGTGGGATTATTCGTCGGCAGTCAGTGTCCCTATTAATGAAGAGGGTGAAAGGGTGATTATAAACAACTGGATTGTCCAGGGTTTTCTCAATCCGGAAGGTGAAATGATAATAAACGACGTAGAGCCTAGCTTCGATGTTGATGAGTATAAGATAATTTATAGGTTTCTTAAGCAGAATCGATTACTGGCACAGCCTTATGTTGCATGAATCAAAAAGAACTCTGACAAAGTTATATTTTTCAGTCAAATTTGACGTATATATTCCCTCATGAAATAATAAATGCGAACAGATGGCTATGCGACCAGGTGAACATAAATAGCCTAGAGACGCGAATCGATCGGAGAAGGTTGTGAATGGTCTTACAAATCCGGAGCGCCCCACGGAGGTCACGGAAGAAAACTGGCCTGAGCTCAAACAACAAGGCTTCACGTGGCTGACCAACCTCGGCTGGCCGATGAGGGACGACATCAGTGAGGAAAGCGAGGGAGAACATCTCCAGCGTCTTTATGGTCAGTACGGCTGGGACAACGTCAAAGTCGGCCACCCGTGGAATCCTCAGGAAGAAAAACCGGACTCGACGAACCTGGCGTACCTCATCGGTATCTACGTGAGGAAGTGATCGGCAGCTGTTCACGCTTAACGGCGGGTAGTTTTTAAAACTACCCGCCTTATTTAATAAAAGTAGTATGCTGGAACATACTACAGGGCATAAAACTTGCGGGTGGGATACTAGGATTGCATTGCACAAACTATAATCCAACGAATAAGTAAGGAGGACATTATTATGGGAACGGGTGAATTAGGATTTCCTGTCAAAACGCCCATCCATTATTTGTATTTAGATCTAAAAGGAAAAGGCCAGTCGCGGGAGAGCGACTGGCCGTCGGGCAGATCCGTCAGGCACGGCACAGGATGATGTCCAGTGCACGCAGCTGTTCGGCCTGCTCGACCAAGTTCTGGAACGTGAACTTGGGCGTGCGGCCCAGGTGACGCTCCAGATCCGTGAGCGGGCGAGTGACCGACAGGTCGAGGACCTGCTCGTCGTACTCGATGGGGAAGCCCGTCGCCTCGATGTGGGTCGCCAGTGCCTTCCGAGCATCCTCGATGGTCCTGCTGACCGCCGGGGAGCGCTCGAAGACGCTGACAACGTATCTCGAGTTGAGGACCTCACCCTCTTCATCGCGGCTCCAGACGTTCTCCCACGCCTGGGCGACTGCGACTCGGAACTCCAGGCCTTCCACACCGTTGGTGATGAGGATGACCGGGGTCGTGTCTGCGGACATGATGCTCCTTCCGGGTAGCGGATATGTCAACTTTAATATTTTAACATTAAATTTGTAATATGTCAATGATAAGCTATACGGCGTAGCGAAATAAAAAATAGCACCTAAAAAATGTGCTATTTAGTCAAAATAATTTCATGGTCGGGGTGAAAGGACTCGAACCTTCGACCTCACGGTCCCAAACCGCGCGCGCTAGCCAACTGCGCCACACCCCGATAGGTGTTACTTTATGTGATTATACTGTATTATCAAGGTTTTTTCTAGAGGTATTTTAGAGAGGATATTTTGACGTTTTGTCTGCTATGATGGAGATATGATACAGCGTTTTCTTCAATTGTTTCGCCGTGCGGCACCGTGGTATGAGAAATATTTCGTATGGCTGCTCGTCGGCGGGGTGATTTTTGCGATGGCGATTAGTCTTGCTATCGGTCTGATGCAGAGCGTGTGGTTTGATGAGGCGTACTCTATTTTACTTGCGAAGCAACCGGTTGCCGATTTGCTGCATCTCACAAGTATCGACACTCATCCGCCACTATACTATCTATTGCTAAAAGGATGGGCGGGGATATTTGGATGGAGCGATGTTTCACTGCGGCTGCTGAGTGTGCTTGCTATGGGCGGCGCAGCAGCACTGGGTGTCTTGCTCGTGAAGCGAATGTTTGGCATAAAAGCTGCGGTCATGACGTTACCGTTTGTCATCTTGGCGCCATTCTTACTTCGCTATGGATTTGAAATCCGAATGTATTCGCTCGCCTCACTAATCGGTGTAGCGGCAACCTATGTATTGGTGTGTGCGGTCGAATCTAAAAACCTTCAGAAACAGTGGCTGCTATATGTCGGATATGCATTTTTGGTGGCGCTCGGCGTGTACACACTCTATTACACGGTTTTGTTATGGCTTGCGCAGGTGGTCTGGCTGGTGTGGCTCGCGAGGTATCGCAAAGAGTCAGTCGTGAAGCAACGCTGGTGGCTCGCATATGTCGGAAGTATAATATTTTTCCTCCCCTGGCTTCCGACCTTTTTGAAGCAGATGGGGAATGGCGCGCTTGCGCCTATTTCGCAACAGCTCACCGTCGATAATATTGTTGGCATTGTATCATTTTGGTTTGTATATCAGCCGTCATGGCAGTTAAGCGGACTGCTTTCTTTGCTGGTGATCGCTGTTATTGTAGCCTGTGTTGTTATTTTTGTGAAGGCACGTAAAATGATTACTTCAAAGCAAAGGCCGAATTACGTTTTGCTCGTTTGTTACGCAAGTGTCCCCATAATTACTATCGCGTTCATTTCGCTATTTCGACCGATGTATGTCGAGCGATATCTGGCTCATGTGCTGCTCGGATTTGGCTTACTCTTGGGTGTCTCGCTATGGCTGTTTTCTAAGCAAAATATGGACAAAGCTCGACTCTTGGGGCTGGGGCTGCTTGCCGTATTGCTACTGGGTATCTCACAACTTGTCGGTGATGGAAACTATAATTTTCAGCGTTTACAACACCCGCAAATAAAGCAGGCGGCGAGCATCGTCGACTGTAAAGACCCTGTGCTGGCGGCCGATCCTTATGTCGCTATCGAACTCGACTATTATATGCAAGGATGTGACGTCCGCTTTTATAGTGAAACGGCAGATTTGCGCGGTGGGTATGCGCCACTCGCAAATAGTCCGCTTCTGATAAGTAATCCAGAAGAGGCCTTCGCCTCAACCAAACGACTCACCTATGTCTATTATGATAAGTCAACGATCTCCCTTCCTGCTTCGCTCCATGTCGTCGAGGATATCTCTTTCGGCCCGCTCCATGTTAGCGTGCTTAGCGTGGAATAATTCTGTTAATGTGAGGGATTTTGAGAAGTCCCCATGTGAACATAATGCAGATGCCTGCGAGTAGTGAATTGAACCAAAAATTATCTGCCTCTGCGAATAAAAGTGAACAAAGAATGAGCGGGATAGAGTGGAGAATATAAGCGGTCAGAGAACGTTCGCCAAATGTGAGAAGCAGCCAGCCGAGCCATCTTTTTAGAATAGGCAAGAGGAGCTGCGTCAGGCTGAGAAGCCCCGTGAACCAGACGAAGGAAATAATAATAGTCCCCAGGGTTACCGGATCACGCCCAAAGAGGCTGTTGGTGTAACTACCTGGTTCGTAGGGAAGGATCTGAATTTGTGCAATTATGACAGTAATGAGTGTCAGCCCGGCACAAGCTAGGTAGCAGATACGACGAGTGGCTGCGGGCACCTTGCGCCATAATCGCAGGAGGTCTTCGAGATAAAAACCAGCAATAACAGGTAGGAAGAAAAGAATCTGCCACTGCATCCACTCCAGCGAGTAGTGGACGCCCGCAATCCATAGAGCTAAAGAGAAGATACCTGCTAGCCAGGCTTTGCCATGACGCAACAGCCAAATAACTCCAGGCGCTAACACCAAAAAGAGCGCATATAAGTAGAGGAAATGGGTGAGGGTATGAACGTAATCAAGCCGAAGGACGCTAAGGGCGAGATCACTCCAGTGGTATTGAGCGATCGGGACGTATGCGATGCTTCCCTGGAAGTTGAATAACCAGGAGACGCCGACGAGCACAAAGGTTGTGATAATCATCCAGACGTACAAGAGAATGCCGCGGCTGATGAGTTTTTTGGTGACAACGCCAAGGGGTTTTTCGCGCTCTTTGTAGCCGCGGATATACCCTACCAGAAGTCCTGAGATAATGACAAAGCCTTCTGCAGCAGACGCCCAGAGTTCTCCTCGGCCACTGATAAATTCAAATATGTTCGGCCATCGCCACAGGTGATCGCTGATGATGATTATTATAAAAAAGCCGCGGAGATAATCGAGAGAAAGAATCCGAGACGAGCGGACCTTTGCAATAGCAGGGTGAGGCTTCATATGTGCCTATTATAACAAACGACATCTGAGATACTGCTGAACGTTCGAGTTTGCTATACTTATTATATGAAACAGCCTCCATATAAAGCCCCGGATTTTACCCTGATAGACGAAGAAGGAAAGTCTCGAACACTCAGTGACTACAAGGGAAGGTGGCTTGTCCTGTATTTCTATCCCAAAGATGATACGCCGGGCTGTACTGTAGAAGCATGCAGCCTTCGGGATGCACGCGATGATATTGCCGCCGAAGGAGCAGAGATTGTTGGTATTTCACGAGACGACGCGTCGAGTCACGAAAAGTTTAAGGCAAAACACTTGCTTAATTTTACATTGCTTACCGACCCTGATCATCGTGTTATGGACGCATATGGTGCATGGGGTAAGAAAATGTTTGGCAAAGAAGGGGTGCTGCGCAAGACCTTTATTATTGACCCAAAGGGCGTGGTAGTGAAAGTCTATGGAAGAGTGACACCAGTTGGTCACGGTGAGCAGGTTATTGCAGAATTACGACTGCTTCAGCAAAAATAATTGTTGCATTTATTTCTACATATGGGACAATGGTCAACGTCACTCTTTGGGAGTGATATCAGTGGTTTCCCTGCAACCCGAGTAAGGACGAACGTAATGGCAATGGATTTTCTGAGTGCAGGCAGGGCAGGGCAGATAGCCGAGATTCTTCAGAGGGAGACTCTCGCTAAAGCGCAGGGTGAGGCTTGGGCTGAGGCAGTCGCCAGGATTGACGAGAAAATTGTCGAGAAGGTTGTCGAAGTCGCAACCACTTGGGCATTGCTTATGCAGCATACAATGCGCACTCAACCCTCTAGGCTATCTGTGGCAGCCAAGCTACCCATGGCAGCAGAAGCGACGGTAGGTGAGACGCTGCAATACTGTACCGTTTCCGGGAAGAGCGTGAGCCTCATCATGAGCCGAGTTATTCCGCTTCTCAGTGATGGCTGGGAGCACGGTGCACCCTTGGCTAAGTGGCTGAAGACCAATGAAGGTAAGAAGTTGTTGATGCGCTAACATACGACGTTGGGAGGTGAGCGTTACTCGCATCTCCCAACGTTGGATCACTATTCGAAAGGTTGTAAGAGTGGATTTTCTTAGCGTTGAGAGGGCTAGGCAGATTGCAGACATGCGTCGGACTGATACGGTCATGGCCAAGTCTGGAGTTGACTGGAACGTCGTAAAGAACACTGCGAACAAGCGAGTCGCGGATGTCGCTACTACCTGGGCGCTTCTGATGCAGATCATGATACGTGAGACGCCTTGTTCCGTGGAAGATGCGGCGCCCCCCACGCTCGATGAGGTTCTTCAATACTACAACACCATTCCCAAGGGGGAAGTAGGCGTAACACTGCGCCAGGCGGTGACCCTTCTGGCACGAGGCTGGGGGTATGGGCGCTTGCTGAAGCATTGGTGGGACTCCATTCCCGAGGAACAGCGGCCGCGCTAGCAGAGCGATACTAACAGATAGGTGGCATAGTCTATCTGTTAGTATCGCTAATTTACTATCTGGGGCGTTTTTGTGCGACAATACGCGCCTGATCAGCGAAATGATCATCGATGACTGTGGGGATAAACTCTCTGTATTTACGCGTGACGGCTTTTTCTATGAGGAAGTCAGCGATAAGGGGGTTTTTGGGAAGCAAAGATCCGTGGAGATAACTACCAATAATATTTTTGTATCGGACACCTTCCGTGCCATCTTGTCCGTTATTCCCCGCTCCTTTGATGATGTGTCCAAGTGGTGCCATATCACGCGATAAAAAAGTCTGGCCACTATGATTTTCGTATCCGATAATATCGCCAAATTCGCTGCTTTTCACGATGGTATTGCCGATAAGTCGTTCGGGGCCGGCATGTGTTTCGATATCTAAAATACCGATACCTTCAAGAATATGACCTTCTTGGGTTTTGAAAAACTTACCAAAGAGCTGATATAGCCCGCAGATCATGAGCATTGGAGTGCCGCCGTCTGCAAGCTTGTGAAGTGAATCTCCGATCGCAAGGAGATCTTCGTGAATTTTATCTTGACCTGAATCTTGTCCGCCACCGCCGATAACTATATCTGCCTCTTTAGGGAATGCATCGCCTTGATTGTACTCAAGAAGTTCTGGCGTGTAGCCATGCCATTCAAGCCGTCGCTTGAGCACGAGTGTGTTTCCCCAATCCCCGTAAATATTCATATCTCTAGGATAAAGTTGGACGATGGTGATTTTTTTTGAATTCATGATATACGCTCCACGGTCGTGATTTTGCTTAGCTCACGGCGTAAGGCCATCATTGCGGTGTAGGTGCAAAAAATTCGTTTTGGCGTATCTGTTGCCGTTGATAAGAAGGCGCGGAGACTTTCAGGAATATCAGGCTCGACAAAGGCAACAGGCACTTCATCGTATTGCAGTCGAAGTGCCATGTCGTATGCACGAATGCCCGTTACCGCCGCAATGCCTGCTTCTCGAAAACTATCAAAATCAACATCCCACAACCACGACATATCCCGCCCGTCTGCGTATTGGTCGTTGACGGCAATCATCGTGCTGTACCCTTGTGGTTTGAAAGATTGGAGACTGAGTCGAAAGCCGCTCGGATTTTTGACAAGGACAAGTTCTAGCGGTTGACCACCGACAACGAGTGTCTCGCCTCGTCCAAACGCCGGCTGAATTTTTTCGAGTCGCGGGGTGAGGGTTGTCGTTTCAAATTCATCTCCCATGATTGTCTTCACGAGGGCTAGTGCCGCCGCCGCGTTGTAGACATTATAGATTCCGCTTAGTTGCAGAGAGGCTTCGATGGTTGAATTGCCAATAGCAAAGGTTGCATGATTATCCTTCAGTGTCTGAAGCGTGACATCGGCATCAGGGAGTGTCGCGGTTTTGGCCTTGGTTGCTGTTCGCATTTCATCATCATTGGGAAAGAGTTTTTTGAGTTGAGGGGCAAGTCCAAAATAGCGAACCGTTTGGGTTGAGAGAAGTGGTGCGATAGCACTGACGCGCGGATCTTCTCGATTAAGAACGATGGTGTCTGTTGTATGTTTGGCGATTTGTGTCAAGAGTTTGGCTGTTGCATCAATTTCGCCAAAACGATCTAGTTGATCGCGCATGACATTCAAAAGTAGACTATAGCGGGGCGGAACAGCTGTAACGAAATGGACTGCGTGCGCTTCATCGAGCTCGAGCACGGCGATATCGGCATCGAGTCTTCCACTTGCATCGACTTCGCCGAGCAGTGCAGCAGCGACGCCCCGGGTAAAATTGCTGCCAGTGCGATTAGTGAAGACTTTGAGTCCTTGGCTTTCGAGTAATTCTACGACGATTTTGGTCGTCGTGGTTTTGCCATTGGTGCCACTGACAACCACGATACCTCTGGGGAGTGGACTCAAAGTCCGTTTAATAAAATCAGGATCAATCTTTTCAACAAATAGGCCAGGGAGCGCCGAACCACCGCCGCGAAGCTTTGCGACATAACGGACCGCCTTCCCTAGTAGCGTGACATACGGTTTTGACATACATCTTATTATAGCGTAAGCAGACGCTCTACGTTACAATAAGGATATGTTTATCGTGGGTATCCTTAGCTGGTGGTATGGAGCCGGCTGGAAACAGCGTTTTTCCGTTCTCGCTGAACGACTTTCGAGCACCGCCGATTACTTTTCGATCGACCTGCTTTTGCGAACGCTTTTTTCACCATATAGACAGATTTCCGCCGGAAAAGTAAGAGGGTCCCTCAATGTCCAAATGCGGGCGTTTTTTGATCGCCTTATCTCTCGCATTATCGGTGCAATTGTGCGATCGGTGATGATTATCACGGGTCTTGTAGGGATGCTTGTCTATTCGATCATTGGTATCGCGCTGGTGGTGCTCTGGGGAATTGTTCCGCTGCTTCCGGTCATCGGAATTGTGCTGTGGATCACTGGGTGGATGCCATGGAGGGCATAGTATTTCACGGTCAAAGTAAGCGGGCGAAAGAAGCGCGTATTGGCAAGGCACTCAAAGGGACTTGGCAAATGTTGTTGCTTATTTTTGCCGTTGCCTTTTTTCTTGGGGGTGTGGCACTTCTTGCGGGAGATATTTCGCTGGGATGGTTGGTCCTTGGTATCGCGGCGCTGCCCTATATGGGATACGAGTGGTACAAGAACTACCTCGAGCGTTTGCCGGTGGCAAAAACACCACGGACAGTTGATGATCAGCTTGCGGCAGACATATTGGGACATTTACCCGAAAATCCTACGCCCCGCGACATTGCACTTGCTGTTGGACAGACGACGGGCGGGCAGTTTTTTGGTGTGCGTTTTGGGGTGACTCCGCGACTATTGCAGGAGCTTGCCGCAGATGATCCAGCGACAATGCCTCAGATATGGCAAGAAGCGCTGCGGCTGAAAGATGCAACGCAATCGAATGAGATAAATGCGGGCATGCTTCTTGTAGCGGTTGTCCGGGCTTTTCCCGAGTACGAGGGGATACTCGCCCATCTCAAGCTGGACTATGATGATTTAATAAGTGGTATTCGTTGGCAACAGCACATTTACTCACTCATTGCAGAGCAAGCAAAACCAAAACGTACGGGTGGAATCGCCCGCGACTGGTCGTTTGGGTATATTCCGCTACTGACACGTTTTGGGGTAAATATTAGTGATCAGATTTCGCGAAGTGGCCTACTATCGACGAAGCTTGAGGCGCACACCCAGGCACTCGATCAACTTGTAAGTACGTTTTCTGCAGCGGGGCGCCAAAACGCGGCACTTGTCGGTGCGGCGGGAGTGGGGAAAACGACGCTTGTGTATGCGTTTGCAGAAAGGCTGCTTGATGCTTCGTCAAAGTTGCCCGAAAACCTAAAGTTTCGCCAAGTCTTTATTCTTGATTCTGCTTCTCTGATTGCGGCGGCTCCTGGTCGCGGTGAGGTAGAGGGGCTGATCATGCAAGTGCTGAATGAAGCGTACAGTGCCAAAAATGTCATCATTTGTCTTGATAACGCGCAGCTTTTCTTTGAAGAAGGGATTGGTTCTGTCGATTTGACGAACGTTCTTTTACCAATATTAGAGGCGGGAAATTTGCGAATTATCTTGGCGATGGATGAACAGCGATTTTTGCAGATTGGTCAGCGAAATGCCGCACTTATCAATGCGCTCAATCGAATCACGATCGGTCCCGCTACTAAGGATGAAACAATTGCAGCTATGCAGGATCAGCTCATTACGACAGAATTCCAGCGCAAGGTGACATTTATGTACCAGGCACTCGAAGAGGCATTTCGGCTGAGCGAACGCTATGTTCACGATCTCGCTATGCCGGGCCGTGCGATTAAACTCATGGAAACGGCTGCTGGGTACGCCGAAAATGGGCTTGTTACGATGACATCCGTCCAGCAGGCGATTGAGAAGACACTGGACATCAAGGTCGGTGTGGCGAGTGGGGAAGATGAGCGTGAAAAACTTCTCAATCTAGAAAATCTTATTCACGAGCGTATGATCAACCAGACGCGTGCAGTTAATGTGGTGAGTGATGCTCTTCGTCGTGCTCGTGCAGGTGTGCGAAACCAAAATCGACCTATTGGAACATTTCTTTTTCTTGGCCCAACTGGAGTAGGAAAAACAGAGCTAGCCAAAGCGCTTGCAGACGTCTATTTTGGGGGAGAGGGTCGGATGATTCGGCTTGATCTCAACGAATATGTCAGAAGTGAAGATGTCGCGCGACTCATCGCTGATGGTGCCGATGACCCCAGTAGTTTGACTGCACAAGCGATGAAGCAGCCGTTTAGTGTCGTGTTGCTCGATGAGATCGAAAAAGCTCATCCGAATGTGCTGACGACCCTATTGCAGTTGCTCGATGAAGGTATTCTGCGTGATATCAAAAACCGTGAAGTGAGTTTTAGGGATACGATCGTTATCGCGACGAGTAACGCCGGAGCCGATAGGATTCGCGAATATATCGAACGAGGCTATCAGCTTGAACAGTTTGAAAGCCGATTTGTCGATGAGCTTATCAATACGAATCAATTCAGGCCGGAGTTTTTGAACCGTTTTGATGAGATTGTCGTTTTCCGACCATTGAACAAAGAAGAGTTAGTCCAGGTAATTAACCTTATTCTGGCTGGGATTAATAAGACGCTTGCTTTGCAGAAGATTGCTGTTAATGTGGCTGAAGATGCCAAGCTATTTTTGGTGGATAAGGGATATGATCCGCGATTGGGAGCTCGTCCAATGCGACGTGTCGTACAACGAGCAGTCGAAAATACCGTTGCAAAACAGATGCTTGCCGGGAGCGTGGCACCAGGAAGTACGATAGAGATTAGTCTTGAGCAAGTACAACAAATTCTCACAACAGAACAGCAGGCTGATCATATTGCGGGCGGTGGCGACGGGCAACTACCCGCTCAGGGAGCCTAGCTAGTATGTTTCACGCGACAAAAGCATGGATCGATACTTATCTTGCAAAGATATCAATGTATCTTTTGATCACCCTGGCGTTGATTGTGCTCTTTGGTATCGCATTTGTTTATGCATTACTGGGCGTGATCGCTTTTCAGCCTGTCGATATCGTGATCTGTCTAGCGGTCTTTATGGGGGTAGCTTATGGTGCGAGTCATATGTTCGCGTATTTATTTGGTGTCTCGGCACAGCATAAATCGGCCTTCATTACAGGGGGTATTTTATTTTGTCTATTTTCACCAGTTGCCACTCTATCTAATATATTGATCTATAGCCTCATTGCCGTTCTTGCTATCGCAACAAAATATCTCTTGGTGTGGCGCGGTCGTCATATATTCAATCCAGCTGCAGCATCGGCTGTCATCGCCTCGCTTATTGGAGTTCAGTTTGCTAGTTGGTGGATAGCAGACGCGATGTACGCGATTCCTGTGGCATTGTGCGCACTGCTTATATTGTATAAAACCGAACGCTTACAATTTGCCGGTGTATTCTTCAGTGTTTATGCTATCACTATAGCTGTAGTGGCGGTCTTTGGCGGCCAGCCACCTCTTGAGAGTATTGTAGGGGCGTTTACGGGTTCATGGTGGCCACTCTTTTTTGCAGGGTTTATGCTGAGTGAACCGCTCACACTCCCTCCGAGACGATACCAACTCTTTATTGTCGCAACGATTGTTGCCGTTCTTATACCTCTTCATCTATCATTTGATCGTGTTGCTTTAACGCCCGAGATTGCACTGATCATCGGCAATATTGCTGCATTTATTATGGCTCATCGAGCAGGAATTAGTTTGGTTCTAACTCGCCGAACACAGTTCGAGGGTCGTCAAGAGCTTTTGGAATTCACTCCCCGGCGGCCGCTTCAGTTCGAGGCTGGTCAATATTTAGAAATGACACTTCCACACGGAAAGACTGATTTGCGCGGTGAACGCCGTATGTTCACTATAGCTTCTGCGCCGGAGGCAAAAACCGTAAAAATCGCGACACGGTACGCTGACAGATCGAGCGTTTTTAAAGAGGATCTCCGGCGGTTTAATATAGGTCATGTCATTTCGGCGACGGCTGTGCGCGGCGATTTTCTTCTTCCAAAAGACCCAACACGGAAGCTACTTTTTATAGCGGGGGGTATTGGTATTACGCCATTTCGCTCGTTCGTCGAATCACTACGTGAGCGAGGCGAGACGCGAGATGTCGTGCTGCTATATGCTGTTCGAAGTAAAAAAGAAGCGTTGTTTGGGGATGTATTTTTGCAAGATTTGACATGGCTGAAGACGATAATCATTGCACCCGATGGTGGGAGCCAAGGGACTGTTCAGGGCACAAGGATTGATGCCGCACTCATACAGGATGAGGTCAAAGATATTAGCGAACGTGATGTCTATGTCTCAGGTCCGCCTCAAATGGTAGCATCGGTGAGTGCTATAGCCAAGGATCTCGGCGCACGACGCGTGAAACGAGATTCGTTTGCAGGATACTAGAGAATTTCGATTTTACTGACTGCGATAAGTTCTTCGATATCGTAAATGGTATCTGTGGATTTTTCGATTTTTCCACTAACACGCACTTTCTTGTCTGTACCGGATAAGCCCGAAAGTTTGTTGTCGGTATCTCCTGAAACTCCGTAGTATTTCCCGTCATCCGCCTTGATACCAACAGCGCATTCGAGGGTTTGGGGGCCATCTGAATTTTTGTGAGGAAGGCAAACCGCCGTCCCTTCCATTGTGACGGTAGCTTCAGGATTAGTAAAATGTTTTCCGTCAGGAGTACTACATTTTTCAGAAGAAGACCCCATGAGGGCATTGCCTGCAGCGACACACTCGGCATAACTACTGACCGACTTATTGCGTTGGATATACCAATAATATCCACCTGCGCCAACGGCAATCAGGAGTAAAATAACAACAAGAACAATAAAAAAAGTACGTTTTGAACGTGATGGTTGTTGCATAATCATGAGCTCAGTATAGCATAAGCACCAAGTCTTGCTTATACTTGGAAGTATGGCAAATATAAACAAACTAGCTGCCAGTGCAACGCTTCATTGTCTGACGGGATGTAGCATAGGAGAAGTCGGCGGGTTGATTTTGGGAACCGCGTGGAACTTGCACAATACCCTGACAATCGCTTTATCAATAGGCCTTGCTTTTCTGTTCGGATATGCACTTTCGCTCCTCCCAATTTTGAGATCGGGTGTATCATTTTGGAACGCAACGAAACTCGTACTTGCGGCCGATACGCTCTCGATCCTCACAATGGAAATAGTCGACACCCTTATCGTACTTGTGATACCTGGTGCAATGGATGCGGGATTGGCCGATCCATTATTCTGGATATCACTTGGCGTTGCGCTGGTGTGCGCATTTGCGGCTGCCTTTCCGGTAAATAGGTTTTTACTTCTTCGAGGCAAAGGCCATGCGCTTGTACACGAATACCACCACGCGGGCCATCACTAGCATTTACTGATATCGAGCTCAACAATAGGGTGAGCGACGACGGTTCCATATATCTTATGTGCTGCTGCGAGCGTCGAAAGACAGATGGGTTCCGTATCTCCCATTTTATAAATATAAAAAGCTTTTTCGGGTTGGTGAGCAGGAACGACCGAATGAGTATATCGTGTTTGACTACGAATAGAGTGTCCGAGAGCGAGCGAAAAATCATTTTCTGTATCGCTGGTCAAAATACGTATTGGTTCGACGGTCGGATGGAATGCGAGTTTTCCGCTCGGGAGTTCTCTTCCTTGCATTAACGCCATGAAAGCGAGGCAGTCAATGATCGACGATCGTGACTGAAGTTTTTCTGTAGCGAGCAACGTCCGGTAAAGCTTTTCATGTAATGACTCATCGGTAAATACGATGGGTTCACCGTCTATTCGAATATCCTTTGGTTCACGCCAGGGAATACGGCCGTCATGAACGGCATTGTCATGAGAGTCTCTTGTGTAGGGTCCGGAAGTTGTGAACTCTAGGGAGCGGGACATATCGCTACTTTATAACAGACACGTCAGATCGGCAACTTTTTGAAAAGTTCAAAAACCTGTATTCTATGTAGTATATGGAACTATATACAAAAAAACGTGAACGCGTCATCGCCCAATACGCCGCAATACTCGAACAGCAAGGTTCGGTGAGATTACAGAAATCGGCATCTAATCTATTTCGTGAGCGAAAAGGAAAAGCACTGAAGCTTGATACACGAGATTTTAACCAAGTGATACAAGTCGATACAAAAACTATGACTGCAGAAGTCGAAGGTATGACGCCATATCGGACAATTGTTGATGAAACGTTGAAATACGGAGTCCTTCCTGCTGTTGTGCCAGAGCTTGCAACGATAACTATTGGTGGAGCAGTCAGTGGCGGGGGAATTGAGGCCAATTCACTATATAATGGCCTGGTCCACGAAACGATTGTTGAAATGGAGGTTCTTCTTCCTACCGGCGATGTCGTGATTGCAACGCCAAAGAATAAGTATAAAGATTTGTTTTACGGCATGGCAAACTCATTTGGGACACTTGGATATATCTTGAAGTTGAAGGTGAAGTTGATCCCCACAAATCCCTATGTAAAGTTAAGACATATTCCATTTCGATCGATGGCCGAGTTCACGGCATTGGTTGAGGAAGTGGGAAGGACCAAGCGATACAAAGGCGAGCCGGTTGATTTTGTCGAAGGAAGCGGATTCGAAAAAAACAAGTTGTATGCCACACTGGGAAATTTTGTTGAAAAAGCACCCTTTCTGAGCAACTATACATATATGAAGTCGTATTTCAAATCTATTGGCGAAAAGCAGGAAGATTATCTGACAGTCCGCGACTTTATTTGGCGATGGGACAGTGACTGGTTCTGGTGTTCCAAGGCATTTTATATGAATCATACAATTCCTAGAGCGTTGTTTGGCAAATTTATGCTCCACTCGGAGAGCTACTGGAAAGTACTCCGATTTGACCAAAAACATCATCTTGCAGACAACATTCGAAAACTTGCCGGTGAGGGAGACCCCCTAGAGACTATCATTCAGGATGTCCAAATTCCAATTGAAAAAGCTGAGGAGTTTTGGAAGTTTTTTACAAAGAATATCTCTATTCAACCCGTATGGTTTTGCCCAACACGCTCCAAGACTGCGGATGATTTTCCCCTATATGAATTGAAACCAAATCAAATTTATATTAATTTTGGGTTTTGGGATCAAGTAAAGGCACGTCGTACCGATCCTTACTATTACAACAAGTTAATCGAGGCGGAAGTAAGTCGGCTTGGTGGAAAGAAAGGTCTTTATTCTGAGGCGTTTTATACCAAAAAAGACTTCCGCAAAATATATAACGGTGAGAGATACGATCAATTGAAGGCGGCATACGATCCGCAAGGTCGGTTAAAAACCCTCTACCAGAAATGTGTCGAGCGAGCTTAGTTTATTTTTTGTAAAGAAATTCGCGTGTCAGCGGAAGATCGTTTTTTAGTCCCTTTGTGAACACAAACTGTGACAAGTCGAACGTTCCGTAACTGAAGCTGTTGGAAGACCCCCGGAGGTAAAGTCGCCACATACGAATGAACTCTTCATCATAGCCAAGCTTTCGCACTTTTGGAAGATTTTTCTCGAAACGTTTTGTCCATTCATCGAGAGTTTTTGTGTAATGCATACGAAGACTTTCGTAATCAGTAATATGAAAATCGTATTCGGGCAGCAGATGCGTTACTTCGCGTACGCTTGGGACATAACCGCCAGGAAAGATGTACTTATCGATCCATGCTGGCATGTCCTCTTCGGTCTGCTGTGTAATCGAGTGGACCACGGCAATTCCTTGTGGCTTAAGTAGCGTGTCTATAGTCTCAAAAAACTGGCGATGATTCGTGCGTCCTACATGCTCAAGCATGCCAACACTGACAACTCGGTCGAATGTCTTGCCGAGACGTGGTGCATCCTGATAGTTCATATGATAAAATGTCGTGAGCTTTTCGACACCTTCTTTTTTTGCACGTGCCTTGGCGTATTCATACTGTTCTTTACTCAGCGTGACACCAATACCTTTGGCGCCGTATTCCTTGGCTGCACGAATAACTAATCCGCCCCAGCCACAGCCGAGATCGATGAATTCTTGGCCCTTCGATAATTGCAATTTGTTGAGCACATGATCAAGTTTCTGACGTTGTGCGGTATCAAGTGAATCATTCTTTTTACGAAAATAACCGCAGGTATATACCATTGCATCATCGAGCCACAATTCATAAAAATCATTGCCCAGGTCATAGTGACTTTCTATTTGCTCTGCTTGTTTTTTTCGAATATTTCTTGCAAATTTATAGCCAGATTTCTTCCCGAATATTTTCTTGAAATCTCGTTCATTGAGATAAGCAAACTTAATCAATTCGTCGAGATTATCGGTGCTGACAGAGCCCTTCATAAATGCTTCGCCAAACCCTAGGTCGAATCGTTTTACGATATCCGCTATGACGCTATCATCGTGAATTGTAAGATTGAAAAGTGATTTACCTTTTCCGAATTTTTTTGTTGTTCCATCTGCGTAGGTGACCGATACGGGTCCGTGGTTTGCCCGGCTCAGTACTTGTTCAAAAATAGTTTTTGCTATCATATATTAGAGCATATCACGAAGCAAACCGAGCGTCGATAGAGCATCAGCTCGCGAGACTTTGAGCGGCCTTCAAGAAGGTACTATCACGGCGCTGAATAAATAGTCCGTCGTAGTTATTTGGCGTATCATTTTCGAGTAAGGCTATGGCTGTTTTGATATCTTCACACCATATTACTACGAATCCCTCATCGAGCTCACTTTGCGTGAATTGAGGAGGTTGCTGCTCACTTTTTTGTCTTGCCAAAAAACAGTGTGATGTTTGTTTCAGACCCCATCTATCACGATATTCGATTACTTCACCGATCTCAGTGATCACCTCGGCTTCGCAACCGATTTCTTCGAGTAGTTCTCGCTCTAAGGCAAGCGCCATGTCCTCATCCTGTTCAACGCCACCGCCAGGTAATTTGTGATAGTTGTGAGTAGTAACGTGGAGTAATGCTACTTCGTTTTTATCGTTTAGTACCACGGCGCGTGCGGCTTTATCGGGATAAATATCTGATTCGTGGATAGTGAGTACATGCTTCATAGTCTTAGTGTATCAATGGATGCGATTTTAAGCGTTGAAACCTTCGATTGTCGTGATCACTTTTTGGTAAGTTCCTGCGACATCACCTTTTACCGAATCGATCCGTGCGACGCGCACTCGCTCGTCAGCTGCGAGAAATACATTATCGTACAGCTCCTCAAATTCGTCTCTATCGTCGACGGTGAGAGGCGGGGCACCTGGCTCTCCTCGCGTTCCTCGCTCAAAAACGCGGTCAAGAGCATCAGACTTATCGGTAGAAAGAAGTATTTCGATGAAGGGCACCGAGAACTTCTCGGCAATATTTTCGAGCGCATGAGCCTCGTCGATGTCTGTAAGAAGATGAGGGATGATGACGTCGTGCCCTGCGGCGAGATGGGTAGAGATCATGCTCAGGGCAAGATCAAATGCAAGATGTCGTGCTGGATCATAATTTTGTTTTTCGGACCATTGACCAAGGTTAGTGATGATATCATCCGTCTTCACGCAAAGTGCAAAAGGATGAGCTTGGATATACCTTTGGGCGATAGTGTCCTTCCCGATTCCAGCGGGTCCATTGAGATGAATAAGTTTTGGTGTCATAAGATTATTTTATCACGAGGACTTTGAATTGTTGACGGCCTCGAAAGTTTTGTGTAGCGTGTATCGTGTTCGTTTAAAAGTTAACTCACCACTTCGTCCCTCGGCGTTAAAGTAGGTACCAACGAGTTTTTTATCTGGCCGCTGTGTCAAACGAATGACGCCTTTGTGGGCGGTAGCCTCAAGATCATGACCAACTCGGGGCGTCGTTTCAAACATCACAAATAAAGTGCATTCATCCCCCACTAGAATAAATGAACTAATGGTATGAGTGGTTTGCCAATTTTTATAATATGTCGTAACTTTGACACCCGAGAATGTTTGTTCGATCTCCATAATGACACGTGACTTACGGGGTTTTCCGCTTGAGTCGGTAAATGAGGATAGTTGCTCGCCAAGCCATCTCCCGCGAACATCAGGCATAGAGACAATGCCAAGTAGTCGGAATAAAGACCAGTGCCATGCATGCTTTTCGAAGAAACTGTACAACAATGCATATGCGCCAAGCGGCGACAAAGTTTCAACCCAGAAAGGAACATTGGGAAAAAGAAGGGAAAACCCATATCCAACGCCAAAACTTATCGCAGGCAATAGAACGACGAAGAAGATAATATGACTTGTTTTATTTAAGTTTATTCCCATCTCCTCTATCATAACAAAAAAAGCTTCTGGTATAATTAAGATAAAGATATGGCAGCGACTCGTTTCAAGTCTCAATTATACAAAATTGGTCAATGGACCATTCTTCGGCTACCAGAAAACGTGAGTGCAAAACTTCCATCACGAGGTCAGGTTGTCGTCAAAGGAGACATCAATGGTTTTCAATTTCGGGCTGTGCTTGAGCCAGACGGTAAATGGAGTCATTGGTTAAAAGTAGACAAGCCTATGCGTGACGCAGCGGGTATCAAGGCGGGAGATACCGTCACCGCTACAGTCGAATCAGTAAAAGAATGGCCAGAACCCGAGTTGCCAAAGGATTGGAAAGTTGCGTTAACTGCACACCCGCAAATAAACAATCTATGGATCAGCCTGACGCCAATGGCTCGTTGGGAGTGGATTCGTTGGATACGCTCAACCAAAAATCCCGAAACACGCAAGCGACATATTGAGGTCTCTCTTTCGAAACTTAAGGCTGGGGAGCGACGACCATGTTGTTTCAATCGTGCAATGTGCACAGATCCCGATGTCTCAAAAAGTGGCGTCCTTCTCGACGCGACAGTGTAGGCTTTACTTAGTAAGCTAGGGCTGCAGCACGTGTGAAGTAACAATGTGTGTAAATTATTGAGATGTATTAATAACATCATGTTACGCCAACGTTTTCATGATATGTAGCCTATAAAGCCTTGGTTGGCAACACTTCGGCCCGATACTAGCGTAGAAAGATTTAAAGAGACTCCTCAAAGAGTCGCAGTCGAGCAAGGGGAAAGTTTTTCTGGTTTTGTTACGCATAGCAATGATCAGATTCATACGTTTACACGCACCCGCTATCCGCGGAAAAAGTACGGTATTCCTACAATTGAAGCCATTACTGCATCGATACGTTTATTGGCTGAAAGACTCAGAGATATACAGATCGTTGACGAAACGGCACTGCGTAAGAATATCCTTCGAGTTGTCCTTGGTCTACTCGAAGGATATGAAAAAGACTCGCCTATTCATACGATTGATGAGGTGCGCCGAGAGCTTGGAGACACGTCTTTACGGGCAATCAGTGCAAATGTTATTGTGGTGCGTCCGGATGGAACAGGCTCATGCGATGTTTATACCGAATCCTGCGCCGTTATAACTGGCTTGCCGGACGAAATAGAAGCGGTTTATGATTTGGCGGATAAGTTCAAGCAGCAGCGCTTTACCGTTGAAGATTTTAACAGGAAGTTGGCGTGGATAGTAGAAACTCCGCATTACACAAATCCAGATACTGAGTACTAGTGGCAAGAGCGAGCTTACGCAGCAACGGATTTTTTTTCGTGAGCTCATATACAAAGTTTACGAAGCACGTAATTAATAGCAATAGAGATAACCAGAGCGTTATTCGCTGAGATATGATGAGAGATCAAGTAGATTGTGGCCGAGCGAAATAGTCATAACTGAGTTGAGACTATCTTGAGAATCGCCACCATCTACAACAGAAAATCCATGCAAAAAGACTGAGATATAAAGAGTAAAAAGCAGAAAAGTATCAACTCTGCTGAGCTCCGCCTTCTGTCTTACTTCCTTGCGCGACCATACGAGGATATTAAAAATAAGCAAACTGACAAATAGTATAGGAGCAACGAAAATAACATAAGGAAACATAAGCCATCCGTGAGAACCCGCGTCCAAGCGTGAGCCAGAAAGGGAGGAGGAAAGTCATTAATCCCAAGAGCAATAGGCTAATACGTTGGAATGTTTTCATGTTAAATATAATATATCAGCTTTGAACTTTTTGATATATGAGGCGATTATTACTACAATACTCGCAGCAATAATCGAGTATAGTTTTAGTATGAGTAAATTAGGGAAATGATATCACACCAACCTCAGGATTATATTTGTCCATTTTGCGATTGGCTGGCCGGCAACGAAACAGAGTATAAACAAAATGCTGACATCATTTATCAGACAGATGATATTACTGCATTTGTTGCTCCAAAGTGGTGGGTAAATAACCCAGGACATGTCATCGTCATTCCTAATCGGCATGACGAGAACCTGTATACAATCAGCGAGAAGTCCTTACATGATGTTTATGATGGGGTGAAAAAAGTTGCCATTGCTATTCGCGCAACATATGAATGCACGGGCACCTCAACTCGGCAGCATAATGAACCTGATGGCAACCAAGATGTCTGGCATTTTCATGTTCACGTCTATCCTCGTTATAAAAATGACGAACTCTACAAAAACCACGATAATAAGAGATTCGTCACTCCAGAAGCCCGCCGAGAATATGTTGTGAAGTTAAGATCATACTTCGAAACTGTTTAGTTATACTGAATATATGAAGATTGATACACTCACCCAGAAAACCGAAGAATTTGTAAAAAGCAGGCTAAATGGTGAGGGAACAGGCCATGATTGGTGGCATGTGGTGCGGGTGGTAAATATTGCTCGAAAGATTCACTCCGTAGAAAAAGGTGATTGGCTCGTCATCGAGCTGGCGCTTCTTCTGCATGATGTCGGTGACAGGAAAGTGATTAATAAGGATGATGATGACTATTCAATAGCGGAGGAGTTTCTTAAGAATGAGAACACCTCAAATGAGATTATCGACAGGGTAATGACAATAATCAAGACGATGTCGTATAGTAAATCCTTTGACGCGACGGAAAAGGATACTTCCATCGAGTCTGGTATTGTGCAGGACGCCGATAGATTAGATGCTATTGGTGCAATCGGTATAGGGCGAGCATTTGCGTATGGTGGGAGTCGTGCAAGATTGCTCTACGATCCTGCATATGAGGCTCAGTCTTTTGCATCAAGCGCAGACTACAAAAAAGCCGGTGGCTCAACTATCCATCACTTTTATGAGAAGCTCTTACTTATTAAGGACAAACTTAACACAAAAACTGCCAGGGAAATAGCTGGGCAGAGAGATGAGTTCATGCAGCGCTTTCTTCAAGAATTCTTTGATGAGTGGAACGGTGAGAAGTAAGAGGAATTAAAAAGTCACTTCTGAAATCAGTGACTTTTTAATAAACTAACTTGCGTGTATTGTCTTTGTTTTGTAAATGCGCAGCGCTAAGAGATAAGATACAATCAGTAATCCTCCGCACCAGGCTATTGCAGTCCAGGCACTGTCGTTAATTGTACCGGCTGTCAGTAGCGAACGCATGGTTTCGATAATAGGTGTCATTGGTTGATTTTCGGCAAACCACCTAAGGGCTGGATGCATGGTGTCAACTGGAGTAAAACCAGAGCTAAGGAAAATAAGAAACAGAAGTATGTAACTAAACGCACCGGCGCCTTCCATCGTTTTTGCGAACAGGCCAAACAATATGGCTAGCCAGGTAGTCGCAAGCGTAAAGAGTACAAGTAATCCCGTAAACATAAGCCACTCCGTAGGACCTGCGTCGGAGCGAAAACCGATAAGCAGCGCAACGAGTAACACCAGAAGCGATGAGAAAAGGTTGGACACTGTCGAAGACAGAGCGTGGCCACCTAGTATCGATGATGATGCGACGGGCATAGTTCTGAAGCGGTTTATTATTCCTTTCTGTAAGTCCATACTCAGACGAACGGCTGCATAGGCAATCCCGCTGACAACAGTCATGACGATTATTGTTGGGGCAATAAAGTCTATGTATTGCTCGTTTTTAATTGATTGTTGAAACGTACCACCAAAGACATAGACAAACATCAGCATCATTGCAATCGGTGTGGCAACGACAGTGATAATAGTATCCATACTGCGTGTCGTATGGCGCAGGCTACGCTTTGTCATTGTCCATGTATCGCGAAGGATGTTCATTACTTTTTCTCCTTGTTGTCGTCGATGATTTTTAGAAAGACATCGTCAAGTGTTGGTGCTTTCTTTGCAAATTCTGCAATTTCGATCTTTGCATTTTCTAAAGTTGTGAGTAGTCGAGCGAGCTGGCCGATACTATCATCTGTAGTAACCATAAGCGTAAGTGCATCTGTATCTTGTTTAACATCATGGTTTCCCAAGAGCGCACTTGCTTTTTCTAATTGGGGTTGGTCGTGGAATTTCAGCTCGATCTGTCCATGAGGAAGTGACTTTTTCAATTCATCCGGAGTACCTTCGGCGACAATCTTACCTTTATTCAAAATCGCAATTCTGTCTGCTAGTTGGTCGGCTTCTTCTAAGTATTGCGTCGTGAGAAAGATTGTTGTTCCAGAATCTGCCAATGACCTGATTCTTTCCCACATATTATTACGACTTTGTGGATCAAGGCCAGTCGTTGGCTCGTCAAAGAAGATAATCGATGGCTTCCCAATAAGACTCATTGCAATATCGAGTCGCCGTCGCATGCCACCCGAATAGGTAAGTATGCGACGGTCAGCAGCATCTTCGAGATCGAACTGTTTTAGCAGCATATTCGTCACTTTGATAGGATTCTTTATGTGCCGCAGCTCTGCGATTAGTTGCAGGTTTTCGCGGCCGGTAAGAATATCGTCGACTGCCGCAAATTGACCTGTGAGGCTAATGTTTTTACGGACGTCTTCGGCATTCTTTGATACGTCACTTCCATCAACAATGGCAGAACCGCTATCCTTTTTTATAAGCGTCGTCAAGATATTAATCATCGTGGTTTTACCTGCACCATTCGCGCCAAGAAGTGCGAAAATTGAGCCTTGTCTCACTGTAAAAGATACATCGTCTAGTACGCTCACTTTTTTGTAAGACTTTTTAAGATTACGAACTACAATGGCTGTGTCGTGTGTTTTCATATGGGTCTGCTCCTACTCTACCGTGACATTGTCTAAATTGGCTTTCATACCCTTTAAGATCGCGTAGGTTACCTTGTCCATAGTAGCGCCGTCAAATATTGCATGCTTCACTTCGGAGTGGTGGAACGAAACGTTTATCAGAGTTGAGTTTTTGAATGTCGTTTTTTTAAATGAAGAGCCGTCGAAAATTGTGCCATTCAGCGTTAAGTCTTCGAGTACTACTTCGCCTAAATCGGATTGCTTGAACTCGGTATTATCAAGAACCGCTTTAGTAAAGATAGCACCTTTAAGTGCACATCTTCGAAATTTTGCATTGGTGAGAATTGCTGCTTTGAAGCTAACATCCTGGACATCGCTCGTGTCAAAATGAGAGCCGGTGAGGTCTGCTCCTTCGAAGCTAGCACCCTTTAGCGCGGTTGCTTTGAATTTTGTGTCGCGAAGTTCTGCGTTATCGAAGCGAGAGTCCATAATTGCGCTCATGCTAAAATCGGATCCGGACAGTTTTGTGTCAGTTAAATCAACATCCATCAATGAAGTCGCGACAAATCGAGAGTCAGATATTGGATTGACGAGCCCTTTAAAAGTATCAACAATTGTTTGGCGTAAGTTCTGTTTCTCCTCCTCATTATGAGGTTGTGGGTCGTGGTTAACGTGTTCCATAATTTCAGATACATCGCCAAACGAGTCGACAGTGAGCTGATAAGCCTCATCATCACTTTTGCCTTGTGACTTTAAGTCTCGGTATTTTTCTGTGAGATTAGCGAGAAGCTCTTGCTCGACGTCTTTGCGAGCCGGAAAGTTACCATACGGTTCAAAAACATCGTTCAAAAAATTCTTTAGTTTGTTTTCCATAATTTCTCCTTTACAATAATTCGTCTAATATTTTCTTTGAAAAGTTCCAATTTGCCTTATTACTTTCGTATAACGCTCGACCACTAGCTGTAGTATGGTAATACTTTCGCCTGCCGCCTTGTGTTTCATCTCCCCAGTATGAAGAAATATGACCATCTTGTTCTAGCCGTTTCAAGCTGGAATACATCGTGGCTTCCTTCAGTTCATATTGCTGATCAGACTGCTCGTATACGAGTTTTGTAATCTCGTAGCCATACTTGTCTCCATCCATCAAAAACTTGAGGATGATCGTGTCGGTATGTCCACGAAGCAAATCAGATGATAATTTTTTATCTATCATAAGTACATCGTACAGCACATTACTATGACAGTCAAGGTAATTATGAAATATATAAAAGACGATGAGCACTAATTCTAACTGTCGTCTGCCGGAACGGTCCTGAACCAAAAAGGCACCCCCCAAAAAAATAACCCACCACATGGGTGAAGAAACACAAATATGCAAACC
>CAYZCX010000003.1:91176-98749 GCA_964477195.1 uncultured Candidatus Saccharibacteria bacterium
TTTGCCAAATATTTTTAACTGTCGGGTGCGTTATGGGTCGTTAACCATTCGGGCAGACGACATATCATGCCCCCACGAGTTGCTTCACGATCCAGTCTTCGGCATCCAAGCGCGAGGCGAAGAAGGGTGGCTCACCACCAAAATCCTCCCGAATTTCCGTAGTCAAACCTTGGAGCACTTTGCGCGGCCGACCACCTTCGGCAAACTGCTGGTACTCCAGGACGATAGCAGTACGGTGACCTTGTGAGTAAGCGAACTTGCCAATCTCATACATCGAGGTTGGGCCGAGCCATTCAGCCTTGCTGGCGGCCGATACTGCGTCGAGCTTTGTACTGTCCACCACTGCCGGACAGATCAGGATCAGGACGATCGTTTCCGGATCATCCTTGCACGAACGCTCGAGCTCCATGTGCCGTGGTGTCCAGCGAACACCGGGCGGGAGGTGCGGATTGAAGATCTGATCGGGTCTGACTCCGCGAGCAATCAATCGTTCGCTGAGCTCTTGGCGCCACGTTGTTCCAGTAGTTGTACCACCGAGAAATACTCGTTGCATAGCAACCTCACAACAGAGGGACAATGACTAAGATACTATAGCACCTTTGGCGTAGCGAATAGTAGTTTTAATATCTTGAAAATCATGTTATAAATAGTATCGTCCCTTCGTGAATGGAGAAGTATTGTGAAGATCATTGTCAGCGGCAATGTTCCGTTGAGTGCGCAGGCGGTCAAGGACGCACCTGTTTTTCGTGATTGGGCCGCTCGGCTTGATTCCGACTGGCGGGGAAGTGTGACGATCAACGTCGCGGGTGTTTGGGGCGGTGAAGTCCAAATGCTTCAGATGTCCGTCGCTCGTGAGGGCAAGCCGTGGCCCGAGCAGATCACTCTCCGCTCGGAAACGGTCGATGTTCTCACTGTTGTCACGGATGGCAACCAGTCCTGGGTCGTGTTTGTCGAACAGGAGCGTGAAGCAGCAGGTGGGCGAGTTTACTCGAATCCTGCTGGCGGTCGAGAATGGTCAGAAACGGCAGCCGCGGCATCTCATCGGGAGCTGCGGGAAGAACTGGGGCTGGAGAGTACTGACATCAGGTTCGATGTCGAGCTTTCCGAGCTTTTCGCCGGTACCGTCTTGGCCACTCCCGGGATTACGAACGAACGTGTCTACATGATGAAGGCAACCATCTGGGCGAGGCCTGGTGATCTCGATGCGTTCCTGGAAGAGCTGCGTGGCAAGAAGACGGGTGTGACTGCCGAGGGTGAAGACATCACTCTTACAGTTGTGCCCGCTCAGCAGGCGCGTGAGTTCATTTTCAGCCAGTCACAGCTGGATGCCAAGACACTGCTCTCGCTGGGGTACGCACGTCTGTAACCACGAAGGATAAGGGTGGTACTGCTCGAGAAAGTCGAGCAGTACCACCTGATGTGCTAGATCTTATTTATGGATAATAACGGATACGTAGTGATGTACGAAAGTCGTAATCTTGCTACAATTACCGTATGCAACTTGCCCAAAGAATTCTTGATATCGATAATGAAAAAATTGTTTGCGAAACTTTGCTAAAGAAAAATAATGTCGTTATCCTTCATGGAGCTGGGTCGTCTGACAGAAAGAGATACTACGCACTGTCTGAGGCAATTATCCGCAGAGGATATGGAGTCATACTATTTGACTTTTCCGGTCATGGAGACAGTACAGGCGAACTCCAAGACCTCTCGCTACATCGACGCAGAATCCAGGCGCAAAAAGTTATCGACAGTCTGGCTCCGCAAGAAGGCACGCTTTACCTCGTAGGCTTCAGTATGAGTGGCCAAACAGTTTGTGATCTTTTGCCTTTTTATAAAGAAAGAGTACACGCAATTTTGTTGGGATGCCCGGGAGTTTATACAAAGTTTGTCCAAGAAATGACTTTCGGGGGAAGTGAATTTACGACAACAATACGCCACGCAGATAGCTGGAAAGAAAGCATTGCTTTTGATAACCTTCAGCAATTCGAGGGTAAAACCGTCATAGCAATTGGCGACCAGGATCAGGTTATTCCAAAGGGCGTCATAACATCGCTTAAAGCAGTCGCTAAACATATGGACTATAGGGAATATTCAGGAGTGGGCCATCAGTTGGCAGTGTGGCTTGCGGCTCATAAAGACGAGCAAGATGGGCTCCTAGACTTGCTATTTGATACATAAATTATTTCAAGCGGCACCAATGTTGACTGACCTAGCCCGACTGAAAATCGATATTGGTGAAGGTCACCGAACCGTGAAGGATGAGCGAGAGGTGTTATTGTGGCTAAAAAGTGGTATGCTAATACAATGGCAAAACACAAGAACTGGCACGGCGCATCTCGAAAGCGCATATTAAAGAAAAAAGCTGCGATCAAAGCTAA
This sequence comes from uncultured Candidatus Saccharibacteria bacterium, assembly GCA_964477195.1. Classification (GTDB taxonomy): domain Bacteria; phylum Patescibacteriota; class Saccharimonadia; order Saccharimonadales; family Saccharimonadaceae; genus JALRBM01. Next base: position 93,558 of record CAYZCX010000003.1, read on the forward strand.
AAAACAAGGCTCATAGAGTCTTGTTTTTTAGATCAGCCTAATAAATTATCTAGCTCTGCGCCAATTGCCTCGGCTATTGAATCAAAGTACATATTGTAAGCATATTCTTCGGCGTCGCTTAAGTCTTCTCCGTAGCGCAGTATGTTCCCGATCTCATAAAATATCAGCGCCTTGTGCACGAGCATTGCTATCTGTAGTTGTGCACGAGTATGAGAATCAGTCTCTGTCCTGCTATCGACAATTTGCTCGCACACGATAGCATACTCTGTCCAGACAGACTGAAGAAAGTCAGGATTCTGGTCACTCTTTTGCAGTGCTTCGAGTATGGCTTTGCGTGCATCAAACATTTCGGCAGATTCTTCAAAATCTACTCCAGGGAGAAGGTCTCTGATCTTATCGGCAAAGTGAGAGTCTTCACTTTCATGAGCCTGCGCACTATATTCGTATTCTGGGTTGAGGTGTTCCATGTGATAAAAATTGTGTTTGCTAAAATAATACCATGGCTAATTATGATGCTGTTGCCGTTTTTGCAACTCGGCTTCAAGATGATGGCACGTTCCTACCATTTGTGTATCACGAGATCGATAGGGCGGTTGCAATAATTGAGACTGGACAAGCGTCTCATCTCATTTTTTGCGGCAGTCATTGGGCCGGGGAAGAATTCAGAGGAACGCGCGAATGTGATGTTGCCGAAGCTTATCTCTCTGAGCGTCACCCGCATATTCTCCCGTACCTTCTGAAAGAAGGCCGATCCACGACAGTCCCAGAAAACTTGCTGTATATGAAGCTGTGCTTTCCGGGTATACGTACTATCCACCAAGTAACCATCGTACCATTATTGCCACGGATGAAGTTTTGCGGTGACTGGATTTATGGCGATGAGGGTGAACTAACTTACGAGACGCTCCCTTGGCCAGCTGATGATTTCCCGCACGAGCCGAAGTTGCTTCAAATTATGCGATGCATCTTTACAGTTCAAAATGATAAAATGCGAGGCGATCACACTTTTCTTTTGTGCGAAGGAAGTGAGGAATCTCGCTGGAAGGAACTGTGGGATTCGCATGGCAGCTGTCGGATCTGTTTTTAAAAGCAGAGAATAATAGGCCGCACACTCACTTACCCAGGTGAGCTACCTGGGTAAGTGAGTAATCAAATAGCTCGCCATATTTAGATGCAATTTGGATCGTCTTAAAGCTTCGGCCATGAAATCAACCTATTTCTGGCGAACTGTTTATAGTAAGTTAATTGGCTTACCGATTATTGAAGGGTATCATGGGGATAGGTATACATGTCGAAAAAGGAGGTATAGAATGGGTAATCGAATTCAGGCTGTAAAGGACTTCTATGCAGCATTTGCATCTGGAGATCGTAGTTTTGTTGAAGGGGTTTTGTCGAAAGATTTTACGTTTTCATCTCCTCCCGACCCACATTTGGATCGGGCAGGTTTTTTTGAACGTTGTTGGCCTGGAGCTGGAAGCGGACAAGAGTTTCAGTTTGTACGGTTAATTGAATCTGGTGACGAGGTCATTGTTACATATGAATCTAAGCAAAGTGATGTAAAAGGTCGGAATACGGAAATACTAACATTTGATGGCGACCAAGTCTCTCGAACAGAAGTTTATTTTGGCTGGAATGTAACCTAACACCAATTACCTCAAGACAATTTTTAATAATAATTTTCTATGCTGCCTTCTGCTTAAAAAGGTGTATAATAAATTTGAATAAATCCGCCTATCGGTTTGGTCGTTTAGTCTACGACATGAACAAACTTGCGGTATCCATCGAATATGGACTAGTCGATAAATTTTAAAAAAGGAGTCAACATGGCAAATCATGAAGACGAACAAAAGAAACAAGAAAAAGAACAGTACGAGCAGTGGCAAGCACTGCAAGAGCTGTCAAAGACGCACTGGAGTCACTGGCGCGCTTGGGGCTCTTGGTTTAGCTGGGGCTCTCCAGTCGGGCTAGGGCTATTCGTCGTCTTGCTTGCACTAGCCTTTGCAATCTTAAAGTTCGCACTCGCACTTTAAGCTGAGCAAAAGAATAAGGGTTGCTAGAGTAAAACTAGTGACCCTTATTTAAATTACAAAATAACTTCATGCATCACAGAAATAGTACAGCTTGTTGTATAAAATTAGACGTTTCTTGCTAACGGAAAATCCTTCAGGACCTCGTATTTCTGTAATGGTAAAACCTTAGTTCTTACTAGCATGAAGCTGGTTATCTCCTCTCTAATATTTATCTTATGTCGGGCAACGATTGCCTGTACTGATTCTAGATCGGTCACTCGCGAGTATCTAGCTACTGAGCTGTGCGTTATGTCTGGAGGTGTTCTTGTTTCACTCGGCAGTTCCATCTCAGCAACGAGCTTAGATCTGATGTCGTTAAAATTATCTGAGTCGCTGCATCTAACAATAATTGCTTGAGGGCTAGCCTCTATCGAATCAAAAGTGATAGTGAAACGTGGAGTTTTAAATAGAATTTGCGCAGGGACGCTTTCGTATTGATCTTTGTGTAAATTATAAAGAACTTCTTTATCTTGAGAATAATTTTTAGGCTGTATTATTTCACATAAGGTTATGTGTAGTTGTTCTGGCGGCATTAACCAGAGCACTTCAGGAAGCTCTGCAGCCAGCACGTTAAGTAAATCAATGATTCGTTGCTTCGTCTTATTCGAAGGTATTGCGAGCAGTGCGTATCCTAGGTTTTCAATGCCAATGCGATCATCCGGTATGGTTACTGACATGCGCCCATTATAGCAAAAATAAATTTACAGGAAGACCCTTGAAGTATAAGCGCTATTGTATGGCGTACTGTCTGGAATTAGAACTGGCCTAGATGGTTAATAGCTCAGCTACTCTGTAGCCGTAGTAGCGTATGTCACCTGTGACTTCTTCTAGCTCGGCTAGAAAATCGGTCGGACTAAAGGATTCCCTCTGGTCTTCACTTGAAGCATCTACTTCTAGCATGTTAAGTTTGCCGTCAGCGAACTCATCATATTTGATCGAGAAGGGGGTATCGTTTTGCTTGTATTCAAATTCATAACGCTTTTTCTCAAGATGTAGTACGGAGGAAGCTTTGATTTGTTGATATCGCTCTTCGCTAATTTTCTCTTTTTCGGAAACTCTGTTACCATTCTGGGTTGTTTTTGCTATCAGTAAGATTTGTACTTTGCCGTCATCAAATTTTTTATGTGCAACTTTTATTTCAATATCTTCGTTAGTCTCTAGCCAATCTACGGTAAGAGTAAATGAAGATACGCCATTCTTGTCTAGGAATGCTGGGTCGAGAGTTCCAGTAACGAACTTTCTCGCGTTATCATCAAGTTTTTCCTTCTCCGGATTGCTCGTAGGAGTTTCTGCTGTCATGTTGTTTATTATAGTCTACTTGGAAAATAATCTTGGGATAGAACTATCTAACAGATAGACTGACAAGATGGTCTTTCAAGCTCGAACTGAATAAGATCCGTTGGCGAGATTTGGTACAGCGTGTTGTACGAAATTAGAACCGAATTAAGCAGAGTGCGATCTTTGGCTTAGTGAAACTACCTGCTACAATGACTTAACATGAGAATAAGTAACTTTGAAGAAGAATCAGTTACACCTTTGCGACCATCATTTATCCAGGGTGGAGGTGCTCTGGTTATTCGAGAAGGTATGCTTCTCCTTTCTAAGCGTAAGAAAGCTCCTTTTGCTGGATATTGGGCGATTCCTGTAGGTCACAAAGAGGAGGGTGAGACATATGCCCAAGCCGTAGTTAGGGAGATCGATGAAGAGACCACGCTCAAAGCCAAATCCCTTGATTATTTAGGATCAAATGTGGATGAGGACCATGAATTTGAGACTCATATATTTCAGGTGGAAACGACGGGTGAACCTGTTAATGCGGAACCTGAAAAGCATGAGGACTTACGATGGTTTCCGCTCGATAATTTACCCAGTAAGCTCGGGTCGACAACGCTTCGGGCGCTCGTACTGCTAGGTAAGGAACTGTAAGGCGTCTTAGCAACGAAGTTATCTAAAATAATATCTATGTACCATAGAAATGGTACAGCGTATTGTATGAAATTAGAACTGCGCTCATTCTTATATAATTTTTGAAGCTAGCCGTTATTGGCGTTTTTACTTATTCTCTCAGCAAGAGAGTCCATATTCTTGCCGAATGTAGATGCCAAGTCTATGTTAAACTCATCGGCCAGGACAATAATCGAATATAAGCAATCGTTTAGTTCGTGCTCTAGCTTCTGGTCAAGGTCTTCGACCATGCGAATGCCCTTCTTCGCCGATACGAGCTCTGATAATTCTCCTATATCAGTTACAAATCCTGCCATATAGTCACTGGCCGTCCAGGTAGCTTTGTCCTTTTCTTTTTGTTTTTGAATATATAAATTCTTAATGAATAGTGCTTTTTTCTGTAAAGTCTCAAAATCCGTACTCATAGACAATAGTATAGCAGGGTTGATTTTGTAATTTCTATGCACCACAGAAATGGTACAGCACTATGTATGAAATTAGAACTGAGTTATCATTTATTAACTAAGGCTCAAGTTTTTTCAGTTGAAAGTTTTCATCAACTGTAAAGCCTTCTAGTTCATCGTATGTCTGCTTGAGCGGCTCTGCAAAATCAATATTAGCTAGTATTCTTTCTGCTGCTACCATTGTACCGTCATGAGAGACGATCAAAGCTTTTTGGTTTTCCTGGAGTTCATTAAGTGCTTGTTTAATGAGTTGGACAAGACCTTCGCCGGCAACCTTTAATGCGGGACGCGCTTCTTCGGTTTCAAATAAAGCACCTGCAATCCCAAGTGGATGAGTACTACGACGCTTGAGGATTTGATCTCTAACTTCTATCGGTGACTGTGGCACGGATGCTGCGGCCTCAACACGAGGTTTTATTCCGCCGACTCTTTCGGCTGTTTGCTGTGTGCGTACGAAAGGAGAGGAGTATACGATGGCAAAATCCGGCAGATAAGTGGAATATTCTTCGGCATCACTCTTTCCTTGTTCTGTAAGAATATCTTCTTTTCCGTCCCAATTGGCGTGTCTTAATACATATACTTCTTTCATCTTCCTTAATAATAACAAATAAAGAAGACTTCTTGTCTGAAGTCTTCAAATAATTTCTATGCACCATAGAAATGGTACCCCGGGTTGGAATCGAACCAACGGCCAAAAGCTTAGAAGTCTCTTGCT
>CAYZCX010000004.1:0-35228 GCA_964477195.1 uncultured Candidatus Saccharibacteria bacterium
AACGCATTGCGCACAACCTAACATAAGTTAGAATAGGGGGTATAAGGTGCGTTTGACCAAGACGTGCTTAATCAATCGTGTTTCATAATAGCACGTATTTGACTTAACGTCAATACCTTTTGTAACATTTAGAATGAAAATCAATAGAATCGACTCAGATAAGCATAAGTATTTACAGATTGCGGACTGTATTGCTAAAAAACCAAAAACATTGTATTACAGGGGAACATTGCCGACCACACGACTCCCATCAGTTGCAATCGTTGGAACGCGCAAACCGACCGCATACGGAAGGGAAGTTGCCCACCAATTAGCCTACGAGCTGGCCCAGAGTGGAGTAGTGATAATCAGTGGTCTTGCTCTCGGCATAGACGGTATTGCCCACAGGGGTGCACTAGAAGCTGGCGGTACCACGCTCGCGATACTGGCAAATAGCGTTGACCGCATCTACCCTAGGAGTCACCAGGCACTTGGAGAGCAGATCTTATCTCAAGGTGGAGCGATTATCAGTGAGTATGAACCACCGACTGATGCACGAATTTATCAGTTCTTAGAGCGTAATCGTATCGTCAGCGGTCTCGCCGATGCAATCGTCATCATTGAAGCTGCTGCACGAAGCGGCACACTTAATACTGCTGCACATGCCCTGGAACAGGGGAAGGAACTCTTTGCCGTTCCCGGTAATATCACGAGCCCGCTCTCAGCTGGATGCAATCACCTCATAAAACAAGGCGCTCAGCCCGCAACATCCGCCAAAGATATCCTCGAAGTAATCTGTCCTGACCTACAGCTACACCAAACTTCCTTACCATTAAGCACATCACCTCTTGAAACGAAACTTATCACACTACTTCAAGAGGGACTACGAGATGGCGATCAACTTCAGCAAGCATCAGGCGTATCTGCAACTGAATTTAGCCAAGCGCTGACCATGATGGAAATCAACGGCCTCATTCGCGCCCTCGGCGGCAATCAGTGGACACTCGCATGATTCATCTATATAAATGAAGACATGGTAATTCCGAGATGTTTTACCCTCATGGCGAGCGTGGCCGTCATAGCACTTCTTACAGTTGCCTGCATGGGCACTAGTAGTAAGCCCACCCCCTCCTCCGAACAGGCGATACCACCCCCTAGTCGTATCGTGATGTCGGTGACACCCGTCACATCAGAGACGCCTGAAATGCTGGCCGACTTCCTTCTAGTCAAACAAGGAGGAATGCTCACTTGCAGCAATGAACCCGGTGTCAACCTGCCTAGTCGCGGCGAAGCGTTTGGATTTGCGGGAAGAGTCACTATCGAAAGGCGAGGGCATACCACGCAAATCAACTGGGACGAGGCCGGCGCGCGTTCACTCATAGTAAATGACCAGCTATGGACTCCTATTAATACGGGAGGGGCACCACCGCTCGCGACAGTACTAAAAGACGCGGATTGGAATGGCTTCGTCGCCAGCCTGAAGGGATGTAGCTAAAAACCAGAAAGGGTGATTTAATAGCCCAATGGGTACTCTCCTGAAGAATGTCCTAGTGGCGAGCGTGGCCGCCACTTTCATGTTGCTCACCGCCTGCAGTGGCAGTGACTCAACACCGCCGCCTCAACCCAGTACACTCGCGCATTCGACTCACCGAACCGTCACAACTGTCGTCCCGGCCACACCGGACAACGTCGACCTGATGAAGAGGTACTCGATCGTCGTGGGCGCCAGCACGCTGGTCTGTGGTGACGGCAAAAGTCTGCCCCACTTTGATCTTCCGCTCAACGGGAAAATCACGGGGTTCACTGGTGAGTTCATTTCGGTGGAAACCAATAAAGATCTCACTCGCATCGAGTGGGACGCCATGAAAGCCAGCTCGATCATCGTCAACGGCAAGCTCTGGGCGCCGATTCAGACCATGTTCTCCCCCCTCACAACCGAGCTTTACGCAAAGGATTGGAGTGGAGAAATCACGAGTATCGAGGCCTGCAATCGACCGATGCCCTAAGACGCGCATCCCGGGCACTGTTCACCCGTAAAACAGTAGCTGCCATCTCAGGATGAAAGCGGCGGTCGCTCCTCTCGTATTGGAGCGACCGCATTTTCATTTGAATTATTCTTCATACATTATATACTAGAGCCACTCCTACCTTCAGGAGTACGGCAGATGCCATCGAATAGACGGGAATCGCATGTCGACGAAACTCTTCATACTCTGTGTCAGCCAGACAATGCTCGAGAAGCTGCTGCAGAGGATGAACGTAAATGACCTCAAGCACGTTCGAGATAGCTATCCCATTGGTCACTTGCTCGACGTCATCATCCAAGAAGCAAAAGATCACCACACCGACCTCTGGGCTCGGGAGGTGATTGAACAAACCCAGGAGCTCGCTACAAACGGGGGGTTTCTCGAAATCCACCGCGAGCTACTCCCGGGTGCCATGGGAATGCACATGGAATACTGGGCGGAAAACGGCCGTCTTGCCGGTATCGCGTTCCAGTGCCTGGTGAGAGTGCTTATTCTTGAGGAGACGGCTTTGTCGTAAGGACCTCGCAAGCCACACCTTCGCTTTATGTAGTGAGGTGCCATTTGCGGGGCCTCACTACTTTACAACCTACACATATTATGTGGTGAATTTTGACATTATCACTATCCATTTCTTAAACTAAGGTGTACCGTTCCGTGAGCTAGGGGAGATCCGGAACACCCACAGAGCCGAGGAGGTGAGACCATTGGACGACCAATGGACGAGAGAGTTCTCCGCCGGTAAACGGTACTGCAAACGAGCCGAAAAGTCGAAACATTGGTTCTTGAGCGAAGGCGCCGCCGAAGCAGCACGAGAACGTGTCTCTGTTTCGGGCAGAGGGAAAGACAACAAAGAGGTGTACCTCTGTAGAAGTTGCAGTCGCGACATTTCCCGTAATGTCTGGCACCTCAGCACCATCATCGACAAAGATATTCCTGTTGTGCCTTATCAATCCGTTTCCGGCCTCTGATTGGAGAAAGACCATGGGCCACCGGCCCGCCTGTGGAATAGCCGCCTGAATTATAAGAAATTATAATACGGGCGGCTTTTCGCTTTGACCCAAAACTTACTATATTTACAAAAGTAAAAAACTAGCGTAGTATCTATCTCTAGCGCTTCCAAAGAAAGCACAAGAAGGTTAGACTTTATAGTACATGGGTAAACAATTAGTTATCGTAGAAAGTCCCGCGAAAGCGAAGACGATTGAAAAGTATCTTGGCAAAGATTTTGTGGTCAAAAGCAGTATTGGCCATATTCGCGGGTTACCCTCAAAAACAGGAAGCATTGATGTCTCAAATAATTTCGCGCCCCGCTTTGAGGTAGACCCCGATAAGAAAAAGGTCATCTCCGAACTCAAAAAAGAAGTAAAGCTAGCCGATACCGTATGGCTTGCAAGCGACCCCGATCGCGAAGGGGAGGCAATCGCTTGGCATCTCGCCGAGGTCCTGAAGCTCGATCCAAAAACCGCCAAACGTATCAGCTATGACGAAGTTACCAAGACGGCGATCATGAATGCAATCGAGCATCCGCGCACGATTGACATGCCTCTTGTCGAAGCACAGCAGGCCAGGCAAGCTCTCGATTATTTGGTAGGATTTGAACTTTCTCCCGTCTTGTGGCGCAAAGTACGACCTCAGCTCTCCGCCGGGCGAGTGCAATCAGTTGCCGTACGACTCGTCGTCGAGCGTGAAGCCGAAATCGACGCCCACACACCTGAATCAAGTTACAAAATCACCGCCGAATTTATTCTCGAAGACGGTACCGTTTTGCCTGCGACAAGCGCCAAAAAGCACCAAACAGCCGAAGAAGTCCGCGCCATTCTCGAAGAATTCGCCCAGAGTAGCTTCAGCGTTGCCGAGATCGAAAAGAAACCAGGTAGTCGCAATCCAAGCGCACCATTTACTACCAGTACCCTTCAACAAGAAGCAAGCAGCAAGCTCGGATTTAGCCCACGCAGCACCATGCAACTCGCGCAGCGTCTCTATGAAGCTGGACACATAACCTACATGCGAACCGACTCGGTCACACTTTCGGCACAAGCACTCGGTGCTATGACCTCTCATATCAAGACAACTTATGGCGAAAAATATCACCAATACCGAACCTTCAAGTCAAAGTCAGCCAGTGCACAAGAAGCTCACGAAGCTATCCGACCGACCAACTTTGCCGTCGATTCCGCCGGTGCCGACCCACAACAGAAAAAACTCTACAATCTCATCTGGCGTCGCACGCTTGCCAGCCAAATGGCTGCCGCGAGTTTAGAGAAAACAACGATTGTTATCGAGGCTTCGACTTCAACCAAACATCTGCAGCCCGAGGTTGAGCCGACGTCGGGACTTGACTCAACCTCGGTGCGAAGCCGTTTGGTTGAAGGTAAGGCGAGAGAAATATCGCAAGAAGATCTTATCATGGAAGCAAAAGGGGAAATCGTCATCTTTGACGGCTTCCTCAAAGTATACGGCCGCAGTGGTGATGATGTCCTTCTCCCAGAGGTAAAAAAAGGTGACCCGCTCACACTTAAACGTGCCGAAGCCCTTGAAACACTCTCCCGTGGCCCAGCTCGCTACACCGAAGCCTCTCTTGTCAAAAAACTCGAAGAGATGGGAATCGGTCGTCCAAGTACCTACGCGAGCACCATCGCCACTATCCAATCACGCGGCTACGTCGAACGTGGTGATCTTGAAGGCGTACCAAAAAAGATCCAAAAACTCACTCTTGAAAAGGGAATAGTTGCCCAAGTCGAAGAAGAAATCGCCTACGGGAAAGACAGCAACAAGCTCTTTCCAACAGATACCGGCAAAGTAGTGACGGATTTTCTCGTCAAACATTTTACCGAAGTCATGGATTACGATTTCACCAAATCCGTCGAAGATCGCCTCGATGAGATTGCTCATGGCAAAAAAGACCGCGTCAAGGTCTTAGGGGAGTTCTATACACCATTTCACAAGCTTGTCGAAGCAAGTGGCGATATTTCCCGTGCCGAAGCCACACAAACCCGTCATATCGGCGATGATCCAAAATCAGGCTTACCAATTTTTGCTCGTTTTGGTCGCTTTGGCCCTATGCTTCAAAAAGGCGAGCAGTCAGATGATCCCAAACCAACCTTTGCGCCACTCCCGACAGGGGCAAAGATAGAAACCGTGACGCTTGAGCAAGCTCTTGAAATGTTCAAACTACCTCGGCTCGTCGGAGAAACAGAAGACGGTAAAGAAATCAAAGCAAACATCGGTCGCTTTGGCCCCTATGTCGTCGTCGATAAGACATTCGTTAGCATTAAACCTCTCGATCCGCACACCGTGACGCTTGAGCAAGCACGCGAGTTATATGCCGAGAAACTCAAGGCTGATGCCGAAAAGAACATTGCCGACTTCGGTGATGGAATTAAGATCCTCAAAGGTCGGTTTGGTCCCTATATTACCGATGGTAAGAAAAACGCTAAGATTCCAAAAGACACAGAACCAAAAGATATTACGCACGAACAGGCAAAGAAATTACTCGCAGAAGCACCCGTCAAGAAGGCCCGACGAACCTTCCGTCGAAAATAGTGCTGTAGGTGTATAATTACTCTTGTTGTCCCTTTACATAGGAGCGAAATGTTCGTCATTCTTGCAGAAGTCGTCCCATTCGTTCAGCAGGAGCTCGCGAGGACACTGCCAGAATCTTCAGATCGGAGTTTCTTAGAAACAGCCAAAGCCTATATGCGTCACAGCGTGAGTGTCGCAAGGAAGGGAGTAAGCGTTTGCGGTAGTTGCACCTCGTATATTAGCCATTCTGGGCAGAAACAACTCCCGGCACATTGCCCTTACTGTGATATTGAGTGGCGTTACCTCCTGCCTTGTTTTCTTTATTTCGCGCTCGGCCCATTCGACAGCACCAATGTGGTCAAGAAGTCGGATGAAAACTACTGTAAAGAACTGGCACCACACCTCATATACACTCCGAATGCCGCACTGACGTATATGTCCCCGGCGACTCGCCCGGGTTACGACATAAACGATGACTGGCAGATCATCATCTAGATATGTAGTAAATGGGGGAGCGGCGGGGCGGGTTACCCTTTACTTGCTCCGCCCTCTTAAACGAAATACTTTTCCACAGTATTTTACAAAATATATCAAAAACATTCTTTACTAATCACGTCTACTTAATGCTATAATTAATTTTAGTAAGGAAGTTATTTGACATTATAGAAACAATATTCTATAATCGATCATAGATTAGATTAGCAACCACCTTTTCAAGAGGTAATACAGAAAGGAAACCGGGCGCCATGAGTGATACCGCACAGCCAGACACCACAGCAATGCTCACCACTGCAGTAAATGAAATCCTCGAGGGGATTGAGCACGAACGTGAGCGTGAAATCATTACTCGTCGATTCGGCCTATTTGACCGTCGCGAAACACTCGAGCAAATCGGGGAACTTCTTGGTATCACCAGGGAGCGTGTCCGCCAGCTTGAGAAGGCCATCTTGGTCCGTCTTAAAAACATCGCAGAAGATGATAAAGTACCTGGCATCCACACTATCGAACGTGCCCTTATTCGAGATCTCTCGGAAAGCGGCCGAGTTGCCCGTGTTCACGATATTACCGAACGTCTCATAGGGAAGGACCACGACGCCCGTCACCGCGCACACGTCGCGTTTGTGGCCGAACTTTCACCAAATATCACCGTCGTCAACGAAAACGACAACTACTATCACGCCATTGCTATCAAAGAGCACGGCGACGAAAAGAAGATCAAATCTTCTATCGACGAAGTTGTCCAGACCATCAAAAAGCACGGCGAGCCACTCTCTATCGAAAACCTTCACGCCAAGCTAAACCACGAGCACCCATCACACGTCCGGGCACTTGCAAGCGCCAGTAAGCACCTCGCGAGTCTCAAAGACAATTGGGGTCTCGTAAAGTGGCCGACAGTCAATCCAAAGAACATTCGCGACAAAATCTACGTTATTTTGAACGAAAACGGCGAACCAATGCACTTTTCCGACATTGCAAAGTCAATCAAGCAAAGTAGTTTTAAGCGAAAAGATGTGACAACTCAGGCAATCCACAACGAATTGATCAAAGATAAACGATTTGTCTTGATCGGTCGCGGTATCTACGCACTTGACCACTGGGGATTTTCTAAGGGAACTGTTGCTGACATCATCAGCAGTGTTCTCAAAAAAGCAAATGAGCCGCTTCACCGCGATGAAATCGTCAAGCGAGTACTCGAAAGCCGTCATGTTAAAGAGACGACGATCCTTTTGAATCTCCAGAGTAAACCACAATTCAAGCGCGTTGCCAAGGCAACCTATGCGCTTGCTCCGGCAGAAAAGTAACCCTGCTTGCAAAGCTAGGCCACCAGTGGGACAATAGAGCGTAAGAATGAACGCTATTTTGTGGATGATCGACTTCTTGCTACAATGGTACGTTTGGGTACCCATTGTCCTTATTTTGGTGTTTCTCACCTGGCGAAACTATCGCAAAATTGACGCCGTCCAGGCTACCGTCGACAGCGTCTTGCTCATACTCGAAATCCCAAAAGCCAACGACAAAAGTGAATTAGCCGCCGAGCAGCTATTTGCCAGTTTGCATGGTATCTTGCGCGACAGCAAAGAATTAAAGCTCAGCAAGGGCATCCAAGAACACCTCAGCTTCGAATTTGCCTCTGTTAACGGTCAGATTCGTTTTTACGTATGGGTGCCAAAATCGCTCCAGAGCTTTGTCGAAGGGCAGATCTACTCTCAATATCCCACCGTCCAGATTCACACCGCTGAAGAAGACTATGTCGCCCACGAACGACGTCACAGTGTCGTGTATACCGCAGAAATCGTCCTCTCTGATAGCGAATTTCTTCCTATCAAAACATTCCAGAGCTTTGAAGTCGACCCACTGGCAGGCATCACCGGGACGCTTGCAAAACTTGAATCAACAGGCGAGGAAGTCTGGATTCAGATTCTTGCGCGGCCAATCGCTGATAACTGGCACAAATCCGCCAGCAAATGGATAACCAGCGTTAAAAATGGCAACCCCTTAGCCTTTCTCTCGGGAGAAGGGTTCAGCTTTAAGTTTTTTGGTGAGATCCTCGCAGCTCTCTCAAAACCACCAGAGGACGGGAAGGTAGGTGGCACACCAAAAGAGCTCTCTGAACGTGAAAAGACACGTATGGCCGAAGCCGAGAAAAAGGCAACGAAACTCGGCTACCAGGTAAAAATCCGCATGGTTTACCTCGGCGAGAGCACCACCAACGCAAAGCTCCGCATGCAGGCAATCGTCGGGACATTCAAGCAATTCAATAGCACCAACCTCAACGGATTCCGTATGACGAGTACGAGCTTCAAAAAAGAAGATCTCGCCCACTACAAAGCTCGCCTCTTTATGGATAGGGGATTCATCCTCAATATCGAAGAGCTCGCCAGCGTCTACCACCTACCGCACACCAACGTTGAGACGCCAAATATCGTTTGGGCGAGTAGTAAAACCGCCGAACCGCCAGCCAAGCTGCCTGTTGTCACGGGTAATGATGCTATCGACGAGAATATTAGCGCCTTCGGTCTCACTAATTTCCGCGGTATCAACCATCAATTCGGAATGCTTCGCTACGACCGGTCTCGACATATGTACATCATCGGACAGACTGGTGCCGGTAAGTCAGGAACGCTTGAACTTCTTGCGCTCTCAGACATATTCCACGGACAAGGCTACGCTATTATCGATCCCCATGGTGACTTTGCTATCGACAACCTCCGTTTTATCCCTGGGAGTCGACTCGAGGATGTCGTTTACTTCAACCCAGCCGATACCGCCTATCCGCTAGGATTTAACCCTCTCGAGGTAACAAATCCAGCCCAGAAGACCAACATTAGCTCTGAAGTCATTGGTGTGCTAAAACGTATGTTTGGTGAATCGTGGGGTCCACGGCTTGAATATATTCTTCGGTATACTATCCTTGCGCTCCTTGATCGTCCTGAGACAACCATGCTCGACATTACCCGCATGCTTACCGATAAAAAATTCCGCAAAGAAACACTTGGCTATTGTACCGACACCGTCGTGCTTCAGTTCTGGAACGTTGAATTCGCCAGCTGGACAGATAAATTCCAGGCCGAGGCAATTGCCCCAGTACTCAACAAGGTAGGAGCCTTCACCGCCAACCCGGTTATCCGTAACATCATCGGACAGCCAAAAAGTACTTTCAATATCCGCAAAATCATGGATGAAGGCAAGATTCTCGTCGTTAACCTCTCTAAAGGTCTTATCGGTGAAGATAATGCCTCTATCTTGGGCTCTTTTATTGTCACTAAGATTCAGCTTGCCGCCATGAGCCGTTCGGATATCCCAGATATCAAAGATCGTCGTCCGTTCTATCTGTATGTCGACGAGTTCCAAAACTTCGCGACTGATTCATTCGCCACTATTCTTTCCGAAGCTCGAAAGTATGGCCTTAATCTGACCGTTGCTAATCAATATATCTCTCAAATGAACGAAACCGTGCGAAACGCCGTCTTCGGTAACGTCGGTACTATCGTATGTTTCCGTATCTCAGCAGATGATTCGCCAATCCTCGCCAAGCAATTCGAGCCACAATTTGAAGCAAACGACCTCTTGCAGATGCACAACCGTAACTTCGTCATTAACATGGTGATAAACGGTGAAAAAACGCCTGCGTTTAGTGCCCGTACCCTCAACTTGCCACCGCCTCAGACGGATAACACCGGTCATATTATCGAATATTCTCGTGCCCATTATAGCCGAGATAGGGAAGAGGTCGAACAAGCGATCAGTGATCTTATACAGCCAGCTAAAAACGCGCCCGCTGCAGCCAAGGCAGTTCCTGCACCAGCTCCAAAACAGTGGCCTATTAACGCTCACACCAATGTCATCACGCCGGATGCGCCCGCAACCGCAAAGACAACCCCGGCAGGGGAGGTGATAAAGCTCGCCACCACCCCTCAGGAGGCCCCCGTAACAAAACCTCAGCCCACTCCTAATACGACACCGGCGGGAGAAAATACCGCTCCTTCAGAAGGAGAAGGTGATGCACCAAAGAAAAAGCGTCGTCGTCGCAAACGCAAAAAATCCGGTGAGGCAGGGGAAGGTACTTTACCACCGGTTGTTCCCCCAGACTCTGGGCAAGCCGCTCCATCTCATTCCCCCCAACCAAAAAGTCTTCCGACAAACGACGGCCACGAGACTGAAATTCGCCTCCGTTAAAATAGATATCACCAAAGAAAAAATATCCGCCCTTCTCGAGCGGATATTTTCCGTGAGAAGGGCGGATGCTACGTATCGAGGTTGCCCTACAAGATCTAGTCCGAATCGGGTATGCTGCGTTCTAATGGATATACCCGTCTCAGATTATCACCTTCACCTTCGATGGCTGCTAGGGTAATCGAATGCACCGAAGTAGGGGTTCCCGC
This sequence comes from uncultured Candidatus Saccharibacteria bacterium, assembly GCA_964477195.1. Taxonomy (GTDB): domain Bacteria; phylum Patescibacteriota; class Saccharimonadia; order Saccharimonadales; family Saccharimonadaceae; genus JALRBM01. The sequence continues at coordinate 10,412 of CAYZCX010000004.1, forward strand.
AGAGATACCTCCAGCCCACAAAAGATTATGAGCAATAAGGACCTCCTCGGCTCCTTCCGGCAACTTTGTTCCCGGTGCACGGCAGGACTCTACGAATGCCGCAAAAACTGTCGGGTACGTTTCCTGCAAAAGCCGTAACGCATGCATGACACGCACTACATCAGAATACGCCTCCACGGGCCCAGTCTTGAGTTTTACTGTTACCGGCCGTTTGCGATTACTCACGAGCAGCCTCCTCTCAAATACGATGAACCTCTTGTATTCGTACCGAGGATCTACTCGCCAGCAATAGGACTAACGAGGCTCATCTCGAAATATTTGCCCTCCACACCGGAGAGCACGACGCTACGGACAGCATCCGAGATGATGAGTATGCCGTACTTGTCTTGGCCCTCGATAAGCCCCATACTGACAAGCACAGCGACATCCTCGGTAGCGGAAACCGTGCGATCGAGCACACGGCACGAAGTAACGAGATTATAGAAGATCTCAACCTCATCCTTCAGCAAGGTTAACTTTTCCATCACAGCGTTCACCACATCACGCCGCATGTCGTCTCCAGACTTGAGGCGAACGATTTCCGACCCCGAGCTGTTTTGCGTCATAACGGTTGCTCCTCATCATTGTCGAAGCATTTACACGATAACTAATATACAATACAACCATACTATATATTAGTCAATCATTCTTGCATAAGAGAGGCAAGAATGATTGATCCTATACACAATATAGAACAAAATTAGAACATTATCCAATTACGAATGGATGTGAGCGCACCAGATACGGACCCCAGTTATGGTTCATATGGATCGGCATAAGAGAATAGCTAAGACGCATTAAAAATATTTTTAATAGATGTGGGCTCTGAGACATCCAAAAGGCAACGAATATAAAAGAGGGGGTAGTGCTACAAAAATCGAAGGTGCAGAATATATCAAAAAATTTTATTTAATTCATCAACAAAGTAAAGCATAGATTATACGTCGCACAATATATCTTTTACGACATTAGATATATTGGTATAAGAGGTATTAATACTCATCTGAATTACCCCCTAATAGGGCACCGTTCTCGAAATGCCCGACAAAAAGAAGTATCTGTACGCGCGGATGTGTGTAATTAAGTTAACCTCTCACATAACCCTAGCCATGGCTATATATTACTACGGAAGCCTTTCGGGCTATTTGGGCGTTCTCCTTTTCTTAAAGTTATCCACATTTGCGTTTTTCACGTTTCATATTTTTGTATACTTTTTTGACTTTTCCTTGTATTTATTAAACCGTGTACTTACTTTCCCCGTCTCCCCCTTTCCCTACTCTTTTTTCTTGGTATTTGCTTTTATAGGACTTTGATATTTTTATATATATTTTTTCGCCTCACACACAAAAAGAACAAAATTAGAACACTCTTAGAGAAAAGAAGAGAAGCCCTACTTCTTACCTATAAAATGCCTTGCCACTGACTCGGACGTCAATATACTGCGGAGACTGATTCTTCTGCTGAAACCATTTTATGGCTCTCACCATATCCTCGGCCTGCTCCCCTACTCCTCGATCTATAGAAAGTTTTATAGGGTATGCGAGCCCATCGATTTTCAGTTCAACTTCTCGCGTCGTTGCCGTGGGGATGGCCACCTGAGTCACTGTATACCCCTGGGCCTTCATTAGCCCAACAGTGCGACCGACAAAGCCAAGGAATCGATTACTAGCAACGGCTTGACCATCAGCTACCTGAACGCCGCTATTATCGACGATTTGAACGCCTGGAATAGGAAAATAATTACGGGCAAATGCCGTACCGGAGGCATCGACATACTGTTGTTTTCCTTGAATCGACCAGCCAGCCAGGGGCTCTCGCATCGTTAGCGTGAAGTCCGAGCGTCCGAATCCTACATTATCCCCTACGCGCACACTCGAGACCTCTGGGAGTTTTTGTTTTACATAGTCATTAAGCGCCGCCTGATTCATCAAAAACCGAAGTCGCTCGGCAGGTCGTAATGCGAGGTATGATTGAACTGTCTCTTCATAACTTTTATCCAACGAAGCCGCTAGCCCCGGTGCACGTACGACAACACTAGAAGTAAATTGATAGATAAGCCCATATATTCCTGCCATCGCCAGAAGAATAATAAAAAGCAATGACCCAAGACGACGACGTTTTTTTCGTAATTCATGCGTCTGGACCCGAGGAGATTTAAGCTGTGCATTCGCTTCACCAGCGCTCGTCACCTGAGATGAGCTACTTCCCGTCAGGGTACGATTACGTCGAAAATTATATCGCTGATCAATATCGGCAAGATTTTGCGGATCAACACGTCCTTCTGGCTTTGTGCCTCGACGAGCAGGTTGGCCTGATTGTTTTTTTGAGAATAAACCTGCCATAGCTATTTTTTCCGCCGTGAGACCTCTCCGAGAACATCTTCAATAATAGCTGCCATATCTGTAGCTGCATCGGGTTTCGCATAGGCGTGGAAGAGCTTGCTCATTTTTTGAAGCCGCGCGGGATTGACCAGTAGCGTCGTGAGCGCGTCGACAAGGAGTTGTGGGTTGGCTGTTAATTCAACTTCATCGATGATCTCGACAGCGCCATTCTCGGCATATACGGCAGCGTTCTTTAACTGATGACCACCTGTAAGATACGGACTTGGTACCAAAATTGTCGGTGTTCCAAGAGCCGCAAGCTCCAGGATAGTCGTTGCGCCAGCCCGCGCCACGACAACATCTGCCGCACCAAGGTATTCATGCATATTACCACTAATAAAGGGGGTGAGCTGGAACCGAGGGTTGTCTTGAGGTGTCAGTGTCTTTACATCATCGAATTGACGCGTTCCCGACACGAGTACTACAGACGTCATCTCAAGCAATTCGTGCAATCGCTTCACTACCGCATCATTGATACACTGAGCACCAAGCCCTCCCCCCGTAACGACGACGAGAGGCTGCCTCGGATCAAATCCCAAAAGCGATTTTAGCTCCTTGCGGTCCTCTGGGGTGATGAGTTGAAACGCTTCACTTACCGGTGTTCCGACATAGTGGGATATTTCTGCCGGATACGGATAGTACTTCAGCGGTGCGCCTGTGGCAATTGCCGTGGCAAATTTTGCCAAAATCCGATTAGTAAGTCCGGGATGCGTGTCCGAGTCATGAATGACCAGAGGGATCTTTAGAAGCCACGCCGCACAGCCCACGGGAAGACAGACAAATCCTCCTTTGGTGAATATAACGTCAGGTCGCCACAAAAGAAGTTTAACGAAACTCTGCAAAAAGCCACAACCTACCAAAAATAGATCTCGAATATTAGGTAAAAGGATAGAAAATGGTCGTAATAATTGCTTCCATACCGAAAGTGAATAATAGCGTCGTAGCTTTCCGGCGACAATTATATCGACAGGAATCGTCGCGTCGAAGTGATGAATAATCCCTTTTGCCTGTGGAGCAAATTTACGGTCACACCAAAAACGTATCTCAAGATCCGGTTGCTGCTTTCGCAATTCACGAAGCACTGCGACGGCTGGTGTGACGTGCCCGCCCGAGCCCCCGCCGATTGCTAGGATTTTCATAGCCATTCTCCTTATTTACCGAACCATGTTGTGTATAGCGAGACAATTGAAACGCGAGACCAAGTGCTCCGGCAATAAATATCATACTTGTCCCACCAAAGCTGAGAAGCGGCAATGTAATACCGGTCAGCGGAAATATTCCTATCATGGCTGCTACATTCAATATAACATGCGCCGCAAGCCAGCCAAAGACACCCGCTACTGCTAATTTCATCCACATTTCAGGGAGATGATCGACAATCCTAAGAAGTCGCAAAAGCAGCGCCGCAAATAGTAATAAGATAAGGGTCAGCCCCACAAATCCAAATGTCTCGCCCATAATGGCAAAGACGGAGTCGTTAATCGCCTCGGGCAAATATCCCGTTGCCTGGACGCTATTCCCGATGCCAACACCGAGAAGCCCCCCACTTCCGATAGCGATTTTCGCATGGGTAATATGATAATTTGCATCATCTATCGAGGTGCTTGCCGCGTCATCTCCCGAGAAAAATGTCGTGATACGCTCCATGCGATGCGGCGCAATAATAATAAGTAAAATCAACAGCACCACAGCGCTGACACCCACTCCAATTCCTATTTTCCTGCTCAAACCTGCCACCATCAACATTGATGCAAGGATACCGAGCAAAACGATACCTGTCCCCATATCCTTTTGTAACCCGATCACGAAAAATATCGCAAGCAGCATGACCGACCCGAGTGGAATGAGTGTTTTATGAAGATCGTTGATAATCCCCTGCCGCATGCGCATTGCAAGAAATCCCGCCGCAAATACGAGTAGCCCAAACTTCAAAAACTCGGCAGGCTGCAAACTCCCTAGCGGTCCCAGTTCGAACCAGCGACAGGCGCCGAGGCTACATTGCACAATCCCCAGATTGAGAAGTCCCCCTAGCGAAAGCACGACACAAGTAATAAATCCTGAAGCCAAAATCCAGCCTGAGTGCTTTTTTATCCATGCAAATGGCGACATCGCGAGAAGAATAAATGCACCAAGTGCCAGCAGCAAGCTCACCGTCTGCTTGATAAAGAAATACATACTCGTGTAATAATCGGTTCCGTATGCGTTATTGAGCACGTTGGCCCGCTGTGGTCCGATGGCATACATAATAATCAGCCCCAAGAGCATCAGAAGCCCCATATAGAGCACGATGTGATAATCGGGGCGATGACGGCGAACAAGCGTCCGCTCACTTGAGTCAGATGTCGTTCGTCGCACCAATCGTCCCATGGCTTGCATCGCTAAATATGCCCTCCACCGAGTGCTAGCATGATTCCAAGACATCCCATCACACAAGCAATCACCCAAAAACGCATCGTGACCTTAGTCTCCGGCCAGCCTTTTGCCTCCAAATGGTGATGAATCGGCGCCGAGAGAAATACTTTACGGTGAAATAGTTTTTTACTCCCGATTTGAATCACGCTTGACCCTGCTTCGATAACAAAGATTAGTCCGATTATCGGCAAAAGAAAGAGCGTGTTCGTCAGCATCGCAACGACCCCAAGGCTCGTCCCGAATGCAAAACTTCCCACATCCCCCATAAAAAACCTGGCCGGATAAATATTAAACCAAAGATAACTCAGAAGCGCACCTACGACGGTAAAACAAAATCCAGCCAAGATAACATGCCCCTGCAATAATGCGATGACACCAAATACCCCATAGCTGATCGTCAACAGCCCACCAGCGAGACCGTCGAGACCATCGCTAATATTTACCGCGTTACTCGTGGCAACAACTGCCAGTACAAACAGTGGTACAATCAGCCAGCCAAGGAAAAGATCGCCCGCAAACGGAATATGAACGCTCGTATAGCCAAGCTTCACGAAGAAGAACCAGCCCAAAAAGAGCGCCAGCAGTGTAATCATCGCAAATTTCAAACTCGACCGAAGACCAGCAACTCCCGTCCCCTGTCCTCTTATATTGATAAGATCATCAAGAAATCCTACGGCCCCACCCCCGACAAGTGCGGCGAGCGGCAGCCATGTCTGCGCCCGATCGAGATTAAAGAAAAGGGTCATCACCGTGATCGAGATCACCCCAATGATACCCGCCATCGTCGGAATATTTCGCTTGAATTTATCGGCATGCAGTTTGGTAAATACCTCAAGCTTCTCGCCCGTAGTACTCGTACTTCGTTGCTTTTTCCAAAACTTATATCGATACGCAAAAAACGTAAAAACCGGAGTCAAAATCATCGCTAATAAGAACGCTCCGAGGCTGAGAATAAAAGTGCCATTTAGTTCGTGTGTAAATTCTACAAGTGCCATCATTATCCCTTCGGTTGTAATTTCAAGTAATCTATCATCCAGTTTGAAATATCTGTAAAAATCGGCATTGCGTCTTTGTTGCCCGCAAGAAGCATATGTTTTCCCGATATCTGTACCATTATGACATACCTGGGGTCCTCTGGGCTACTTCCTCCGTAGCCTAGGTAGGTACCAATCGTTTGATCATCGGCATATTGCCCATTCTCGATAACCTGCGATGTTCCCGTCTTGCCACCGACATAGTAGCCCGGCTTATCCTGACTCGCATATACTGAGTGCCGGGCCTCATGCACCATAGCGCGCACCGTGCTGGCTGTCGACGGACTAATCACACTCGTACGAGGTGTCTTGAGTGGTTGTTCTGTCATCTTTTGGCCATCATCGCTCATTTTTCCTTCAATTACCGTAGGATAATAATACGTCCCGCCATTTATAATAGTGCTGAACGCCGAACACACCTGTAGCATCGTCACGTCCATACCCTGACCAAATGCCATATTCGAATAACGCACAGCACCACCATCTTGATCCGTGGGTGGAATCACGATACCCCTGGCTTCACCCGCCAGTTCTATTCCTGTCAGCTCTCCAAGGCCCAGTTTATCGTGAAAGTACTCGTATAACGTGTTGCGCGCGCCAAGCGTAATATTATTGCCGTCTCCAAGGCGCTTCATAATTTCAATCATCCCCGTATTAAGTGAGTAGTTTAACGCTGTTTGTATAGTGATATTCCCTGTTTGGCCCTTGGTGGCATTGCTTATGGTGCGATCTTCAATCTTGACATAGTCTGTATTGTTAAAGGTTGAGCTCGGCGTAATCGCACCCTTATCCACACCTACTGTTACCGTCAAAGCTTTGATATCCGAGCCCGGCTCGTACGGAGTCGTGACCGTCCCGTTATTAAATGCTGCCGCATCTTGCACATTGCCATACTCAGCCGGATTAAATGTTGGAAGATTTGCCATGGCCATGATTTTCCCCGTCTTAGGCTCCATTACCATCACACTTCCGTTTGTTGCGTGAGAGTTCTTCAGCCCCTGCGCAAGAGCCCTTTCAGCGTAGGATTGAATATTCCTGTCCACCGTCAGCACAACGTTGTCACCATTTTTTGCCGGCTGATTAATATTGGAATTACCGATTGTCAGCGGCACGTTGCTCACGTCAGTCACCGATCGAAGCAAGCCATCTTTACCCGATAGCTGCTGGTTAAGCTCCTGCTCAACACCATATTTACCATTTCCTTCCCCATCAACAAAGCCGAGAGTTTGCGCCGCCAATTGAGCTTCGGGATAGACACGCTGCGTCTCTGCCTGAAACCCAATTCCTTTCAGATGTTTTTCCTTTAGCATTTCCGCCTGGGCGCGCGATACTTTTTTTGCCAGGATCTGATAGCGAGATTCTTTTTTATTCAAAAGTCCTTCGAGATCGGGTTTTGTATTTCCACCGGCAATTTTCCGGACGGCATCGATAATTTCTTGTGGCTTTTCTACCACTTTTGGATCGGCAAAAACCGTATACACCGTTTCGTTAAGCACTAGTTTGACCGGCTTCCCATCATCCATTGCATAAATCTCACCACGTTTGGCAGGAATAACCAGCTGCTTTGTCTGCTCCTGTTTGGCGAGATCTGTATAGTAGTCGTATCGGACTACCTGCAAATAAAAAAGCCGCACCACAAAAATAGCCATGATAACTAATGTCACAATGGCTAAATAAAACGATCGGCTCCCTTTTTTGAAATCTAATTGCATGATATTAGGCTATTCGCGCACATAATCGGTCGCAGCAGGCTTGGTCATCTCACGAGCAACAGTACTCTTCTGAACATTTTCCAGTGCTGTAAGACGTGCGTTTTCTACCTCCAGGTCAGTTTTTTGATCAGTAAGATCGGCGATCTTACTATCAATCTTTTGAGCTTCGTAGTCATATCCTGTCGTACGAGTTGCCTGTGTCAAGTATATCAAACCGAGCACAGTAATCATAAGTGCCACAAGCACTGTATGAGTCACGGGGCCAAGCTTCACAGCCGAAGTAAATGCTACAGTATTTTGATTGCGACCTAGCGAGCTACCAGCGCGTCGAGATGCGTATTGTGTTGTACGTTGATATGACATAATTTTTTTGTTTCTATTTGATTTTTATTTTTGTTCCCGCGGGGGTGGCGCGCCCATGAAGAGCGCGCCACAAAGGGAGAATTATTTAAAGCGTACAGCGACCTTAGTGATCTCTGACTGGCTTTGTACTTTGATTTGGACAGGCATTGGTGTTTACCCTTTCCCTTTTTGTTTTATTTTTTCACTGCGGCCCTGAGCTTACTGCTTCGAGCACGCGGATTGTGAACGTCGTAAATGCTCCCATCGAGCGGTTTCTTGGTAAGTATATCGAGCTCAGCCTCGTAGCCTGCTTGTTTTTGCTCTGTAAAAAAGCGTTTCACAAGCCGATCTTCGAGACTATGGAAACTGATAACCCCTACTCTCCCCCCCGGCTTTAGTAATTTTGGAAGAAGTGGAAGCGTTTGTTCAATTTGCCCTAGCTCATCGTTTACCGCGATGCGGAGTGCTTGAAAAGTGCGCGTTGCAGGATGAATTCGTTTCCATCTGCCCCGATATTGCCCTTCTACGAGTCGAGCGAGTTCTTCTGTCGTGTGGAGTGGCCTTGCCGCGACAATCGCACCAGCGATCCTGCGAGCAAATGCAATCGGCTCCTCACCATAGGTCACAATAATACGCACAAGTTCATCCTCAGACGCAGTATTTACCAGCGTTTCGGCTGATCTTTCTTGCTGGATATCCATGCGCATATCGAGTGGACCGTTTTTTGTAAAAGAAAACCCTCGTTCGCTCCTATCGAGCTGTGGTGACGACACCCCCAAATCAATTAGCACGATATCAAATTGCTTCCCTGTCTCAACAAGTGTTTTTGCTGCACTTGCAAAGTCAGTATGCATAAGCCGTGTTCCTTTTTTCTCGAATTCAGACAAATTTGCAATTGCAAAATCATCGCGATCGACCAAAACGGAATCGGCATAGTTCCCTGTTATCTCCAAAAAACGCCGTGCATGACCACCATAGCCGGCAGTAAGATCGAGATAGTTCTCATTCTTACGGGGCGCAAGTAGTTTTAACGTCGTTTCGAGCAGTACAGGAACGTGAAGTTGTTGTGGTGGATGTTCTTTTGTACTCATATGCTAGCCTTATTCTATAAGATGTCGAGTCAACTTGCTACTTCTTCGAAGGAAACTCGCGTCTCGCCCTTAGATTTACATCGCTAAACGTGAAATCTAAGGCGCGTAGCCGTTTCTGAGAAGAACGTAGCAAGTGTGACGAACATACCGAAGTATAAAGTTTCGCATTCTCGAGATCACCTAACTGGCAGCAGAGAGGTTTTTGTTTTGTATGTGTTTGTTTTTGTAATAAGTGTCCAAGTAGGTTGTGAGGGGGTTACAGTGTAACTCATACCCTCCCCACTTGGTTTGAGAGACTTATGTGTGTGAGGTGGAGTTTTTTGGGAGGTGTTGTGTTTTCGGGAAGGTACGTCGACTTTTTTAATGTGGTGTCGTAAAGCCCACGTCTCATACTGCCAGATAGTTGATCTCGAGAGTTTTTCTTACTCTTGATCCCAAATTGTTAAGGAGCGTTTTTCTTTACACGTCTGCATCTGCCGGCAAAATCCGCCAATATGCACCCGCTCGTACAGCAACTATCTCCCGATCAATACCCGCATATTCAAGCAGATGTTGCTCGAATGTCACACGACCCTGTTTTTGGTCAAGCTCGACGGCGGTCTTTCCTCTACGGAATCTGACGTTAAGATCTGCGACCTTTTCATCAAGAATACTACCCTGTAGTGCTGGCTCTACTTCCCTGTCCCAGACATGTTGAGGGTAAAGGTGAAGATATTTGCCAAACCCACGAGTCAGTACAACACCGCTTGCAAATTCATTTCGAAGCTCTGTCGGTATCGTTAACCGACGCTTGTCATCAAACTTTCGTTCGAAATAATCCATGCTTTGAAGCTGTCCTAGGAGTTAGTTGATAATTTTTAATGTTAGTGGTGTTTATTTTGTGGTGGTGCTACCCACTTCTTTCCACTGACCTTACTATAATACCCACTATTACCCACGACAACCCTATTTTCCCCTTTTACTCTTCTGTTTGCATGCTGTTTTCCACAGCTATGTGGAAAACAGCATAAAATAACAGAGGTAATAAATACCGCACAGTTTCGTGTGCGGTATTATTATTCCTATGGCGATACTAGCCGATAAGCCACGTTGTCATCGCCGCATCATAGCGCGAGGTTACCTGCAGCATAAGCCAAAGAACAAACAAGGCAACGTTTGCGAGTACTGATACAATCAGAATCGCATTTTTAACGTCTTGACCTGTTTGAAACGTAGCGACGCCGGCAACTGTCTCAGCGGGGGTTTGGTCTTTTTGTGTTTGTTGTTTCATACATTCAGCTTAGCATAATGTTTATGCTTTGTCAATATTAGGACCTGGATATCAAAATATAAGATCTCGAGCAGCGTGCAGCCCATGGGCATGACGAACCTGCGGGGGCACCTCTAGCTTCTTGATATCGTAGGCAACCGCGCTCCTAATAGGAAGCACCCAAATTCCCTCGACGCCTTCTGGTATGCCCTCGAAGCTTACTGGCTTGTCGTCCAAAAAAACAATCCTTCTTGCGCGACAAATCCCGCGTCCCGTCAGTGTATCTGGTAACAAAAACATCCCATCAGGTTGTTTCCACTCCGCCATAAGTTCGCTTTTCTTAACCGTCCCAATGATCATATGCGGAATACGATCCAGGCCAGATGCCTGAATCTTTGCGCGCTGCCACTCTTCACCGCCACTGGTCAAAATTCCAAATGCCATATCTTTTTTGGCTAACTCTTCCAAAAGCTGCGCAGCATACGGCTCAAGAAAATCCTCCTGCAAACCCTTTTCGACAAACAACTTTTTGACACGCGCGACAACCGTCTCAGCATCGCTGTTCGGTGCTTCTTGCTTCAGTAAATTTCTTAGATATCCTGCAACGTCAAAATTATTGCGATAGATCAACTCTCCCTGCTTGATCTGTTCGGCCGGGATAGCCGTTTCTTCAAATGCAACTTCTTCAAACAACAGACGCAGGTCATCAGACCTCGCGAGTGTTCGATCAAAGTCAATAATATAAAAAGTGTCCAATATGTTACTCTGTGACATTTTTGTATAGCTCCATAATTGCTCGTGCGATTGCCTGTGGATCGTGACGGATGAACGAACGAGTAACAGGAAGTACATCGCTGGTATTTTTTGGGGCAACGCCGCCAAGGAAATTCCCATCAAGTGCCTGATAATCTTTGTCCATAAACGCCGGAGTATTTGGCTTTACGATATAGGCGCCCTCTTCTTTGTAACGCCTAGCAAGCTTCGCACCCGGACGCTGTCTATTATACAAAACATAATCAAGGAAGTGTCCGCCAGCTAACCGCTCAATTTCATCAGCATGATCCGTGACAGTGAAGCCCTCGGTTTGGCCCTGCTTAGTGACAAGATTGCAAACATAGACGATCAAGGCGTTTGTACTCCGAAGTGCCTCACCGATACCATCAATAACAAGCAGTGGACCCAGTGATGTATAGAGATCGCCTGGCGCAACAACCACAATATCCGCCCGAGCAATTGCGTCGAGCGCAAGAGGATTGGCGTGAGCACGAGGCACAAGCGACAGCTCAGCTCGGCGAGGATCATGCGCAAAGTAATCCGCGTCAATAACCCGCTCGCCCCGTAAGATCACACTTGCTTCCGGCCACTCCATCTTCAACCGAACATTATCAAGCGTTGCAGGAATAACCGTTCCGTTCACTCGGAGAATTTCCGATGCCGTCTCCACTGCCTCGCTAAAATTGCCAGTCATTTTTTCGAGTGCACTCAGGAGTAAATTACCAAACGCGTGACCCTTAAATGTTCCCTCTTGGAACCGATAGTCAAACAGATTTCTTACTTTGGGCGAATCACTCAGCGCAACGAGGCACTGACGTACATCACCTGGCGGTAGCGTCCCCAGTTCATCCCGAAGGACGCCAGTGCTCCCACCATCATCAGCCATGTTCACAAGCGCCGCAATAGAACCTGAATATTCCTTGAGAGCACTGAGGAGCGTAAAACTTCCCGTTCCTCCACCAATAACGGCTATTTTTACATCATTACGTGGATACGGATCATTCATTATTTTTCTCTCAGTCGCTTTATCACTTTGCCAAACCACTCAGCGCTCGGACGAAGCGTCCGCTGGAATGTATCGTAGTTGACCGCAATCAATCCAAAGCGAGGCCACTTACCCTTATCCCACTCAAAATTATCGAGCAAGCTCCAGTGGAGATATCCCTCAAGCTTCACGCCATTTGCTATCGCGTTTTGCATTGCAACAATAGTCTGCGCCAGCCACCAACGCCGATTCACATCTTCAGAGTCAGCCAGACCATTCTCGGTAATGATAATCGGTTTTTTGTATTTGTCATGAAGCCGCTCCAAGGCAAATTGAATATGCGCCGGGCTAAGATCCCACCCCAGGTCACTCAGCCGCTCATCCGGATTATGCACCCGATAGCCGTATACTCTGTGACTAAAATAGAAGTTTATGCCCAAGAAATCACTATGTTTTACGATCTTCTTTAAAAAATAATCGTCTTGAAAATACTGGAACAAAGCTGCCGATACCCGACTGAGCCATGCGTCATCTCCTGCATAATAGTACACGGAGTTTTTTGCAACCGACACCTTGTAGCGTTTGTTGATTCCGTGAATCATTCGAGCAGTCTGATTGTGTGCACGCGCGAGATTATTGAGAACACGCAAAAGCTGCCATCTCTTGCCTATAACGTTCGGTGGCCAATCTCCCTGATAATAGCCTTCGTACGCATAGGTATCGGGCTCATTAATAGTGATGATGTAGGTAATGTCCTGACCAAGTTCTTGCATTACTTTTTCGGCAAATCGGACAAAATATCGCACGTTCTTTCGCTTGGCAAACCCACCTTTTTCGGCAAACCACACCGGAAGTGTAAAGTGGAATAACGTCACGATAGGTTCGATACCACGGCTTTTTAATTCTCGGAGATAATGCTTGTAGTAGGTCATAGCCTCGACACTCCACGCACCCTCATTGGGCTCAATACGCGACCATTCAACCCCAAAACGAAATGAGTTCATATTCATCTGCTCAAGCAAGTCAAAATCCTTAGAAAAAAGTTTGTAGTGCGCCGAACCCTTACCCGACACATAATTGTTCGGATCAGTAGCATGGGTTTCTATCTGCGACCAATTCGGAAGATCTCCCCACTGAAACTTAGACTGAGCGGCCTTTGATTTGGCATTTTCCAATTCCCAAATCGTCCACTGGTTGTGCGTGTCCCCTTCTACCTGGTGCGCACTGGTCGCCGCACCCCACAGGAACTTCGCCGGAAATCCTGACTGAGATTTTTTCTGCATACTTTTACTATTATACGACACATTTTCAATGTAGAATAAAGAGTAACATGATTGGGACAATTTTACGCCTGTTGTGGCGGCTCTTTGTCGGAGTAATTGCGGTTGCACTCGCGTATATAACGGTATTTTTGTTTTATCCGTATCTTCGCAGTCATTTTCATTTTCCGCTTGTTATAAGTCTGGTCGTCCTTTATGTTCTGGCGGCGTATATCGGAATCCCCTTCCTTGTACGACTCTGGAAATTAGTTATTCGCCCCCGCCACCTCCCTCACTACGCTGTCTCACGCGATGGATGGTCAAGCGACCCAGTCAACATCGCCATCGTATGCAAAGATGAAGCTCAGTTACGTCGAATCATGGTAAAAGCTGGGTGGCATATTGCGGATAAGCCCACGCTCCAAAATACACTGCGTGAAGGCTGGGCAATCTTGTTTGGTTTGCCATACTCTACGGCGCCCTTTAGCAATCTTTTTTTGTTTGGGCGCAAACAAGATATCGGATTTCAAATACAAACCGGAAGCGTGCCGTCACCCCGCCATCGTCATCATGTACGCTTTTGGCAATTACAAAGTGAGCCCGAAAAACCGCATCATCATCTCCCTTTTTGGGAAAATATTTTCCAACTCTTTTCTGGAAAGAAACGACAGATCTGGATTGGCACTGCGACCCACGATGTTGGGCCATTCGCACTGCGTATTCAAAATCTCCAAATCACTCATAAGATCGATGCCGAAACCAACAAAGAGCGCGATTTTCTTATCAGAACACTTGATGACGCTCAGCTCATCAAACGCTGCGAGACAATTGCCGCGGGCGACCCTATACTATTTCGCGGGCAGACACTAGGGGTAAATATTGTTACCGACGGTACACTGCGTGTTGTCGAATTGAAGCGTTAAGTTGTCACGACATCTTCACCAAAATGTTTCTGAAGCCGCATGATAATACTTCCCTCATGACGTCCTAGTTTTTGGCTCAGATCCTTCACTGATATACCGTTTTGGAAATCTTGCTTGAGCGTTGCATCATCAGTATCAAGCCACGGTTTGTAGGCATTTGGATGCGTTTCACGCATTTTGGCAATTTTTTCCGACCACGAACTCAATCCTTCTTTTTGCTTGATTTTTGCAGGACGCTTAGCGCGTTTGGCCGCTTCTTCTTGTAAGTGGCCGAACTTTTTTGTGTCACTCGCAGCGCGCTGACGTAATTTTTCGTCGATGAGCTGTGCGTCCGCGCTTATCGCAAGCGCCATACGATTGATCCCCGCCAAATAAAGATTGTTCAAATTTTTTACTCGGCTCAATGCGACATACCCCATGCCCTCGACAAAAGCTTTTCGTAGATCGATACGTGCCGCATCTAGTGTCATGCCTTGGCTTTTGTGGACTGTAATCGCCCATGCCAAACGCAAAGGAATCTGTGTAATACTCGCCCGCTTCTTATCTCCGTCCCGAAGCTCCCATGTATCAGGGACCATCGTCACCACTTTACCATTGCGAAATTCAACGATAGGATATTCGGTCGCTGGTTCAAAATCAATTACGGTGCCGATACTTCCGTTCACATACTTTCGCTCCTGAGAATTCTTTACCGACATAACAAGCGCACCTTTTTTTACTCGCAGAACTTCCGAAGCAAGGACGGAGCGACTGAGATTTTCGACGTAGTTTTCCGCACCCGTTGTCGTGCGTGTATAAAAAAGTTCGTCACCCGGGAGTTCATCGAGCTTCTTTTCGTTGAGCGTGTCGACATCAATATTAACCGTATGAAGTTCCGTGAGCACCGCATCTTCTGCGGGTTGCTCATCGACGCGCGCCAACAGCGCCTCTGCGTGATGACGACGGATGTCACCTCCTCGCAGAGCGTTGAGAATTTCAAGCAATATTTCATCATCTTGACGATGCTGTTCCTCGAGATAACAAATCGTAGGGTCCAATTCTTCCCAGACCCGTGAATGCACCACGAATCCCCCCGCTCTCCCCTCACCCTTATTAATCGGCGGAAGCTGAAAAAAGTCACCACTCATAATGAGTTGAATGCCGCCAAACGGTACGTCCTTTCGCCTCACCAGGCGACACACCTCGTCTACCATATCCAACCGATAGTCGTGAAGCATACTGATCTCATCGATAATCAAAACATCAGTTTTTTCAATAATTTCACGACGGCCTTTCGCTAAATGTTCAGCAAACCCTTGAGGGATATAATCAAGCACCCCGATTCCCGCCCACGAATGAATCGTCGTTCCACCTAAGTGAGTTGCCGCAAGACCTGTTGTCGCCGTCACAGAAACGTGTTTACCCTCAGACTTGGCAAGCTTAATAAATTGGTTCAATACAAATGTCTTACCCGCCCCAGCCGGACCAGTCAACAACACGCTTTCCCCCGAAAGCATCACCTCCAACGCCAAATCCTGTTTCATCCCCTTCAGTATAGCGTCATATACGCTCAGCGCCTACGACTTGTGACAAAAATACAATATGCTATAGTACTTCAGGACTCCGGCAGGAGGACCGCCGCATATGTGGTGTAGCTTGAGTTAAGGAGATGACGACAATGAGTCGTATCATCAGGATTCCGCAGGTAGACAAGCCTTCACGGTACGATCACCCGACACCGAAGAACTTCTTCGTGGTTGATGACAACAACACAGCATTTTTCGATGCCGCGCTCACCACCGAAGCAACGCTTCACTTCACGAGCCGTCGTCGTATCGCCAAGGTGGATGAGCGTGGCAATGACGCATACAACCGTGTCATGTACCCCTTCTATACCGCACCGACGGCAAGTCTCATGCTCCAGACCTTGCATGGCGCGTTCTGCGGCCATCGGGCAATCAGCCTCCGCCCTGATACTATGTGGTATATGATCGTCCACGAAGTAGCGATTCATGCCAAAAAGCACAGCAAACGCTATGGGGCAATCCTCGGTAATGCAGCCGGTGAGAAAACTGTGTTGCAGATTTCGAATTTTCGCCTTCACGACCCAAACGACACGGCTCGCTGGAACAAGACCATTGGCGATCTGTTGAGCAAGTACTTGCTCGCAGCGGTTGGCAATGACGTGAGGCTGTTGTTTATGCCTAACTTCTCAACCACGACGCCTGAAGATCAGATCGGCATGGTCGTCGCGCTTGCAGATGTGGCTAGTCCTCATTACAACATCACCATCGGAAGTAAGTGTCATATCCCTGAAGTTCGTCTTGAAGGTACCACAGAAGACTGGCAGTTAATCGTCGACCGTACGAAGGAGCTCAGCCGTATTTTCCCAACGCTCCGAGATTATCTCATGGGGTTGTCGCCGATCCTTCGAGCAATCGTCGATTCCATGACGGCTCATGAGCCCAGTATGGTGTTCTGGCGATCAATCTACAAGTACGATGGTTCTTCGGATAATCCGTGGGTCAGCGGCTGGATTACTGCCTTTTTGGCACACACCCAGACCGCCCAGGGCGTGATTGCCCGCGAACACTTCGGGCTGACGGAAATGGGAATAAGTGAGTTTCCCTCCCACATCAGCACCGTTCCCTTTATCTGGGATCGTGGTGGCTCGCAGAGCCACAGACTAGTGCTTCTCGGAGGTATCACCGGTGTAGACTTCGATGACAACAAATACCTGACTCCCCGCCTGGGCTTTGCTGTCGCGGAAGTGTACCCCTCGTAAGCAAAAATCCTGATTTTTCAGGTCGGTGGGGATGTTTTTGACATTCCCACCGTACACACCATGAAATTATTACATACATTCGATAATGAAGAGGCGGCCCCACAGGACCGCCCATTCACTTACTCTTCGCCACCTTCTTCATATTGCGGAAGAACAACACCACCCTTGGCTCGAAGTGCAGCACGCCACTTATCGTCATGTCCCCCACCTGTTTCAATGTGAGCATCCTCATGAAGACGTAAGTTAGTATCCTCGAAGTCTTCTGGATGCTCAAAACATACCCAGCCATATCGAGGATCCTCCGGAGAGCAGTGAGCATGTGCCCACACAGACATGTCGCCACCTACACGGCTTCCCACACCTTCCTGGACACATCCACCGAGAAAAATATGTTTTGTGTTCGGCATATCCGCAGGCACAGGCCTTTCACCAGCGTCTTCCGCGGAAAAGGCCCCGAGAGCACTGACGTATACCGTCTTATGTTTTGCCGGCTCCATCAAAAGCACCTTTCGGTCTTGAGAAAGTGAACTGATTAACAATAGGCTACGTCGTCGAAACCGTCAACTACCCGCGCGGAGGTTCGCCATCTGGCTCATCAAGCAGCTTTTTGCTCTTAATCTCGTATCGTTTACCAGTCACTTCGCTAGTAATGTAATCCTCATTGATAAGATTCACAAACATGTCTAGGTCGTTCCCATCCATGATAATTATCGCACCGGCGTCATCCGTCATAAGCTCCAGCTGCATGGAATCAGCATATTCTACTGCCTGCTCTTGAGTAATCGCACCGATTTCGAGTTTTTGGAGTTTATTAACGATCTTTTTGCGATCACGAACAAGCGTTTGAAGATCGAGGCCTTCAGGAAAACTCAGTTTGTAGGTTTTAGCAATTTCTTCTACTTTTTGATCGGCCAACGCCTGTTTTTTATAGTCATAATTAAACAGCTTTTCAAACTTTCCTTGGTTGAATGCAAAAATGTCCTGATCAATAATGAGCACTTGGTTATCGGTTGGCATCTTTAACCCTACATCTGCCTGAAATGCACCAAACTTGCCGTCACGAAATTCCCAAGAAGTCGCTCCCTGCAATACTTGACCCTGAGAAATGGCCTTTATCGCATAAAATGCTTTTTTGGGGTCATCCTTGTGAGTAAATCGTGCAACCACACCTTTAATGCGCTTAAATTCATGTTCTTGCTCATTGAATTCGACAATATCATGACGCTCTTTTTCAATAAGATGAATAAGCGTCTCTGCGCGACCAACTTTTGCCAAATCGGTCCGTAGCAATACATTTTCTTCACCATCCGAAAGCTCATAATCCCTGACGCTCAGACCAGTACCCGCGCCCATATTAACAAAATTAATAAGATCAAACAGAAACAGCGGTTTAATCTGCGCGTTCAAATCACTGCCAAAACTTGTGCTATACGGCGTGTAGTTTTTATTAAACAAAAAGAACTCTACGTCCAATTCGGTTTTTATTCCATCTGTATTATTTGCCCACAAAAAAATATCGGTCGGGGTTTGTTCAGCTTCCATATTCTAACTTTCTTTTACTTACAATTGCTTTTTATTGTATCGCAAGCACACCAAGAAATACCAGTACTTATTCTATGC
Source organism: uncultured Candidatus Saccharibacteria bacterium (assembly GCA_964477195.1). Taxonomy (GTDB): domain Bacteria; phylum Patescibacteriota; class Saccharimonadia; order Saccharimonadales; family Saccharimonadaceae; genus JALRBM01. The sequence continues at coordinate 28,997 of CAYZCX010000004.1, forward strand.
AACCTGCGGCTGATCGAGCCGTGATGGATCTATATCAAGCGCCTGCATATGTCCTATTCGCGCAACATTTCCAAGATTTCTCATTTGACGCTCCTTTGGCTCAACCTCTTGATCAATCACCCCAAGCTCCATGCCATTTTTTAGCACTACACCATGAGTAAGAAACGAGCTTCCCGATTTATTGGGCTCAAGCAGAACAAGCTTCACCGCACTTCCTAGGCCACGGCTTGTTGCAGCGCGCCAATTTTCAAGTGCACTATTGTCACCTTCTTCACCCACCTCTTTTATGAATAAGTGAGTCTCTTTATCCGAATGCACAGCCAGTACGTCCCCTTGGTCGGCATCGCGTAGGTCAAACGCCGAAAAGCTTCCATCTTCATTTTTATTATGCTTATAATGTGTTTCCTCGTGCAAAGAAACCTCGGAAAATCCGGCCATACTTATCCTTACTACTCGCACCCTTAGAGTCCAGGCACCCTTAGGATACCGAGACGAAAAGCCACGAATTATTTCATTTGTTACCAACGACTATTTTGCGCCGCCTCGAGCAAAAGTCAAGACCTATCGATATTCAGGATTTTCGTACCCAAAATGATCGCCTTTTTTCCATTCTGTTGCTTCATTTCCATATGCGGGTATTCCCCCAGACTCTTTTAGCATTTTTGCCGTGTGCATAAGGTTGTATGCCATGAAAGTAATATTGCGATTGGTAAAGTCGTTGTCTGGCCCCCCAGACTCTTTATCCAAATAACTTGGACCCGGGCCAACTTCACCTATCCATCCAGCATCCGCTTGCGGGGGAATGACACAACCAATGTGTTGTAAACTATACAGCACATTCATCGCACAATGTTTCAAGCCATCTTCATTTCCTGTGATGATACATCCACCTACTTTACCGTAATACGCGTACTGTCCTTTTTCGTTATATTCTCCGGAATTAGCGTAGAGTCGTTCGATGAGTTTTTTGGTCTGCGAGCTATTATCGCCTAGCCAGATAGGACCGCATACCACTAGAATATCTGCGACTTGGACTTTCTTGTATATTTCAGGCCACTCATCGGTCTTCCATCCATAGTCTCGCATATCCGGATAGACTCCCGTCGCAATATCGTGATCAATTGTACGAATAAGCTCTGTCTCTACCCCGTGTTTTTCCATGAGCGCCATGCTTGCACGTAACAGCCCTTCGGTATTGCTCACCTCTGGAGATTTTTTGAGCGTTCCGTTAAAGAAAAGTGCCTTTAGTCCTGAAAAATTCAATGATTCCATGTTCCCCCTCTTTTCTTCAATTATAAGCTACTTTTGCATATACTGCGCTCTTTGCTCTTGCGGTAAATGCTCGATTGCATAACGAAGCATCGTTCGCGGCATTGATTTTGCATGTTTATCGAGAAAATCAAGCAAGAGGCTTCTGTCGATTCTTTTTCCTATTTCGCGCAGCATCCATCCTACAGCTTTTTGGATAAGGTCATGTGAATCACCCAATAACAGCTCTGCAAGTTGCAGCGTTGTTGTCGGATCACCCTTTTTAATAAACTGGAAACTACTAAGAACAGCTGCGCGCCGATGCCATACGTCATCACTCTTTGCGAGTTTAAAAAGCACATCGCGAGATCCGACCCACGTATGCTCACCCACGATAAATTCCGCCGAACTATCGACAATATCCCAGTTATTTACGTATCCTTGATCAAGCGCGTCGAGATAAAGATGATAAATTTCACCACGGAGCGTCATATCTGCCCGTTTATATTTTTTCTGCCAAGATAATCACCGCGGCCAATCGACACTCATGGATAGGACTCGAGAGAAGTCTTTTCACCTCCGCCAGACCGACTTCCTCATACTGCCGGCAAATCCGCCGCGTCACAGGAACGCGTACGCCAATGAAGCGATCCCCTGCCCCATACTGCCCTTCTCCCGTTTTGAAAAAGCGCTGCAAAAACAGCGCGTCTTCCTCATTCCCCTGAGATTCAAGTGCGCTTTGAATAGTCTTAGCTGTTATCATACTTCTATTAAAATACGCTCATTAACAGATGCTAGCAAACTGTAATCATACTATGGACGCAAAAGACCAATAATAAGTGCCATGACGAGAAGTGTCACAAGCTCGTGAGAAATTGTCATCAGCGTTAAGCGCCATGGACGACCTTCAAATACATCATGAGTGATGATTCGTGCCGCAACAAGGCCAAGCCATAGCCAAAATGCCGTTGAAAGTGCATCTTGGAGAAACGAATTGTGAAAGAAATGATTAGAAAGAAAGGTGACGTGGGCTAAGATATAGGCCGTCAAAAAACTCACTACGATCGTAATAAGAATCGGTCTCACGCTGCTCTTCGTCATGTCTTTGTCTGATTTTTTGATGAGCTTCATCCACATCAATCCAAATACTGGTTTCGCGTACCAGATCGTCCCTACGATCATGCTTGAGAGTGTTGCCAAAATGACGGCCCACCAATTGATTGCGACTTCCATACTTCCTCCTTTTGTTTATACGAGACATTATGCGCTTCCTGCCGTGAGCTGTCCATCAATCATGACCAAGCTCCGCAAGCATTTCGAGGAGTTGTTTACGAGTAAAGCGGCTGACATCCACATTATTCTGCAGTGCAAATACATAGCCCTGAACGATGTGTTTCAGGTATGTCGCATCGTGTCGCCATAGATAATGAATCTCAAAGTGATCGACGGAATTCATTACCCGACTCGCAATAATCACCGAACCAAACAGAGGGCCTATGTCACACGAGACGTTGAGGATATCCTCAGCCCGAATACTTACCACGCTCGACGACCAGAAAAAATTGCGTTTAGTAATTGTGATTTTCGTGCGGTCCATGACAATCGTATGAGGAAAAAGTGTTAACGGAAATACCGTTCGAGCACTCACAAGAACTTCCTGCGACTTGCGCACGAGTTTTTTCAATTCAGTCATTTCTTCTGTACGTTTATTTGTCCGCAGTTTCGGAACAAGCGAGAGGCCGTTCAATAGCTGGTCGCGTGAAGGCATGGTTATCTCATGATGGAGAATGTGTTTCAGGTCATGGACAGCCTTAGTGGCTACCCCACCCATTTTTTTACTTTGACGAACCAAAAGTTCGTACGTCGTATTAGGGTTTGCAATTGGTTGATTTACTGGTTCGACCAGTTCTTCGTCCTTCATAGTTACACGACCTCCACTTAAGTAGATTATCTGCATTATACAACACGCCAATTATATGGTGCAATATACGCATACGAGGTACCTATCCTCTTAGCTCCTGTATATTTACAATCATGCAAATAGATTATATAATCTCAGAGGCATCACATGGATGATCGTCATCAGACGACCACAAAACAATAAGGAGCTGATCACGATGGACGAGCCGTTCGTGCCCACTGTTTACAGTGACCCGGAAGGCCACCGTTACGTGAACCTTCGCCCCAACTATGGTATGGGTGTCGACCTGCTCATCAACCGCCGGCTCTGCTACATGCACGAGGGGACCTGTGTCGCCATCGTTCAGTGGATCGAACTGGAGAATGAAATGTTGGACGCGCGGATTTACGCGCCGTCCGCCAAGCACGCAGCTTCAGTGCCGAGCGGCATGACACTCATCAAACTCGCCGAACTTCGGGAGGAAGGTGTTCTGACCGATCTGCGCGACATCGTCGTAAAGAGTCAGGTCTACTGGGTCGCCGACATGCGCCCAGGGAAAGAAGCGGGACATTCCTACTTCCTCTCATGCGAGAGTGCCCCAGACTCCCCAAGCCTTATCCCGGGAGGTGTTTATGTCTTCCAGGAGGAGGCACCGGCCCCAGTTCTCACCTACAACGAGCTCATGAAGCTCGTGCGCACACCGCCCGAAGCCTCGCTGGTTCTGAATGAACCTCCGGAGACACTGTTGTCGAGCTATCAGCTCTACGACCAAGGCGTGCGTTGCATCATCGAGAACATGACGGCGGTCCAGCGCATCAACGACGCCAAAGAGGAGGGTTAACTATCCATGTGATTCATGGGGTCGTTCTGGTTTTCTCCAGAGCGACCCCATAAATCATAAAATACACATATCTGTTGCATGAATAAAGAGATTATTATATTGTATCAAAGGTCGTATACCGACACTCCGACAGAAAACGAGGTAGTCAGTCATGAGCGAAACGGATGTCCAGGTGGAAGTCGCCATCATTGGCAACAAGATCAAGAAGGAGCGTGCTCAGTTCCTTCAGGAACGACTCTACGAGGAGATCGGCAAGGCCATTCACAATGAATGTCAGACACTGGACTCCGCCCTTTCGGGCAAGAGCCAGTACGACGACACGCATGACCTGATCCTGTTCAAGATCGAGATCAGTGTCGTCGTCAACCGCCGACTCAGCCAGCGGTTCCTCAGGCTCATCGTGGATAACGCGCTTCAGAAAGTCTTCTTCGACCTCGGGCACGAATGGGCCATGCAGTCCATCGAAATCGCCGCGGACACACTCACCGAATCGGTGAACGCGGCCGCCGAAGCTATCGACAAGGCATGGGACACCGCACTTTCGACCATCGCCCGTGAGCTGAAATCAGCCGTAGCAGCGCTCGAAGGCAAGAAGTCGGACAGCGCCTAATCTCGGACGAGGGGTGTTCATTTTCTTCAAGAACGCCCCTCGTCACACAATCCAGCCCATCTGTATACTTATACTATGCACTAATATTTTTCACTTTACCCATACCGTGATACGGTGAGTTCATGAGTTATGGAGAAATATATGTCCTCCAAAACGACAGCGGAAACTGGCTCATCCAAGAAGATTTTCTGCCAGGCAGCCTTGAAGAGGCTCAAAAATGGGAAGCATTTGGCAAGCGTATCGGCGAAAAGTTGACGGAAATCGCTCTGCTTCAGAGTATTATCTCAACCGAACCACCGTTTACTCCTAGCCTTACGCTTGTTCATTCCGACATTCAAAGGGGCCGGCATAGTAAGCCGATCCGGCGTTACCCTCATCCATCCGAATCACTGCGTGCTGCCAGACGACAATCGGAAATGGCACTGCGCGCTATAAAAACCGAGGTACAACACATGCACTATCTCCTTACAGAAGATCAGGAACAGTGTTAAATACCTCCATTAGCCTCGCTACAATTTGTTTACTTCCCATAGCAACACTTGGCGATACGAATGGCGCGCGCCTTCCCGTAAGCGTTAGTACTTCACCCCCCGCTTCACGAACAAGGAGAAATGCGGCGGCATTGTCCCAGGGTTTTAGGCCATTGTGATGATAGGCATCTATGCGGCCACACGCTACCCAAGCCATGATAAGCACGCCACTCCCAAGGCAGCTCGTCCACGGCATTACCCCTTCATGTTCATAAATCGCGAGGTGCCGTTTTAAATTACGTGCCATAGCGTCGTCGTCGTAACTATTACTCGTCGCGATACTCGCTCCCGTCACATCATTCTGACTACTTACGAAGATTCTCTCGCCGTTTCTCAGTGCACCTTTATCCTGTTCTGCTTCATAAAGCTCATCTTTGTAGGGGTCAAAAATAATCCCCCGCACCGCTTCTCCCCTTTCAATATATCCGATAGAAATTGCCGACTCACGCATATCACGCTTAAAGTTATATGTGCCATCAATCGGATCCAATACAAAACCTGTAAAGTCTGGGTCAAAGAGTTGCTGACGGACGGTTTCATGATCTTCTTCGGAAAGAATCGCCACACCGGGAAATGCTTCGCTCAACATATTCCGTAGAATATCTTGCGACTTAATATCCGCCACGGTTACAAAATCCTTAGCATTGGATTTTACTACATGATCTCGTTCGCGAGTTGCGAGCATAAACGCCCCCGCTTCTCGCGCCGCTTTTTTCATTTCCTCAATCATAAACTCAGTATAGAACAAATTGACAAATAGCGACCTTGTCGCTACTATACACATACTCCTAACCGAAGGGAGATGGAGTGAAAAGTACTACAGCAGAGGTGAATTATCCGCCCCAGAGCGTCTTGAATTATCGACGTCCCAGGGATGCCCATCGATTTGCAAGTGGCTACAAGCCATCAGCGCAAATTGTTCGCCGTCGCATCCTCGGCCGGAGAGGACACAGGTAGACGCTTGTAGCGAATGACGGATTTTCACCGCTCGGCCCCCCCCCACATAAACCTGGCGGGGCCGACTCCCAACAATGTTAAAAACAATAAAAATACTCGAATGCAAATCGTTTTGCTTGTCACAAATTAATGCAACAGTTACATTC
>CAYZCX010000004.1:35238-82330 GCA_964477195.1 uncultured Candidatus Saccharibacteria bacterium
CCCAATGACGTTTTTCCCCCGCGCGCCCCCCCCCCCATACCCCCGGGGGGGCCCGAGTCCCTACAATGTTACAAACTATCTATATCCTCGATTGCAAATCGTTTTTGTTCAGTCGTATCACGATCACGAATCGTGACGGTATTATCTTCGAGGGTGTCAAAGTCGATCACAATACAGTACGGTGTTCCGATTTCATCCTGACGGCGATAGCGTTTTCCAATATTGCCATTGTCATCCCACATTACCGCACCATGTTTCTTTTTAAGCATCATAAACACTTCTCGTGCTTTTTCAACAAGCTCCGGCTTATTTTTGAGGAGCGGTGACACGGCATACTTTACTGGTGCTAGTTCCGGACTTAATTTCAAAACAGTTCGCATTTCACCATTTTTCATTTTTTCAACCGTATAGGCATCACTTAAGACAGCTAAGAAAATTCGCCCCATTCCCATCGAGGTCTCAAGAATCCAAGGAATATATTTTTCGTTTGTCTTAGGGTCACTATAGCGAAGATCGACACCCGAAAATTTCATATGTTGTGTCAGGTCATAATCCGTACGGTCATGAACACCCTCGACTTCATCAAAACCAAGCGACGGATAATTATACTCGATATCCCAGGCGTCAGAGGCATAAAAAACCAGATTTTCGTGCTGTTTCCAGCGCAAATTTTCGGGCTTGATGCCAAGCGAAAGATACCAATTCCAGCGACTCTGCTTTATCCTATCGTAGGCTTCTTTGTTTTCGTGCGGCTTAACAAAATACTGTGTATCGGCCTGTTCTAGCTCTCGGGTACGGAATAGGAAGTTGCGTGGACTGATCTCATTGCGGAAAGCCTTACCAATTTGCGCGATACCAAACGGAATCTTTACCGGCATTGTATCGACGACGTTTTTGAAGTTAAGATAAATTCCCTGACAAGCCTCACCTGGCAAATACACCGGACGCTTTCCTTCACCGGTAAAATCCCCAAGGTTTGACTTAACCAATAAGTTAAACTCTTTGGCCGACGTGAAATCCTTATGTCCACATACCGGACACTTGATCTCGCCTCGATGTTCATCAAAAAGCTTGTTAATTTCTTCTTCGCTCAGTTTCTCATCCGCCTCAACACCAAGAGCATTCAGCTCTTTATCGACACGAATACGATGGTGGCAGTTGCGACATTCAGCAAGCGGATCAGAAAAGCCACCAACATGTCCGCTTGCCTCCCAGACTTTGGGATGCTTGAACATAGCCGAATCAATTCCGACAAAATCATCGCGATCGTAAACATTCGCTTTCCACCACGATTTCTTAATATTATTGAGCAGCTCGACACCGTTCGGTCCAAAATCATAAAGTCCCGCCTCACCGCCATAAATATCACTGCCGGGATATACAAATCCACGACGTTTCGCGAGGCTAACAATATCTTCAAGAGTGGTGATTTTTTCTTCCATATGGGGGCTATTATAACAGATAGACCTCTCCGGCGCATAGCTCTCTAAGATATTTGATAGTCCAAATATTTAAGGCAACTATATACTTGACGTAACGTCAATTATATAGTTGCCTATAGTTAAAATAGAGTCAATGACAGTAAGGGTCTGTGCTTCTCAGCTCAAACCTTTCGCGGCGGACAGCACTACTTCCGCGCAAAACGCGATCGCAGGCGGCTATAGGTGGCCTTTAAAGGCCCAGCACCATGGACGACAGTATTAGTGCCGGCAGGAGTAATAAGTTCGTATCTGCCAAAAGCTTTGCGACGTACACCCCGCACCAGCTCTTCTGAAGCGTAGATACGAGCATTGGTAACACGTGCCGTCTCAGAAACAATACCGTTCTTCTTACCCGCCTTACACCCCAGCATAAGAATCGTAGCACCTTCCGCGATCGTAGTGTTGTCAAAGAGCGGCGGATGCGTATCGCTCCCACGAATATCATCAATGGTAATTTTGCCGCTTGCGCCTTCACCCAGATTCACAAGACCTTCATTGGCGTGAGACGCTATGACAAGGTCCTTGATAGCCGGTGTTGATGTTGTTGAGTATAACCCACTCCAAGACGAGCAAGGAAAAACCGCTGAATTAGCTATTGAGCTGATCGCTACCTTCTTAGGTAAAAAGTACAGCTGGTACACCCAGTACCTAGAAAAGAATCGCGCCTAACTTATATTCAAAGGAATACGGCAATGCGTATCCCTTTGAATAATCTAATGATATATATTTAGTAACGGCTACGTAAAGCGGTGTTGCCGCCAGACATCGGGTTACCGCGAGAATCGGTGCGGACGGATGTACCACTTTGTGGATCATAGCGATATTCAACGGGTGGACGACGCTCTTCTTCAGGTTCTTCTGGAGTAGTAGTAGCTACTTCAGATAGTTTCATTACTATACCGCCGGCGCGTCCGGCGCGGAGTGATTCAACTGCTCTATAGACGCTGTCGCGTTGCTCGCGTGCGGCTATAGCCTCTGCGCGGAATTCTTCAATAGTTTTTTCGGGCGCCGCTGGAGGAACTATTTCTTGGGGAGATAGAGGCGCAGGGGTTTGTTCAGGTACGTTTGTATTTGGTGTATTTATGTTGTTTTCCATATAGATATAATACACAATATACACATTTTTGTCAAGTGCTACTGTTTGGAGCTTGGCCTACGGTAACGCTTACTTTACCGACAGTTCCTTAAGGGCCTGCCGAGCCTGCCCCACTTCATCCCAAGGATGTTCGCCATCAGCATCTTCGATAGTTTTTTCGTGACCCTTACCCAGTAACAGCACGGTGTCGCCCTTACGGGCTTTGTTTATAACATACTGAATCGCCTCAGGCCGTTTAGGAATGATCCAGTAATCTTTATCACGCTTTTTACCAGCTTTTTCTACTCCGTCAGCAATCATCTGCATAATTCGCGCCGGATCTTCGGTACGATTGTCTTCTTCGGTAATAATAACTTCTGTAGCGTATGTTCCGGCTAACTCGCCCTGCTGAGCACGTTTGGCTTCGTCTCCCCCACCCAACGATCCAAATAACACGAAGATACGTGCCAAGGCGAAGAACGAGATACAATCTACTATTCAATGGTAGCCACAGAGAACGATGACAAACTTGTTTATATCTTCCCGCGTGATGTCATGCAAACGAGTTATGATGACGATTCTAATTCCGAAATTAGACGTCAGCGCTTAAATGTTGGTCTAAGTCGCTCGAAAGAGACAATGCACTTCGTCTTGAGCAAGCCAATCGAGAGTTTTAGCGGCTCAGCAGCCGTCGCTCTTAATCACTATGCGAATCTTAAAGAAGAAGTATCCAAACGACTAACGAGCGATGCTGTCGATCAAAAATCGCCCATGGAAAAGAAAGTACTCGGATGGATTTACGAGACACCCTTTTGGAAGAAAAATGCTGAAGCCAAGCGATGTGAACTCCACGCTCAGTTTGAACTCGGTACTTATCTAAAAGCATTAGATCAGACTTACAATCACCCTGAGTATGTAGTGGACTTTATGCTTTTTTATCAGGACGAAGGTGGCCGTCAGTTTAAGGTAATTTTCGAATATGACGGCTTTGAAGAACATTTTGAAAACCGTAATATGGTCGATCAATATAACTACGATTCTTATCTAAAAGAAGACGACATTTATAGGCAGAAGGTGCTCGAAAGCTACGGGTACGAATTTATTAGGCTCAACAAGTTCAATATAGGCACAAATCCAGTCGAATATATCAATTCTCGAATTGAAAAACTCATCGATGGCTCACTTGCCACCAATTCAATTGGGCATGATATTGATGCCGTTATACGTGGCCAGGCGCAAGGTTTATCGATGGGCGAACTCAAAGAGTGCAAAAACTGTGGTCGCATAATTCCTTTGGAGGAATTCAAAGATTCTTCTTTGACTAGCGGGATGGGTAGAATCTGCAAGGATTGTAAGGCCAGTAAACCAAAAACCGAACCGCCGTAAGCAACTGATCAAGTATGTCCTCGTTGTGGACGTCCTTTACTCAAGCGTAAAGGACGATATGGACAATTCTATGGCTGCACAGGGTTTCCATATTGTAAATACACTAGGAACACCACATGAATCTCATAAACTTAACTGTGATAGAGGAAGGTAAAACCCTACATGTCTCCTAAGAAGCCTAGTAAACATCAACTAGAAGAACTAGCTAAACAATCAATCAAGACCAGAAAAAAGAAGCTCCAGCGGAAAAGCGCGTCAAAATTAAGGCTTCTTTCAAAAAAGCCGTTAAGAAAATGGGGCAAACTCCGCCACCTAAAAAAGAGAGCAAGTAGTTTCTCTTTTGATTTGGTAACATCAGGTATATAATTGCCATATTTAATTATATAATAGGCTCAGGACACAGACGACGGAGGTTCAAGTGTCAACAATTCAGGAATACATGAGCAGTGGCGGTCAGGCGCTCGACCAAGGCAAGACAAGCGAAGCGTTGGATTATTTCCACAGCGCACGTCAGTGTGAGGCCGAGGATGAGGTGCTCGCGGCTGCGTGGCAACTGTCAGGAGTGTGCGAGCGCATGCTCGGCAACTACGATGCCGCCGAGGAAGCGTTCGAGACAGCTTTCCGGCTCGCCCGAACTCGCATTCTCAAAGGTAAAATCCAGCGCGACTGGTGCATGGTGCCGTTCGAACAGCGTGATATCAATCGCGCATTCAAGCTCATCGACAGCTCGCTTGAACTCCTCAAGTATGACGACGATCTCTCGGACCCCGAAGACGGGCGATCACCGAGAGACCAAGCGGCAGAGCGAAAAATCGAATACTTCACCAGCCTCGGTTTCCGCTGTCGGATCGATGCCAAAACTGGCAACATCGGTCGAGCTCGTATCGGGTGCAAACAGGTACGAAAAGAACTTCGGGGTCATCATCCCTACGAGCTCAATTCGACCGTATGGGAGCTCAAGATCGTGCCATTTTGGCTGCGGCTTGGACTCTTCCCCCGAGCATCCCTGTTGGCATGGAAGCACAATCCGAAGGGCGAGCAAGAAACAACACCTCGCTACCTGCCCCGCAACCCGAAACGCTGTATCCAAGTTTTCCTGTTGACGTTTCTCAGGCCTATCGGTCTACGGTTCGACAAAAACTAACTCGCCCCCAGTGCGCGGCTATCAAAAAATAGCGCACTCCGGCCCGCTTCAACGCGGGCCGTTTTCACGCCTAGAGTGCGACATGCTGACGTGCTACCTGCCAGCATTCGGGCAAAATCATCTCGACGCCTCCAATTTGCACCATGACACCGAGCGACTTTGCGCTGAGTAGTCGCAAAAACTTAATATGATCTGCCGTCAGCTCTCCGTTTACTTGGGCACGCAACCCCTTCTCCCCGACATCATACATATAGCGCTTCTCCTTGACGAGCGGCTCACCATTGACATCATGGCGAAAATTCAGCTCATGCCCAAGCAAGGCGGCAAATCGAAGATAAAACCACGCCTCGATAAGCCGCTGCGGAATCGACGAAACATCCAGTCCAGCCAGCGTTTCACTCAAAAGATCATACCACTCCGGCTCATCCACCGTTTCGGTCGCTCGCGTGACCTGCTTAATCGCTTCATACCCAAATTGCAATCGATCGTAATCTTCCAAAATATGCCGATAAAACTGAACCAAGCGCGCAGAGGTCAGCACCCCCATATCACCCTTGCCCTTATGCACAACAACGTCACTTATTGCAAATAGTTCGATACCACCAGCGAGCTTGCTCTTTTCCTTGCGCACACCTCTGGCCATAACCGTCTTGCGACCATCCGGTGTCAGCAGTTGGATAATTCGATCGGCCTCGCCATAGTTCGTACGCCTTAAGACAATCGCTCGCGTCCGCTGATCGGTCACAATACTACCTTTTTTACTGCGGCCTCTAGATCTTGAGGGTGCATCTTCGTCTTATCTAGCACTCGTTTTACCCCATATGCCGTAAGATCTTCCTCCGTCAGTTGATCAGCGCTATTCGTACACAATATCACGGGTATACTCGCCAAATCAGCGTGCGAACGCAGTTCATGAAGTAAGGTAAAAGCATTCGGCCCCGGGAGTAAAACATCAAGCACAAGGACATCGGGCTGATTTGTCTCAAGCGTATCCATCGCAGCCAGCGCATGCGACACCGTTGTCACCTTCATGCCGGCAGCCTCAAGCGTTCGCAGGTGATGCGCAGCCATCCACTCGTCATCTTCTACAATGAGAACTGATGGTTTTTTTGTCATAATAAGCTCAGCTGCGCCGAAGCAGCTACATCAACATAAAACGTCGCGCCATCTCGATGCCTGGTTGCGCCAATCTCCCCCTGCATTGCTCTGGCGAACTGACTCGCTATCAAAAGCCCCAGCCCGCTACTTTGTGGGCGCATGTGAAGTGGTTGCGAAGCTGCGCCTAAATTTGACTGCAAACGTCGCCATACATCGGCTGGCACAGCTGGGCCATAATCCCGAACGCTCAATCTAATCTTGGCCTTGTGTGACTGCGTCGCCGCCCGTATTTCAACTGGTGCTTCTGCCTCCGCATAATGAAGCGCATTATCCGCAAAATTAAAAACGATCCGACGCAGCAAATCTCTATTCGCCACCGCAAGCACCGGACGATATCGCGACGACACACGAATCTCACGTCCTTTTGCCTTGTATAACGGCATCATCTCATGCGCCACCTCCTCACATATTTGTTGCGGATTGAGTGGCTCTAACTCAAATAAACTATCTTCCAGTCGAGCAGACCTCGAGAGATCAGTTGTCAGACGAAGTGCGCGCTCACTCGTAAGAAGTATCTGCCGCACAATGCGCATACGCTCGCTCTCAGACATGTGACTACTTTCCAGCGCGAATGCGAGTTGCCGGACCAAAGCCAGGGGCGCCTTTAATTCATGTGATGCCGTCACCAAAAAAGGCAATTCGTCTTTAATAAGAGTCGTCGCCTTTATATTTTCCCATTCACCGTTCCCCTGCATGCTACTTTTAGTGTAGCACGCAGGAGGGTGACAATTCTATTAGAGATTGAAGTTTATCGTTTTAATAATTTCTTCAAAATCAGGCTTAAATGTGTCAGCGTCGGTGCGTAGTGTCATCGTTTTGTCGCGGATCTTGTAAATCACCGCCGAGCCACGAATATCTTTGGTAAAGTTACCATCAAGACGTGTTCCATTGTTCCCATTGGCACTGACCGCAGAGGTACGAAGATCACCCTTCTTTACCAAGCCCTCATAGGTCTTCACTACCTGATCATAGTCCTTCTCCTCGATAGTCACACGGAGGGCAAATTGCTGCGTTGGCGAAACCGGAGGCACAGTAATCGGGTTAAGATAGGCTTCGTATGTACCACCCTTTGATGTATCGTGAGCCACATAGACACTCCATGTTTTTGGATAGCTAAATGTGAGTCGGCCATAATCGTCAGGCCCAACGAAATCACGATTTGGTTGTTTTTCGCGCTGGGCAAACTTCTCAGCCTCAATTTCACCTTGATCGCGTCTCGCGTCTGCCTCAGCCAGTTTTATTTTGCCATCGACATTGGTTTTTTGTTCGGTGTAGTTAACATACGACCAAATCCCAAATCCACCCGCCACGAGAACGAGCACCGACAGGCCGATAATAGCCAGCATCGAGCCACTGATGCCGCCTTGTTCGTGTTTATGTGATAGCTTCTTCATGGGGTCATTATACTTATGTTTATTTTATCTGTAAAGGAGCAAAGGTATAGAGATGATGCGCACCCAACACGCCAAGCGCCGTCATGTGCGGAATCTCACAGCCATAACTCACCACCGAAATTGGTTGCTTCAACAAATTCACCTCTTTCTGAAGCTTTCGTGCGATTTTCTCGATATCTCTCGAGACGGCAAATACATAGACTACTGTCGTATCGGGCGGAAAATGCACACGCCAAAGATTCGCTGTTTCGACACGTATTTTTTTATTCCCATGCGCCAAAAACCGTGACAAAAACACCAGCCCCGGATTCAGTTCATACCCAATCGCCCGAGCTCCATGTTTCGCCGCAACACGTAGCACAACTCCATCGCCCGACCCTAAATCGACAAGTACGTCGTGATTATCTAGTTTATAGAGCTCATCAAATGCCCTTTCAAGCTCCCGCCGTTTACTTGGAACATAGGGCGCACCAAAAAACACGACGAACCCAAATAGCAAAATAACAGCCGCTAAAATCCAAAATAAAATCATTTAGTCCTCACTGAATTTCACTTTCACAATTTTGATATTATTTTTAAGAGCAAGCAAGTCTGTCTCAATTTCTGCAGCTAGCTTTTCGGCTTCCGTAAATTTCTCCAGTGCTTCTTCAAGCACAAAATCTTCGCCATCAAACCACTCCACAAGCTCATGCAACTTCGCTGTTTTCTCTGCCACTGTTGGTTTATTTACTTTTGACACTTTGTACCTCCGCCGTTACTAGTATATCGCCTTTTTCAATCTCAATCACCGCCCCTGAGGTCAAATCACCCCGAATGATAGCATATCCTCGCCTCAATACGAGCCGCGGGTCAAGTTGACGTAAAATCGACATTTTATTATGCAAGCCGTCCATCAAAATATCGTATCGTCGGTCTATTTTTTGGAGTGATTCATCCAGCTCACGGCGAACATCTTGGCGCAAACTTTCAATCGCGTGATCCATACGCGGCACCAACGCACTCACCGTATGCCGCACCATGCGTATCGTCTCTCTCCTATCTGGAACGAGCAGCTGCGCAGCATTACTTGGGGTCGCCGCACGCATATCTGCAGCAAGATCAGCCAGTGTCACATCGACCTCATGCCCCACACCCACCAATGTCGGCACACGACTCAGCGCAATCTCGCGCACAAGTAGCTCATCGTTGAATGTACTCAGATCATCAGCGCTACCACCACCCCGCACAATAACGATGACTTCGGGCAATTCTTCTTGTGAATTAAAATACCGAAGCGCTCGTATAATCTGATCAGGCGCGCTTTCTCCTTGCACCTGAACATGAGCTACCTCCACGTCCATTCCGCCCCACCGGTCATTGATGATTTTTATAAAATCCGAGTACCCTGCCGCCTCCGTACTACTAATCACCGCCACGCGCTGCGGTATCGTAGGCAATGCACGTTTGCGCTCCTCTGCAAAAAGCCCATCACGCTCCAGTTTTGCCTTAAGGAGCTCAAAACTCTTTTTCAAACTTCCCTCACCACTTGGCCGAATATTTCGTACCGTCAGGCTAAACTTTCCCCATTTCGTCAGCTTTGGCGACGCACTCACAACCACCTTCATCCCATCTTCAATGAGCGTCCGCAACTGCCATGCCATCATAAAACATCCGATGCTCGCCTCGTCATCCTTCAAATCAAAAAAAACATATTTCCCTTGATTCAATTTAAATCCGCTTACCTCACCTTCAATCTCAATATGAGGGTATGCATATTCAAGTGTCTGATTCGTCAGAGCAACAAAATCGCCCACACTCAAGCGAAGATTACTTGTCGTGTCGTCCATACTTCAAAATCGCATGTTGATAAAACAGATACCCGAGCAAAATCGTTCCAAGTAACAAAATAACTCGCGTCAACACAATACCTGCAATCGCAACCCCCTGACTCAAACCCGCAATCGCCAAAAATCCTACCATAATCGCTTCATACGCGCCCGCTCCACCTGGCGTCACGACAAAAAATGCCGCCATACTTGCCACGCCATATGCAATCAAAATCGGTGCCGGATTGACTGGCGTTCCAAGCGCCAAAAATGTGATCCAAAAAAGAAGCGCATCGACGGCGGTAAACATTAATCCCCACAAAAAAGGCTTCAGCAAAATCGCTTTATCGTTTTTGAGCGCCAAGTAATCACCGTGCATTTCAGAGAAAAATCGCTGCGCCTGGGTCTGTACGAGCACTGTTCGGCGATGGCCAAACGTTACCCTTCGCACAATACCGTTCACCGTCTTTGTCACCCAATCAGCAAATCGTTGAGACCGCCGTGGGCTATTGAGCAAATACGCACCGAGCAAAATCGTCGTGACCATTCCCGCGACCATAATACTGCTCACCAAGATAATCCATCGGTTCACATTCCCATCAATTGTGACCGCTAATACTGCAATTGCCAGCAATACAATAAACGACACGAATCCCATAGCAAATCGCACAACCTGCGCCATCGCCGCCCGCCCCGGCTGTACACCATATTTACCCAGGCGCCATGTCATATACGACAAGCCGCTCACCCCGCCACTTGGCAGTATATGATTAACAAAATTCATCTCAAGCGACATTCGCGCCAACTCTGGACCTTTTACGTCCTCAATAGACTTCTTCGCCCGAAGATATGAAAAGATCATTTCGCCACTCGCATAATATGCCAGCGCCTGGCCAGGAATCAAAAGAAGCAACAGCCAAATATTAACTTGCTCCAGTAGTTTCCACGCATGCAAAAGCTCGTGCCGTGAAAAGAAAATGATCACAGCGATCAACACTAGCGTTACAATACTCATCCACGCTCGAAAAGACATGATACTAGTATATACTATGAAATATGTACATTGCGATACTTGGCCGACAACCCGCTCTCGGCATGGCAGAGCTCGAACGTTTATACGGCGCCGATAATTCAGCGTGGTTTTCGCGTGATAGCGCCACCGTTGCTGCGGATACTTTCTCGATTGATCACCTCGGCGGCACACAAAAAGCCGGCAAGATTGTTGCAGAATTCCCCAGTGGTGACTGGCGCCGTATCAGCATGCAAATCGTTTCCTATTACAAAAAACAATGGGCTGGAACCGAGAATAAAATAACACTCGGTATCAGTGCGTATGGCTTCGGGGTTAGTGCGCGAGATATTCAGAAAACCGGTATTATTCTTAAACAAAAATTAAAAGAAGAGGGCATCAGCCTTCGCCTTATCCCCAATACCGAGCCTATCCTCAATACAGCAACCTCTCACCACAATAAACTTGGCCTCAGCAGTAACAAAGTCGAACTTCTCATCGTAAAATCCGGAAGCGGACGAATCTGTATCGCTGAAAGCATCGGCGCCCAGAATATCACCTCTCTTGCCCGCCGTGATCAGGGGCGTCCAAAGCGCGACGCATTCGTGGGCATGCTCCCTCCAAAACTCGCGCAAATCATGATAAATCTCGCTCGCCCGCATGACTCTGCCGGCCGTATTCTCGATCCATTTTGCGGCACTGGCGTCATCCTCCAAGAAGCAGCCCTCACGGGCTATTCCGTATACGGTACCGATCTGAGCGAAAAGATGATTCGCTATTCACAGGAAAATCTTGAATGGCTAGAGGGCGCGTACCACATTTCATTTGATCGACACCTCGATGAAGGTGACGCTATGGACACTACTTGGCAACCACCAATCGATGCAGTCGTCTGTGAAAGTTATCTCGGTCAACCATTTTCTGCCCCACCCTCTCCCGCTAAACTCGACCAAGTTCGCAAAAACTGCAACTACATCATAAGTTCATTTCTCAAAAATATTGGCAATCAAATAAGCCCAGGCACCCCCCTCTGTATCGCTATCCCTGCATGGAAAGATCAAACCGGACGATTTGCCCACCTCCCCCTTACGAGTCAACTCGACAAACTCGGCTTCGAAGTGTTTTCTTTTAACAATGTCCAAACAAGCGATCTCCTCTACTACCGAGAAGATCAAATCGTTGCCCGTGAACTCCTCGTTCTCGTAAAGAAGTAGTCTGACAAAGTATAATTTCCATGATATTATACGTCAATCCAACATTCATGTTGGTGTTCTCGAAGGAGAAAAATGATTCTTGGACTTCACAATGTCCCCCTGGCGGTGGGAATCGGCGCCTTCGTCGTCACCTTGTTACTCGGATGTATTTCGATCGGGCTCAGGCAAAAAGAGTCCGAGTCCGCCGGCGCCATAGGTGGCATCTTGGGATTTCTGATGGCTGTCGCCCTTCTGGGGGGTATTGCATACGCTTGGGTCACCGAGGCGAAGCTCGATACCCGAGACAGCGCGCTTGAAGCTAAACTGTCGACAGCAGGTATCCAGCTCCCTGTTTCTGGCTATCAGGTCTGGAGCTGGGATGAGCGTACTTCCGTGCAGAAAGGCGAATGCGTCGCGTCTTATACCATCCAGACAAAGGGGGACCTCGTCAATGATCCCGCCGTGTGGCCACTCGTCAAAGGCACAGGAGAGTTCGTCACTGGAAAATGTGATCCGGACCTAGACAAGGTGTTCATTCACTGACCTCCGGTCCGATACCACCAAACTTTCCACATCAATGAGTCATCTCACGAGAACAACCGCCACGGCATCCAGTCGTGGCGTTTTCATATCCCGAAAAGTCCCTGTTTTATCTTGACGAAATCTTTATATCAGAGTACAATAGTACAGATTGTTATAGAAACTATAAGGAGTTATCCATGTCACACGTTAAAGCAGGTGGAACAAGCAAAAACATCCACAACAATGCCGGCCAGCGTCTTGGTGTTAAGCGCTTTGGCGGTCAAACAGTCCGTACCGGCGAAGTCCTCGTTCGTCAAACCGGAAGCACAAAAGTTGCCGGCCCTGGCACATTTATTAGCAAAAACTTCACTATTCACGCTGCAAAAGACGGAATTGTCGCTTTTGATAAGGTCAAAAAAGGCCGTTTCACCGGCAAAACTGTTTCTCGCACACAAATCAGCGTTAAATAGTTTATCGCTTTCATAAAAATCCCCCTTTTCTGGGGGATTTTTATTATTGGAGCAACATACTCTTTTGAAGTTCTTCGAGTTCTGTCAGGTTCCGACGAACTTCCCGACCACTTTCGGCACGCTCATTGACAGCGTTCACAAGAGCTCGCGTCTTATCGAGTACCGTGTCGCGAATCGTCCCATACCCCGGTACATCTGGATAATAAACACCGCTAATCGTTCGTATCTCACTGTCGATAATGCGGTGAAGCGTCAGAACAGTCGTTGTCGCTTGCTCCATCTTCTTTAACGTCTCCTGCAACTTCTCTACAAGCTCCGTAGCTGCTTGGCGAAGTTTCTGCTGAGCTTCAACGTCTTCCGAAACATTTTCATGTGCAGAGAAAATTCCCTGCTCCGAGGTGAGATACTTTCCCGCAACATCACTCATATGATCAAGAGACTCTTTATCGTCATCAAACACTTTTTTCATTTCGTCCAAATTCTCTAAGACACCGCTTTGAGCAACCGTTTGACCAGTCCGAAAGACTTCAGGGAGCATCCGTACATATTCTTCCGTTATGGATGCGCTTTTCTTACTTATCTGGTCGAGTTGATGAGAGAAATGCTCAATAATCGATTTGAGCGCAGCTGCTGCGTCAAGACCTTCAATACTAAATTGCTCTTCTTGCGTATCTCTTGTCTGAAATTCGGTTTCTGCCACAGGCTCCTCGTCGAGTCCAGCAAGGCGAGCCTCAACTGATAATGAAGTCCGTGGTGCCACGGGGGGAGCGGACATCTTAGATTCAGGCGCGACCTCCTTGGGCTGGTCTGCTTCAGCTTCACCCTCGTGATCTTCCGAAACTACGCCTCCCTCTTCTTCAATCAAAGGCTCAGGAGGAAGCTCTTGTCCTTCGGCGAGAATAGATGTCATATTAACTTCTTGGGTTGTTTCAGGTTCGGATACGTTAGTTTCCACGGGAACTTCCTTCGCTGACTCGTCAACAATAGCTTCAGCAGATGCATCGCTTGTCGCTCCCCTTTCTTCATTCTGCAAAGTGTCACGATGAGTTTCCATAGCAAGAGGATTGGTGCTTGCATTTCGCACAGTCAATAGCGGCTGCTCACCACTCGCCGAAGGATGAGCCATAATAACAATTTTAGAGAAATCTCCACCTTTTTCTCGAGCATTAACCGCCTGCATAACCAGGCGCTGCGCAACGAGCGGAAGCCTTCCAAGTCCAAGAGGGCGCGCAGCTTCAGGCTTATCACCGCGAGCACGCATCGTCACCCCATCACTTCCTAGGCTAAATTCTACGTCATTTGGAATAATCCATACATCTCCTTCCGCTCCCGTGCCTTCAAGCACCCATTGGCCGGATTCGTTTGTATGGAAGCTAAAAAGATCCGACGCCTCACTTCCTTCTAGCGGTCGGTCTGACATACGAAAAAGTGTTTGCTCCGATTCGTCAGATCCAGACGGAAGAAATGTACGAGTTTCGCCCGGTATTAGCGGGGCCGTTATACGACCAATTTCATCAATCTCTTCGCCTTTGAGACGAACTGTCGGGTCGGTGTCGAGTGAAGCTGGCGAACGTTCTGTCATTTTTGTTTTTACTCTGTTACGTTATATATTTATCCTAACAGAAAATTATGCTTATGTCAATTACATCGCCTGGTTAAAAATACCACATTGAGGTACGGTATTTTCTTTATTTAACAAGTTCGAGATGGTGTTTGATACGTTCAACAACATCGCCGATCACTACTTGTGATTTCACAAGATAATCGTCAACGCCAAGCGACTCCGCACGCTCCTTATCTTTTGGCTGAGAGAGTGCCGTTAACATAATCACCCGTATATTTGTTGTTTCAGGAGTATTGCGAAGGATGTCAAGCACATCAAATCCGCTTATTTTCGGCATCATCGCATCAAGTAATATAAGATCCGGCTTGAAATCAATAGCGGCAGATAACGCTTCCTCGCCGTTATTCACCTCTTTTATTTCAAAACCTTCGAGTTCAAGGCGCGATTTATAGACAGCTGCAAGCGCCGTGTCATCTTCTACGAGCAGAATCTTTTTCTTTATATCCATATCTACCCCTATAGTACCCTAAAACCCATCAAAAGCACAAGCATATGATCTAGCCTGCAAGCTTTGCTTTCGCCGCATCAAGCTGCGGGTCTTTTCCTGCATCCGCATCGCTTGCCGTCAACTCGATCACCTGATCGGGCATGATGCCTTCTTTCGTAATATTCTTTCCATTTGGCGTGTACCACCTGGCGACAGTGACTTTTAGTACCGCCCCACCTCCGAGATCAAGTATCTTCTGAACAGTGCCCTTACCGAACGTCTTTTCGCCAACCAGTGTTGCCTTCTTGTAGTCTTGAAGCGCACCGGCTACGATCTCGCTTGCACTGGCGCTAGTTCCGTTCACCACAACAGTCGTAGGGAGATTACCGAGTATTGGATCGTTTCTGGAACGCAGTTCATCGGTTACCTTGTCACCAACTCGCTCGGAAACGACGACCTGATTATCAAGCCACAGCCCCGCGACGTCCTGTGCAGCTGTAAGATACCCGCCGCCATTGCCGCGAAGATCAAGGATGACCCCATGAACATTTTGCTGCTTGAAGCTTTCTGCAGCCTTACGAGCGAGAGCGCCTGTCTGATCATCAAACCGACTGATGGTGAGAATCCCCAGCCCATTTTGTACGCTCGACTGCACGCTAGGATTATCCACAACTTGACGCGTGACAGTGAATTCTTTTGTTTCATTGCCTCGCATAATGACAAGCTTTACTGTGGTTCCTGCTTCACCCCGGACTTCGGAGGCTGTTTTGTCAGCAGTCCACCCCGAAGCAGTTTGATCATTGACTGCAAGAATCGTATCACCTGCCTTAAGTCCTGCTTTTTCAGCAGGGTTGTTGGCGAGCACACGGATGACAGTTGGTTTATCCGAGCGAATGCCAATTTCGGCACCAATCCCACCACCGATTTCTCCCGAGAGATCCTTGTCAAAATCCGCCGCTTCTTTAGGGTCCATATATACGGTATATTGATCACCTGCCGCGGCTACCAAGCCCTTGCTCGCTCCTTCTATGAGCTTCTGGGTGTCGACATTACCATCAAAATTCGCCTTGAGCTGCTGATATGTTTGTTGCACAGAAGCGAGGTCAAGCGTGCCCGTCTCCACCTTGAAACCAAGGGCAGGTGCAATCGCCGCAATAACATTATTACTTCGCGTGCCGGCTACAAAACCGATCACCGCAACGAGTGCAATTGTAAAAAAATAGACTGTCCGTGAAACGCCTGTTTTTTCTTTTATCGGTGTTGCCATCGATTGTTTTTTTTCTGTCACGTAAGAAACCCTCTTAACCTTAACCATATAAGTATAGCGCACTTCCAGTGAAGCGCGCTATAGAGTTTGGGAAGAAATCCTAGAAGTAGACGTACTGTTGGTAGGTACCGATAGGCACCTGCATTTTACTGTAGTTTCCCCATCCTGGGCCACCTGCATTGTAGTAGTTGTATTGGCTGACGACCATCGTGCCAGCCGCTTCATTGACGCTTTCCACCCAGACAACGTGACCAGGACGACCACCAGTCGTAATCACGCCGGCAGCGCGCTCACGAGGTTTTGTCGAAACGGTGAAACCGGCAGAACGACCACTTGCGACAAAGTCGATAGCGTCACCCCAGTACGTCGGTGCATATCCCGTTTCCTTCAGGATACGCCATGCAACATAGCTTGCGCACTGACGACAGCCATATCCCATTCCGTCACCACCATTACCATCGACGCCGCCGTGAGAGAGAGCGCTTGAGTCAACGTAGCAATTCGATGCATTCCAGGGGTATCCCCCAGATGTTCCAGGCAGAACAACTGCGCCACCACCGCCAGCCGCTGCAATTGCTGCTTCGATAGCAGCCTGCTGTTGCTGTTGCACCTTGAGTTTCTGACTTTCACGGTCGGCTGTCAGTTGTTGATAAGCACCCTCCTGACCACGGGTACGAGCAAGAAGCGTATTACGCTCGCTTTCTTTTGCAACAAGAGCGTTTTTTGCATTATTCTGATCAACGAGAGTTCGCTGCACATCCGTTTTTTGCTTTTCGAGATTAACTTTCAACTGTTTTATCGTATCGATTGTGGTTGAGAGTTGATCGCGAACAACATTTCGATATTCTTGTTTATCGACATAATCTCCAATGTTTTGACTGCTTGCGAGCATTTCCAAAGGAGAGATTGTGTCATCAATATACAGATCGGCAATCGTTGTACCGAGAGCTGTGCGATTGTCACCAATACGCGTTTCAGTATCTGTAATATCCTGCTGCAATTTGGTAAGTTTTACTTCGGTAAGATCGATTTGCGTTTGGATCAGTTTTTTCTGATCATCGATACCTTTTACTTCTTCTTGAAGGGAAAGGATTTGTTTATTTAGCTCCCCCGCCCTTGACTGGTATTCGCTAATTTCTTTTTGAAGCGCGTTGATCTGATCGTCGTATTTGTCGGCGGAGACTTTTGGGCTGAGAGAGAATGGAACGGTAAACACCATGAGCGCAGCAATCGTCGCAATTACTACCCGACGAATACTGTGTCTAGAAACTGGTGTGGTGGACCGCTGTTTCATTAAGCTTATGCTAGCACGAAAATGCGCTTATGTCAATTCCCTAGGCAGTCGAAAAGAAATTGGGATGCTTTGAAATATATCTGTTCTATGAAACTGATGTCGCATTCAATGTCGCTACTAACGACGGAACATACCCCATCTCCAAGAAAAACAGCGAACTGAGGGACAAGATCAAGGAGGGCGGAGCGTATGACTTCACTAAGCAAGGACCGTTCGTTTTTGGCACCGACATCAAAGCCATCGAGCCGATCGACCCGTCACAAGTGACCACGGCCTGCCCCTGATCTTCGGGGCCGCACACTTCAGACATCCAGCTGGAGTAGTGCGGCCCTTGTTTCATTTTATAGTCTTATATTTTTAGATAGCGTCTTGTTGCGAGTAGCGAAGAGACAATACCGATGATCGCGCCGAGGAAAATCATGCCAAGAAGCACAAATGGGATGTAGATGGACAGCAAGTCGATGGTCTTTTGTACCATCACTCCATAGCTTAGGAGTGGGCCACTGGCTCCATACAGGATAGCGATACCGAGCGCCGTCGCCACGATTGCAGCGATAAATCCATAAACGACTGCCTCGACAACAAATGGCCCCCTGATGAAGCTTCGGTCTGCACCAATCAACTTCATCATCTGGATTTCGTCCTTACGATTGAAGATAGCCATACGGATGGTATTGAAGACGATGAGTGATGAGATCGCAATGAAGATGACACTTGCGACCAGCCCTGCCTTCTCGGCAAAGTTTACCCAACGACCAATATTCTCTATTGCGGAGCGTCGCTCACCTGCGAAGGAGGGCTTACGATTTGGATCGATATTCTTTTTGAGGGTTTCGTTCGTATCGACAAATTTGCGCAACTCATCGGTTTTGTTGATATCCGTTGGATTGATGCGGAACGTCCCGGGAAATTCATTTGTCGCTTCATTAAGCGCGTCCAGGGCGCCCGTGTTGGTCTTGTTTTGCTGAGCAAAGTTTGTCCGTGCGTCCTCAGGGGTGATATAGCTTACCTTACGAACGGTAGCGAGTTTTTCAAGGCCACTTTGGATTTTTTTGACGTCATCATCTGATGTCGTATTTTTCACATAAATAGACATGTCGACTTTATCGCGGATTTCCGCGACCGTATCCAATAGTACATTGCGAGAAGCAAGGGTAATAAACACGACCAAAAGTGTAATCGTCATGACCGCTGTAGCTGCGATGGTGAGCCAAGCATTGCGGCTAAAGTTGTTGACGCCATAACGACACATGCGAACAAATGTAAGCCACTGACGACGTTTGCGTTTTTGCAAAGCAAAGGTTTTTGCGTCCATCTTTTTGCTCATTGTCGATAACTCCCCTGTGCTTGGTCACTGGTGATTTTTCCATGTTCGAGCGTGACGACGCGTCGTTTTAGTTTATTGACAATTTCAACGTTGTGCGTCGTCAGGAGAACGGTTGTGCCGTATTTATTGATTTTTTCAAGTAAACGGACAATGTCCCAACTGTGTTTTGGATCGAGGTTTCCCGTAGGCTCATCTGCAATAAGAATTTTTGGCTGACGCACAACCGCACGAGCAATCGCAACTCGCTGTCGTTCACCTCCAGAAAGTTGATGGGGAAATTGTTTTTCTTTTCCGGTAAGGCCCACCAGCTCGATAACTTTTGGCACGGTATTCTTAATTTCACGACCTGTCATACCGGCAATCTCAAGTGCAAACGCAACGTTTTCAAACACCGTACGCTGCGGAAGAAGCTTGAAATCCTGAAATACCACGCCGATTTTTCGCCGAAGCAATGGAATATGCTTGTCCTTAAGCGTGTCATAGTCAATTCCACCAACAACAATCTTGCCGCTGGTTGGCTTTTCTTCACGAGTTAAAAGACGAAGAAGCGTCGTTTTTCCAGCACCGCTTGTTCCTACCAAAATAACAAATTCTCGAGGTTCGACATGAAGACTAATCCGATTTAACGCCGGCTTCATATCTTTTCCGTATGTTTCTGTTACCCTATCAAACAGAATCATTACTCATCATAGTATAGCAGGAAAAAATGTATGTTACACGGTTTTTATGTAACATCCACGAGCTACTCAGTCTATATTTTGCTCGAGATAAGCCATCATAAACGGATCTAGTTTTCCATCAAGAACACCCTGTGCGTCTCGGTCTTCGTACTTTGTTCGCGTGTCTTTGACGAGTGTATACGGATGAAGGACATAATTGCGGATTTGGCTGCCCCAATTTGCAGATTCGCCTGCATGGAGTTCACTAATATTCTGGGTATGCTGCTCAAGTTGGAGCTGTGCTAATTTGGAACGAAGGATTTTGAGTGCGGTTTCTTTGTTTTGTAACTGGCTTCGCTCGTTTTGTATTGCCACAACGATACCTGTTGGGAGGTGCGTCACCCGAACGGCACTATCGGTAGTATTAACGCTCTGCCCGCCATGACCACCAGCGCGGTAAACATCTATCTTGAGGTCTTTATCATCAAGCTGGATTTCTTCTGGCGCATCGATCTGAGGCAAAACTTCTACTAGTGCGAAGCTCGTTTGGCGAAGATTGTCGCTATTAAAAGGACTTAACCGCACGAGTCTGTGAACACCATTTTCGCTCTTTAACTTGCCGAACGCATAAGGTCCTGTGACTTCGATAACACTTGTCTTGAGACCAGCTTCTTCACCTGCAGATCGCTCGACATTTGCCGTCTTCATTCCTGCTTTTTCCGCCCATCTTAAATACATGCGTTCCAACATTTCAGCCCAATCTTGCGCATCAGTCCCCCCTGCCCCCGCAGAGATACGAAGAATCACATTGTGATCGTCGTATTTTCCATTGAAAAGTAATTCTTTTTTGCGTGTGGCAAATTCTTTCTCGAGCGCAGTTATCTGGCCATCAAATTCCGTCATAAGACTATCGTCACCGAGGCTCATAAGCTCGACGATATCTGCGAGTTGCAACACGAGCATTTGCCAGGGCTGCACGGTATCCTGGAGTGCCGCGAATTGTTTGCTCTTTTCCTGAGCATTATGGGGATTATTCCAAATCTCCGGTGCCGCAAGCTCATCCTCAAGTGTCTGGAGTTGTTCGATCTTCCCTTCAATATCAAGCCGACGGTACGCAGCGTCAACATCTTTTTTCAATTGGTCGATTCGTTTCTCTAGAGGTTGCATGTATGTCTATTTTATCACGAGTCATGCTACACTACTGATAATGAAAATCGGCGTATTTGACTCGGGTATTGGCGGTAAAAGCGTCGCAGAAGCATTACAACACGCTTTTGTCGATGATGAGATCATTTATATGAACGATGCAAAGAATGTTCCCTATGGTAATAAAGAACCCGCAGAGATACGACATCTTACGGCGACGGTTATTGATCGGCTGGTAAAAGGAGGCTGCAGCATTATCGTCATAGCCTGCAATACCGCCACGACAAATGCGATTGATTTTTTGCGAAATGTCCACCCGCGCGTCTTTTTTGTTGGTCTTGAGCCAATGGTGAAGCCAGCAGCTGCGCTCACGAGAACGGGTGTATTTGCCGTATGTGCGACTCGCGCCACGCTCGCGAGTCAGCCTTATACCACACTGAAGCAAGCATGGGCAAAAGGGAGAAAAATTATTGAACCTGATTGCAGTGAGTGGGCAACGCAAATTGAACGAGGAGATTCAGACACCATTGCTGTCGAAGTACTCGTTGACGAGCTCACGGCGCAAAAGTGTGATGTTATCGTCCTCGCCTGCACGCATTATCACTGGTTAAAAAAGCGCTTCGAAGCGGCAAATCCCGACATAATTATTCTTGAACCGACTGATGCAATCATGCAACGGATTAGCCACTTCAAGCAGGATTATAAGTCATTTACCGCGGCAATAAATTGATCTCCGCGATCTGCATAGTTTTTAAATAATCCAAAACTTGCACAGGCTGGACTAAGAATCACGACATCACCTGGCTCTGCAAGCTCGTATGCATGCCTCACGATATCTTTCATCGTAAAGCTACTGTCAAAAGTCTCTGTTTTTAACCAATCGAACTTCGCAAAGCTTTTCTCGATTTCTTCTGCTTGTTCCCCTATTAGTAATGCGCATTTTACCTCTTCTTCGGCCGCTTTTTTTGCAAGCCCACTGAAATCTATGACACCCTTACTTGAGCCCCCCAGTATCAAAATCTTTGGCTGAGAAAATGCCGCAATTGCTGCTTTTGCGCTACCGACTGTCGTGGCAATACTGTCGTCATAATAGGCAACACCTTTTACCCTCCGAACATACTTAAGCCGATGCGGAAGGCCAGTAAATTCAGCGAGACCCTGCTCAATTACTCTAGTATCCTGAGTGAATTCCCACACAGCTGCGATCGCAGCGCAGGCATTGTCGTAATTGTGAGCTCCCGGCAATTTCAGAGCAGTCACAGAGCAAAGCTTTTTATCACCATACCAGAAGTAGTCGTCACGAACACGAGCCGCCTCCTCAGACTGAACAGGTATTTTTTTGCCGGCCGAACCGAATGCAATGATCCCCGAATGC
The DNA here is from genome assembly GCA_964477195.1 of uncultured Candidatus Saccharibacteria bacterium. GTDB lineage: Bacteria > Patescibacteriota > Saccharimonadia > Saccharimonadales > Saccharimonadaceae > JALRBM01. The sequence goes on from CAYZCX010000004.1 coordinate 56,995, forward strand.
ATATTTTGGGCATTAAATACAACTGTGTCGGACTTTTCCTGATATCGAGCGATGTTACCTTTCGCGGCAACATATTCATCAAACGAATCATGAACATCAAGGTGATCCGGCTCGATCATGAGCACCACTGCCACATGCGGCGAATGCTCTGCATCCCACAATTGAAAACTACTTAGTTCGTAAACAACAATATCGTTTGAAGCGATACGGGGTAGTTCGTCGAGGGCAGGCACCCCAATATTTCCGACAACATGAACAGTTTTGCCCGCTTGCTTGAGAATACTTGCAATGAGACTAACGGTCGTCCCCTTACCTTTTGTTCCAGTGACACCAATAATTGGTGCGGGACATTTGGAAAAGAATTCGTTAGTTGATGACCAGACTTTTTTGGCACCTCGTAGCTTCTTAGGCGGTAGACTTGGCGTACGGACGACAATATCAAAGTCCGTAAGGTTCTTGAAAGCATCCGGCCCTAAAACCGACAATGCGTTAGACGGAAGATCAGCGACGTTTTCGCGTTCATCCAAAATGGTCACTACATTGCCTTGACTCAGATAATACTGGTAGTTTGACCTACCTTCGACTCCATATCCTGCAATAGCGACATTCATATGTCTATTTTACCGTGTTTGCGAATAAAGTCGCTAATTTCTCATTGAGCTTGACGATTTCTTCTTTTTCGCCGCTACTCACTCCTGCGAGTACCCAGGCATCACCAGAAATAAATTCACGCGCTGTATTGATCATACGGTCACGACTCGTGCGACGTATTTCTTCAGGCACTTTTTCGTAATCTTTTACTACCCCATCGGCGAAGTAGCGACCAGTGTAAAAATTACTGATCTGTGCGACAGTTTGTGCGCCCATTTGGTAACGGCCAAGTGCATACGATTTGGCAGCGTTCAGTTCATCTTCTGTGATTTTTCCATCAAGAACATGTTTGACTTCGCGGACGATAATGTCAAAAAGCTCGTCTGCCGTTTCAAGGTTTACCTCACCGCCAAAATCCCAGCTGCTATCATAAAAACCAACGGTTGTATCAGAGAAAATGTTGTAAGCAAGACCACGCTTCCGGGCGGCGCCATAAATACGTGAGTGCATAGTGCCAGTGAGCAGATGATCGAGACAGTTCATCGCCTCCACTTCTTCGTCGCTAATATCACGAGGCATCATCACCGACCAGCCAAAAGTAAGATTGGAAGCTTCTTTACGACGGATAAGCGTCGGGTTCGCGCGAGATAATTCATCTCTTGGTACTTCAAAACGTTCGCCTTCGGGGAGATCCCATGCCTGGAGCTGACGTTTGATCTCACTCTTACGACCCTGGAGTTTTCCGGCAATCACAAATCGCATATTATTAGCCGTATGAGTGCGCTTGTGATGTTCGCGAATATCGCCAAGACTTACGTTTGAGATCGTCTGCAGTCGCTGCCAAAACGTATAGACATCTTCCCCAAGCAGTTGCTGAATTTTAGGCCACAGTACACGATTATGATTATTGAGATAGCCTGTCAGTTCACTCTTCACATTGCCTTTTTCGGCCGCGAGTTCTGCGGGGTTAAACTTTGGATGACATATCGCTACCTGCTGCAAGGCCAGTATTCGATCCCACTCGAAGTCCGCACAGTCTGCGACATATACCATTGAGAGATCGCTTGTATAAGCGTTGTGGTAGGCGCCATTTTTCGTAAATTCGGCCTCGTATTCATGTTCACTTTTGAATTGGGCATTTGCGCCAAACGCCATATGTTCCATAATATGGGCGGTTTCATAAATGTCCTTACCCTGCACATAGCGATTGCCCGCCCTGAATTGAAATTGAAAACTCATAACCGTTGCACCGGGAATATCGATAAGCAGCCCGCGTGCTCCACTAGCTAATTTGACCTCTTCGACTGTATGTTTCATCAACTGCCTCTCTTTGCGAACGGATTATTTACGGTTTTTCTTACGATTCTGACGCGCGGTTTTCTTTTTCTTTCGCGCATCACTTTTTTGCTTACTCGCTTCTGCGGCAGTCTTTGATTTTTTAACCTTGAAGTCAGCGTCACGGTTTTCCGTACCACCCGTCACCTCATTGACACCACGTTCAACTGCTGATTCCGCCAGACGGGTAAGCTCCGTATCATAATCTTCATCCTGACGAGCAACAACATCGTGCTTGTGAACATGCATAATCGCACGAAGTACTTCATCGCGCAATGTACCCTGAAGACTTTCGAATAGTTTTTGTGATTCGCTGCGATATTCAACGAGTGGGTCACGCTGACCAACACTTCGCCAGTGAATACCTTCACGTAAGTGCTGCATATTCTCCAGATGCTGCATCCACAATGTATCGAGAACCTGAAGATATACTTCGCGCTCTACCTTGCGTAGGATCTCTGCGGTTAATTCATCTTCCTTGCTAGCATAGAAGGCTAATACTTCTTTAAGGGCAAGGTCGAACCGACGTTTGTCTTTCTTCTCATTTCCCACGACTTCGATTTCTTTACCATCAACCGGAAATACCGATTCAAATTCTTCGGCAAATTTCGAATTATTTTTTGCCGGAACAAAGGTAAGTTCGCGAACTTTTTCTTCAATAAGACGAAGGACCTCTGGCTGAATATCGTCGCCTTCAAGAATTTTGCGGCGTATGGTATACACGACACGGCGATGGCGATTAATGACGTTGTCGTATTGAACGACGTTTTTTCGAGTGTCAAAGTTGTATCCTTCGACTCGTTTTTGGGCTGCTTCGAGGGTTTTCGAAACAGCCTTGTTCTGAATCGGCTGGTCCTCCTCAACGCCTAACGTATCCATAAGCGATGCAATGCGCTCACCCTGGAAAATACGCATAAGATCGTCTTCAGTTGATACATAAAACTGCGTTTCGCCTGGGTCGCCTTGACGTCCACCACGACCACGCAGCTGATTATCGATACGGCGAGACTCATGACGCTCACTTCCGATAACGACTAATCCCCCGAGATCTTTAACTCCTTTACCTAGTACGATGTCAGTACCGCGACCAGCAATATTGGTTGCAAGCGTAATTGCACCCTTTTCACCAGCTTTGGCAATAATCGCCGCCTCTCGTTCGTTGTTTTTTGCGTTAAGAATTTCGTAGGTAATTTTCTCTTTGTCGAGCCAATCGGCAATGAGTTCGTTTTTGGCAATCGACGCTGATCCAACCAACACGGGTCGACCCTGCTTGTGGTATTCTTTGATCGCATCTGCAACCGCCTTTAATTTGCCTTTTTCGGTTTTGAAAATCAGATCCTGATGGTCAATTCGAGCCAGCGGTCTATTTGAAGGGATTTGAATCACATCTAAACTATAGATTTGCTGGAACTCTTCCGCCTCCGTAAATGCCGTACCAGTCATACCAGAGAGCTTATCGTACAGACGGAAGTAATTTTGGAATGAAACCGTCGCGAGCGTCATGCTTTCCTGCAAAACAGAGACTTGCTCTTTTGCTTCGATCGCTTGGTGAAGCCCTTCATTGTAGCGGCGGCCTTGCATCAAGCGACCCGTGTGCTCATCGACAATAATCACTTCGCCATCGTTGGTGACAACGTAGTCTTTATCTCGTTTAAAGAGCGTCTGCGCCCGCAATGCTTGGTCCATATGATAAACAGATCGGATATAGTCGGGGGTGTATAAATTTTTTATTCCCAACATCTTTTGGATTTTTTCAACACCTTCATCTGTTAATGAGACGCTGCGGCGTTTTTCGTCGAGAATGTAATCTTCTGGTACGAGTTTGGCGGCAATTTTTGCGAATTGATAATAACTATCAGGATTTTCGCCCGCTGGTGCACTGATGATAAGTGGAGTTCGAGCTTCATCGATAAGAATTGAGTCTACCTCGTCCACGATTGCAAAATGTAGCTCACGTTGGCGAAGTAGCTCTACTTCATTGACCATGTTATCGCGAAGATAGTCAAACCCAAACTCATTGTTGGTTCCATATGTAATGTCTGCATCGTATGCTTCTTTTCGCGACACTGGACGGAGTTTACGCATGCGAGGATCGTCGTGAGCTTTGTTGTCATAATCTTTATCATAGATAAATGATGCGTCATTGATAATAACGCCTGTTTTCATGCCAAGAAAATCGTAGACTTGCCCCATCCAGCTTGCATCACGCTGTGCCAGATAATCGTTTACCGTCACGACATGGCCACCCTTTTCCTCGAGTGCATTGAGGTATGTTGGAAGAGTCGCAACCAGTGTTTTTCCTTCACCGGTCTTCATCTCGGCAACATTTCCTTCGTGGAGCACCATACCACCGATCAGCTGCACGTCAAAATGACGCATTCCAAGGACACGATCGCTCGCTTCACGCACAAGCGCAAATGCGTCCGGAAGAATGTCGTCGAGACTTTCACCTTTTTTTAAACGCTCTTTCAAAACACCGGTCTGCTTTTGCAGGTCTGGCTTTTTCATTTTTTTGTATATATCAGAAAGCGCGTTAATGGCCTCCACCTTCTTTTGAAGGCGCTTCAAAATACGTGCCTGGGGATCGCCAAATACTTTCGTTAGCGCTTTTTGTCGATTAATCATAGGGCCCTCACTTATAGAAACTTCTGTAAAACACTACGTAACATTATACGCTGTTTTAAAGAGAGATAAAAGGACGAAACGAGGAGTTTACGGCGTACTAACAAAACTGCGTCGGAGACGGCTCAACACACCACGCCTCCCGACGTGTGGAAGTGTCTCTTGTTTGTACTTTCGAAGCTGGCTAGCCAGTTTTGCTTCAACTATATCGATTGCGGCCAAGATATTAACAGTGGAGTCCTTTGCCGTGAGAGTTTTATCTGGCACATTAAAAATAACCTCGGCTTCGTACTTATTGCCGTGATCACGGTTTACCAACTTGAGCTTTACGTCCGCGGAAGCACTTTTGCGCGCATGCTTAGGAAGATAGCGGTCGAGCCGCGCGATTTTTTTGGCAACATATTTCTTTGTTGCCGGATCGAGCTCTACTTTTACCCCTGTGATTGTTAATCGTTCAATCATACTACCCTCCTTTTTGCTGGACTTGGTTGTAAGACTATTATACCACTTTTTGAAGAAGGTATTCAAATGCTTCATCCACCGTCCTTTCTACTCCTCGCTCTGCAATATCAAAATACCGATAGCCGTATTCTTTGCATAGGGGAATGTATTTTTCACTTCGTAGCGCATTGAATGTTGCCCATTCAACGATTTTTTCATCAGTAAACTCATGCGCTTTCATCCAATTATTGTCACTATCCCCATCGCGAATCGAGATAAGTCGCGCGGCCTGAGCGGGCGACGTATCGATAAGAAATACTGCCACGTGAGGAAGCTCAAGCGTGTGAACATAATCCGGCCAAAAATTACCGTCGATCAATATATCGTCCGAGGAGCTGATTGCCGCTTCCTTTAGATATGCTTCATAAAATTCCCACATCGCTTCGTCACGTTTGCGCAAACGATCGACTTTTTTTGATGGATCATTAATTGCGTTGATCGGATCGATGGTACCGACAAAAATATCCGGTAACCATTCTGATTTCAGTACATCGTGCATTGAATGAGTGAATGCATCGCCATCAATTACCTCTGCGTCAATATATGATCGAAATCGCTTTGCAAGAGTCGACTTTCCTACTCGAGCAGGCCCACCTACAAGATAGATCATTAGATAACCTCTGTACCACCCATATATTGACGGAGAACTTCCGGCACTCGCACAGAGCCATCTGCCTGTTGGTTATTCTCCAAAATAGCGATTGGCCCACGACTCAGCGGCAACGCCGTCGCGTCATTTGTATGAACAAGTTCAACCGTTCCGTTTTCACGGCGAACACGAGTTTTCAGACGACGTGCCTGATAGTCCGTCATGTAATCAGCGGTGTGTGTTTCGCGATATTTGTTTTGTCCCGGTAGCCATGCTTCAATATCAACACCACGTGAATTAGGTTTTCCAATATCTGCCGTGCATTTCATAAGAACTTGATACGGGATCTCGAGAAGTTGCATGAGTTTTTCTTGGATTGCAATAAGAAAAAGATGCTCGTCTTGGCCGTCTTCGGCAACAGTCAAACTTTCCATCTCGAGCTTATCGAACTGGTGCATACGGAACATGCCCTCCATGTCTTTGCCATACGTTCCCGCTTCGCGGCGAAAACTAGTCGCATACCCAATATAGCGAACTGGCATGTCCTGCTCACTGAGTACTTCATCAGCATGCATGCTCCCCAGTACATGCTCAGCACTTCCCTGAAGCCAAAGATCTTCATCTTCGATTTTATACCGATCATCGCGCGGCTCAAGTCGATCCATCGCGTCATAAAGCTCGGTGCGAAGCATGAGTGGCGGCAAGACTGGCACAAATGGTTTGTGGCTGACATTGAGATTATTTTCAGCAATAATTTGGTCGATAAACGCCTGATCACTCAGCTTATCCATGACAAATTGAATAAGAGCAAACTGCAATTTTACAAGATCGCCTTTCAAATAAGCAAACCTGCTTCCTGTTACTTTTGCAGCTCGTTCTTTATCGAGCCAGCCTTTCGCTGCAGCGAGTTCGGCGTGATTTTTTGGATCGAAGTCAAACGTAGTAGGCTCCCCGACTTTTTTCGCGACGACATTTTCGTCCTCGCTTGCTCCGATAGGTACGTCGCTTGATGCCATATTAGGAATTTTTTTGAGAAGATCAAAAAAAGATACGTCACTTTCTTTTAGCTCTTCCTCTATCTTTACAAGCTGAATCTTTATCTCTTTGCCTTCAGCAATAACTTCAGGAGTTGGTCCTCCTTCATGCCCATGCACCATGTGGTTCATTTGTGAAGCAATTTCGTTTCGTTTTTCGCGGAGTTTTTCGACACTTTGCTGCAATTCGCGGCGTGAGGAATCGAGGCGAAGAAGCTCATCTATATTTACCTCGTAGCCCTTGTTGTGGGCGTTTTGTTGCACCGCATCTGTGTGCTCGCGAATAAAACGAATATCTAACATATGCCTCATTATACCCCTTACAGTGAATAAATCCACCCCTTGAGCCGGCCGTAACTACTCTGTTCTGAGCGCTTCAATTGGGTCAAGTTTCGCGGCTTTTCGTGATGGGAAATACCCAGCCAATACTGCGATGACCATAAGACTAACGATAAGAATAATGCTCGTCAAAGGGTTGAATTGAAGTAATTGTGTTCCCGGTTCAAGATTAAGCGCATTTGCAATGGGCGGATTGAGAAGGCTCGTCAATAGTGCAAAGATCGTTCCAATTGCCCCACCCAAGAAACCGACCCATGCTGCTTCGTAACGGAATAATCGTCCGACGTCTTTGCGGCGAGCACCCAGTGCTTTCATTAGTCCAATCTGTTGCGTTCGCTCCAATACGCTAATGTACTGAGTATTTATGATACCGAATACTGAGGCAAGAATCGCGAGGAAGCCAAAGCCGGCCGCGCCCCACTGCGCTACATTTATAAACTGGAAGAGCGCCTCCTGAATGTCCTGCAGACTAAACACGCTGTATCCGGCATCTTTTATCGCCTGCTTCACAGAAGTAATATCAGCGGCGCTATTAACACGTGCATCGACGGAAAAGTATGTATTACCCTGACTAGCAGTAGCTTTTTCGAATTCGTATACCTTCTTGCCATCTACTGGAGAAAGTCGAAGCGTCGGCGAATACTGCAATACGGTGCCTGCTTTTTTATCGACAGCAGCAATGGTATAGGTTTCGTCTTTTGCCTCTGCTTGAAGACCTGGAATAAGTTGTCGCTTTTCAAAATGGAGCGTGATTGTTTTTCCAATAGCATCCTGGGCATCCTTGAATTGAAGCACCTCCAAGTAATTCTCGGGAATAGTAATTTTTCCTTCAGGGACTTGGTTATCGGTGAGCGAACCAGCGGCAAGCGGAAGCTCACGACGATCGCCTTTTATGGTGATGTCGGCTTCGTATTTTTTTGCGTCACCGGCACGAGTCATATAACTGACGTTGACATTATAGACTGGCGTCACTTCCGCAATATTACTTATCGCCTTAATTTTATCAACATCGCTATCAGTCAGGACGCCCTGGCTTGCTGCAGCGCTAGAAGTGCCGTATTCTTTTGGTGTCTTGTTTTCGCCGTCATCAAATTTAGGGAAAACACTCAAATTACGCGCATCACCATTGTTTTTTATCAGACTGTCTGTGTAGCTTTGCGTGCCTGCACCTGCCGCAAGTGCAACCGTCACCGTAAATGCACCCACGCTGATGGCGAGACTCGTCAATAGTGTCCTCGCTTTTGCCTGACGCAAGCTTCGCCCCGCTCGTCTTACAATATCTCGTACTTTCATGCGTTCCCTTTCTTTCGTTCAATACGCTCAATTTGTCCATCTTTGATGTGAATTCTCATATCACACTTCTCGGCAAGCTCTGGATCATGTGTCACAATAATCAAAGTAATCCCTCGCTTCTTATTATAGTCAAAAAGCAAATTTTCGATGACCGCACCCGTAGAGGTATCGAGATTTCCCGTAGGTTCATCCGCAAACAAAATCTGTGGATCATTAACAATCGCTCGTGCGATGGCAAGCCGTTGTTTTTGACCGCCAGACAGATCTCGTGCACGTGATTTCTTTTTGTCGAGAAGCTCGACAGCCTCAAGCGCCGCGGTGATTTTTTCAGCGCGTTTATGAACAGGAATCCCAGCAATTTCGAGCGGCAGGCTGACATTTTCCGCACATGTTTCATTAGCTTGGACAAAGAAGCTCTGAAATACAAAACTCATTTGATGAGCTCGGAAATTATCGACCTTCTTTGTCGGGAGCTTCAAAATATCTTGACCATTAATGACGACCTCTCCCGTTTCAGGACGATCAAGGCCGCTCATTGCATGCATTAGTGTACTCTTTCCACTTCCGGATTTTCCAAGAATCGCAACACTCGCCCCATCGGGCACAGTGAAGCTGATATTTTTCAGCGCTATAAAAGAATTATGTTTTTTGCCATATGTTTTTGTAATGTTTTTTACCTCTATCATGATTCATCGCCTCCAATACTAATAGTTATACATGCATCGCTCATACTTTTTATCGGCAAAGTCTGGCCGTTAAAGACAAAACTTTTTGAAATACCGGTGAGTTGAATATGCGCTTTCGTGTCCGCAGGACAAGAGCTCAGCGCATGGACATTCAACGCCGCGACAGTTCCGAGCGTCGCCGCACCGCTTCCTTCACTATACACATCTGTCGTGGAGATACTCACCGCGCCTGCATCCGTCGATGAAGCATTCTTTGCAGTTATCGAGACATTTTCGTACATCCCTTTTGAAAGAACGACGCTTGCTTTTTCTTCCGATATTATATCGAGGGACTTTTGATTTTCGCCGGTATAGCTAATGGAAGTTTTTGCCTCGGCCGTTAGCTGTTTTAGCACAGGGCCGTAAATTGTTACGGTCGATTCCTCGCACCAAAGAGCATTGCATGGATCTGTTTTTGACTTCGCACCTCCTACTTTCAATGTTGTCCCTTCAATAGAAAGTGACACATCGTGTGTTTTTTGCTTGTCATCCGACACATACCGAGAAACTGCCTTTGGCGTGTCACTTGAAACAATGTATCGAATATGGATATCGGGATTCTCCACGACCAAACTATCTATTCCTGATACATTGCCAGGAAGAGAAAGTTGCTCTTCGTGCGTATTTGCTCTGATGGTATCTCCATAGCGAAGGCTACCGTACTGAGCAAGACCGAGTGCCGTGCCAAACGATATAAGCCCCACTATAATGATAGCCGCCATGCTTATTACCACGCGCTTCGTTGCTCGCATCGCAAATGCCATATATGCCGCGAGACTGAATAGCGTTGTCAGCAAAAGTCCGCTAATAACCGCGAGAACAAATGAGGCAATGAAAAAACCAGCACCATCACCAATCGGAAAGGACTGATGCGCCCTACCAAATAGAACCAGCGCCAAAACAGAAAGTGTCAAAGCTGCAGCTCCGAGGGCGCTCATAACACTAAAGATACCGAGCAGTGTTAGCAGTACTTTTCTGCCCTGACCGTCTGAACTTGTGCGATTGACTGCCTCACTTTCGTTTAGCTTACGAATCGAAGAAAGCGTGACGGGTAAACCATTCATTTGTAGCTTGTCCGCCGCTGTTTTTATGGGAGGAACAGCGATCCAAAGCACAATATAAACCAGTAGCGCTGTCCCAAACGATGCAAGCGCAACGATGATAAAGAGAATACGAACCAGTACAGGACTTATCTTAAAGAACGCCGCGATACCGCTCAGCACGCCGCCCAGTACAGCGTGATCAATGTCGCGAAAGAGTTTACGCGAGGTGTCACCTTCTTGCTCTTCGTCGGGTCCGATCGCTATATCTCCATCACTCATAAAATCACGCGGTGCGCCTAATTGCTCTTCAAGCGCCTTTACATCCTTTGCCGTGATGACTCCCCCGCTTTTCACACCACGTTCGGCGAGAATCTCCGTCATACGAAGTTCAACATCCTCTAGGATGTCCGCGCCGCTATAGGCCTCGAGCGTTTTAAGGTAGGAGTCAAGCTCACGTTTGGCCTCCAGCTCAGCCTCGTAAGATACTTTAGCGATATGTATTCGTGTAATTTCTTTCATAGTCCTTCCTTATAGCTTCTTCAACGTTACGTTTAGCGTGGCGATCTTTTTGGTGACATGGCGCATAACTTCATCTCCGTAATCGGTGATTTTATAATACTTACGAGGCGGACCTTGTTCAGACTCCTGCCATTCATGCATCAGCAACCCGTCTTTTTGCAAACGACTTAATAACGGATAAATCGTGCCCTCTACGACCACCAGTTCCGCTTGACTCAGTCGTCGAATAATGTCACTTGTGTACATCGGCTGCGCGCTACAAACCTTTAACACACAGTAGGCCAAAAAACCTTTTTTTAGCTGAATAGCTAATTGCTCGGCGTACTCTTCGCTTGCCTTATTTTTATCTGACATAGTTCTATGTTATACAAGGTACTATTTTTTGTCAACTAGTGACTCATAAAAAAACGCCGCATTGTCGCGGCGCTCCTTAGACTATAGTTGCTATTTTTAGCCGTGGATCCAGCCAGCAAAAGCATGCATGTACTCACGGAAGTTCTTCTCCCAGCGCTCGCTTAGTACGTTTCCCTCTTCGTCAAAGACCTCATATGCGCCGGCAACGTAGACTTCTGGCAGTCCCATTACTTTCGCATTTTGGAAAAGCATAATATGCCGGAGATCGCTCTGTGCAACAGCAGTTCCGACTGGCCCCATTGAAGACCCGACAATACCAACCGGTTTTCCAGTAAAGGCCGACTGACCATACGGGCGCGATGTCCAATCAATTGCGTTTTTTAGCACACCTGGGACACTTCGATTGTACTCGGGCGTGACAAATAACACACCGTCTGCTGCTTCGATAGTTGCCTTGGCTCTCTGTACGGCCTCTGGCATCCCGGCGTTCTCGATGTCTTCACTGTACAGAGGGAGATTGATGTCGATATATTCAAACTCCATCCCCTCTGGAGCAACCTTCTCTAAGCTACGTGCAAGTGCTTTATTACTTGATTTTTCGCGCAAACTCCCTACAAATACGGCAATTTTTACCATGTGTCCTCTCTTTCATTTACTATACTTAGTATAGTAAACTTATTCGACTATTACAAGCAAAAAGCCTCCTCAGAAGAATTCCGTCAAAAAAATCTAGCTATTTTTACTTTTCTAGTGTCACATCAGGATAAAGTGCACGAGTCGTTTCATCGATTTCGGAACGTAACTGTGGGAATGGCACGCCCTCGCGAGCAGTCACACCTTCAAAAATCCAGAAAAGTCGTTCGCTATAGCTAAACCCACACGCTGGCGGCATGCCGTACTCAAGCATCTCGACAAAGTCGATGTCGAGCATCATCGCCTCCTCATCACCTGCTTCACGCATTGCCTGCTGTTCCTTGAAGCGGTTTAGCTGATCAATCGGATCATTAAGTTCACTAAAATTATTCCCAAGCTCCGATCCAGCAATAACCGGCTGGAAACGTTGTGTCGTGCGAGGATCATCGACATTTGTTTTAGCAAGAGGACTGATAAATAGCGGCGTATTGATGAGCCAAATAGGCCCCGCAACATCTTTTCGAATATTCTTCCAAAGCTTATCGATACCTCGTGCCTTATTATCAGCTTTTTCTACCTCAAGCTTATTGTCCTGAAGCGCTTTTTGGACGTCTTCAAGACTGCACTCATAGATATCAAGTCCATAGCGTTTTTTGATTGTTTCTGCGTAGTCCCAATGTTCCCATTCTTTGTCCAGATCGATGTCAAATTTACCTAGATGAAACTGCAACGTACCGAATGTCGTCTTTAGCACGTGCTTCATGAGATCTTCCATGAAGCGAATACCCTGTTTCCAGTCAGCATATGCCCAATAAAATTCCATAGCCACGTGCTCGGGCAAATGCTCGTCACTATAGTTTTCATTGCGAAATCGCGGACCTATATCGTAAACTTTTTCAAAACCCGCACCAAGCAAGCGCTTGAGTGGAAGCTCGTGACTTATGCGCAGATAAAAATCCTGATCGAGCGCATCCATATGAGTCACAAAAGGATTCGCATCTGCGCCACCCGTTGTATGCTCGAGGACCGGCACATTAACCTCGACAAAATCATGCTGGTTTAAGTAATCACGCGTTGCCTGCCAAAATTTACTTCGACGCACAAATCGTTCACGCACATCATCATTGACACTCATATCAAGATATCGACGGCGCAAACGTTCTTCTTTGTTGGTAAGCTCCGTAGGTGTCGGGCGCAGACTCTTGGTCAAAAGACGAAGTGTTTTGACTGTTACCGAGATTTCACCTGTTTTTGTTTTAATTACCTCACCCGTAGCTTCGACAAAATCCCCCGTATCAAGAAGTGGTAACTCGTTCATCCCAAGGATACCCTTGTCTGCATCAAGCTCGCTGACATCGCCATAGCGAAGGAAGAGCTGCAACTGACCCTTGGCGTCTTTTAAGACAATAAATGCGAGTTTCCCAAACTTGCGAATACCTATTACTCTTCCGGCCACGGTTACTTCCGTCCCTTCGGTCGTCTCGAAATTATTGGCTATTTCTGCCGTATAATGAGTTCGGTGACTTTCTGCCGGGTAAGCGTCGAAACCAAGGCTTTTGAGCGTTTCTAACTTTCGTAATCGCTCATCGCGGTAATCTTGTAATGTTGCCATATCTCTAACACTTTACCATAGCTTTTTTACTGGCGCTACAGTTGCTTCACATTGTATATTGACTTTGCATAAGCATTATGATAGAATTGCACTAAATATGGCAGTCCTCAACGTCGGCAACCACCTCCCCTCTCTCGTCGAAAGACTCGCATCTCGCGAACCTCTCCAGGCGGTAAAAAAAATTGGCCACGAAGTAGTGACGGGCGCATTGACAGCTCGCAAGGTTTCCAAACTCGAATTTAGTGGTCGCCACGCGCTGAACGAAAGTGATCCTAGAGGAAGAACTACCCATGAGCTCGGCGTGACGGCACTTCGCCTTCCTTTCACCAAGGCAGCCGAGCATACGCCTCACTCTCCTGATAAACCAGGCGCAAAGTCTGTCGCTGTCATCCAAGAATCTGTTGAAGCCGCCAGGCTCCAACAAACACCCGGACTCGATCCGGACTATCTCTACGGTCACCCGGACATCACACCAAAAAGAACGTCGCGATAATGCGACGTTCTTTTATTTTGCGAAACCCGACTATCCTATCTTAACGATTTCGTATTCGATTTCACCCTTTGGCGTGTTAATAGTTGCATGATCACCGACTTTTTTACCCATAAGTGCAAGACCGATTGGGGATTCATTACTGATCTTTCCCTCAAGCGGATCCGCTTCAACGGGACCTACCACGGTATAATTAACTGTCTTTTTGCCAGTACGAAGTTCGACTTTGCTACCAAGTGATACCTTGGTCTTACTTCCACCTTTAATAAGCTCTGCATTCAGGAGGATATCTTCAATCTCGGCAATTCGACTCTCAACAAGTCCTTGTTCTTCACGAGCACTATCGTATTCGGCGTTTTCGCTCAAGTCACCGAAGTCACGTGCTTCGGCAATCTAGTCAGCTATAGCGCCACGACGGCTCTTTAATTCATCGAGCTCTACTTCAAGCTCTTTTTTACCTTCGTCGGTGATCTGGTATAGCTTCTTCATTATTTTATTCTTTCCTTTTCTCTCTTCATTATAGCGCATAGACTATATGTGTATACGCTACATATAGTGTAGGGTCATTGAATTTCTCCTACAATCAACTAAGTTTAGCAAGCAGTTCTTCTCGTGTCAACAGTGTCATGGAGCCTGTTTTTCGCTCAGTAAATTCGTACTGATGCGCCTCGAGCAAGCGGTCGCTCACTGTCACTCGATAAGGGATACCCATGAGCTCGGCGTCCGCAAATTTCGCACCAGGACGCTCGTCTCGATCATCATACAATACTTCAATACCTTTTGCCGTGAGCTCATCGTAGAGTTCGTCTGCGTGAGCAATAGCCGCCTCTCCACCAATGCGAACTAGGTATACCTTCATCGGTGCAACACTCTCGGGCCATACCAAGCCTTTGTCATCACTAAAATGCTCAGCCAACACACCAACGAGCCGACTAACACCGATGCCGTAACAACCCATAATAATTGATTGCTGCTGGCCGTTTTCATCCACATAGTACACATCGAGAGCATCCGTATACTTACTCTCTAACGGGAAGATATTACCTACTTCAATGGCCTTTTTCTCTACAAGCCTGCTTTTATCCAGCCCTAGTTTTGCAATATTTTCATCCGTATATACTTCCTCATTAATAGCTAGTTTCCTATCTTCATCGAGATATATTGTATCTTCGCCGATATCGCTAAGGGTCTGGAATTCATCGCTGAAACGCTCAGTAAATATTCCGCCATCTGCAGCCGTTCGGTAGGTTATATCGCCAATGCCGAGGCGTGCATATACGCGGTGATAGGCTTCGGCAACCTCTTCGTATAGCTTCGCATGCTCTTCTTGAGTGCGGGCTAAAGAATACATATCTTTCATGATAAACTCACGACCACGCAACAGACCGCTCTTAGCACGAAGCTCATTTCGATATTTACTTTGAATTTGATAAACATACAGTGGCAGATCTTTGTATGAGTTAATGTAGCTGCTCAGCGCATCGACAATAGGCTCTTCGTGTGTCAGACCCATCCCAAGCTCGGTACCATTAATTAGTTTCGTCTTAAACCAGTTATCGACTTTGGCATCATCCCAGCGATCAGTCTTTTCAAAAATATCCTTTGGCTGCAGCGCAGTCATTTGTACTTCCTGTGCTCCAATTGCATTCATCTCTTCACGAACAATCTGAGCGATTTTATCTAGTACACGCTTTCCAAGAGGCAGATACGCATAAACACCCGCCATTTCCTTGTGAATAAACCCCGCCCTTATGAGTAGTTGAGCGTTTTTCGCCACTTCATCCGCTGGTGCGGTCTTGCTTGTTTTTGTAAATAATTGTGAAAGTCTCATAAATAGCTCCTTAAAATAACAGATATAGCATGTTGATAATTACAATAACTACCGGCAAGCCGGCATACGTGGAGCAAAAGTAGGAACGATGGTATTCGTCATTACCCACCCATTATATTCAAAAGAGAGGGATTAATAAAGAGGAGATAATAAGCAAGCGCGTTTTTCATCATATGAAGCAAGACACCCGCCCAGATACTTCCGGTGATTTCACGAAGAGTACAGAGCACTAAACTCAAAGCAAATACATCCACACCGACGTTCCATTGACCATGGATAAGCCCGAATAGCAGACTTGTCACGAGGATAGACACCCATGTAGGAAGGTACTTTCGTAACTTGCCAAACAAGTAGCCACGGAATAGTATCTCCTCGGCCAATGGTGCGATTATCACCAATGTAACAAACGCTAAGATGTATTCATAACGATATGAAAGATTGGCAAATCCAGTCTCTTGCGTTTGTGCTGCATCAAAACCCGGGATAAAAGATGTTGCGAGTGTCGTAATGATCGCCGTTACCAAAAGATACACAATAAACCCGGCCGGCGCGAGTCCTATATCAAGCCAGCTCGGCAAACGACCCACCCCTAATTCTTGCTGGTTTGTCCGTGATTTTCGAATTAACCATGGTGCCCCCAGTACGATAACAAGTGTAAAGATATACACGAGTGCTGCAAATATCGTTTGAAGAACCGCAGGGTTAATGAGCTTGAGTGGCACCCCTATCCCTGAAAGCAACAATGCGATAAGCGTCAATGCAGCTTGTGCGATAGCAAAACCAATGGCTACCCACAGCACCAAACCGACAATTTTTTGCCAAGTACGACGCTTCGGTGTTTTGTTATCTGATAAGTTTTCCGACATCTGCTATTGTTACCAAAACTACTAACATCATTAATACCATAAAGCCAGTCGCCTGAATACTCTCTTCGCGCTCTTTTGTGAGCCTCTTTTTCATAACACGAAAGAGAGTCATGAGGAACCATCGGCCGCCATCGAGTGCTGGAATAGGTAGGACGTTCATCACTGCGAGAGTAAGTGAGATGATAGCAGTGAGAAATGCAAGCTGAATAGGTCCGGCTTGCTCTGCCGCAGGGAAAATCGTTCCCAAGATACCGATTGGTCCAGCGACACTATTACCTACTGTCTGCAAACTCTCACGAGCCTGGTCACGAGTTGTTGCGTCAAAACTTACCTGCAAGGCGATACCTTTCACCAAGTTAACTACTAGGTCGCCTAGCCCAGCTAATGTCACACCAGTAAACTGCACCGTGGTTGCCACACCAACAATTGGTGCCGACCAACTGGCTTGAATCTGTTCACGTTGCCCTGAACCAACACCTAAATACCCCTGCTCTTTTTGGTTGTCGCCACGAAGCGCCACTGTTGTGCTATTTTCCACCCCTTTGCGTGAATAAATAATTTCGACTTGCTGACCTTTTTTTGCCTTGGTCTGGTCGGCGAGAGTTTCGGCTGTCGGCACCGGCTCACCCGCAAACCGGACCACCTTATCACCTACCTTTAGCCCTGATTTTTCCGCCGGAGAATCTTTTGCGACATAGGTAATTTCAACCGGTTGTTTAGTAATCGTGGTGTCACCAGGAATTGAGAATTGATCAGGCAATATCTTTGGGAGCCCCACCCATGCCAAAACGGTCAAGATTCCGGCAGCGACAAACCAGTTTATTGCAACTCCCGCAAGCAAGATCTTGGTCTTCTGCCAATACGAGGCGGCACCGTAATCACCTTTTTTGTTGGCCGCATCATGTTCCCCTTTGAGTTTTACAAAACCACCGAGGGGCAACCAGTTAAGGCTGAAAAGAACACCGTTTTTTAGTTTTTTTGCCATCGCTCTAGGAGGAAAACCGATACCGAATTCTTCTACTTCCACGCCATTCCGCCTCGCAGCAATAGCATGCCCCAACTCGTGCACTACCACTAAAAATACCAAAATTAACAGCCCTAAAATAATACCGAACGCCAGTTCCATCTATCCTCCAAATCGTCGGTTACGTCGTGAATATTCTTCCAGTATAGCGGTTACGTCTTCTTTTGTCATCTCGGGCCACAATTTTTCCAAGAACATAAGCTCACTGTAATACGCTCTCCACAACATGAAATTACTGATGCGTCGTTCACCACCCGTGCGAACGATGAGGTCAACTGGCGGTACTTCAGGGCAGTAAATATTTTGCCCTATAAGCTCCGGAGTTATCTCACTGGCGGAAATTCCTTTTTGAATAATTTTTTTACACGCATCGGCAATCTCCTGATGGCCGCCGTAGTTAAAGCATAGGACAAAAGTCCCGCGGGTGTTGTCCTTCGTCATTTCTTCGGCTTTGCGAAGAGCTTTTATGATGGCTGGAGACAATCCATCATCGATACCGGCAGTGACAAAACGAATATTGTTATCTTGGAAAATACCTATATCAGTTGTGAGCATACGAAGCATCAACTTCATAATATTACCGATTTCGTCCTGGCCGCGTTTCCAGTTCTCAGTACTAAAAGTATAGGCAGAAACATATTCCACCCCCTGATCAAATGTCTCTATGACCACTTCTTTGATCGAGTTATACCCCGCTAAGTGGCCTTCGTATACTGGAATCCCATGATTTTTTGCCCAACGGCGATTGCCATCAATGATATATCCAATATGCCGTGGTACAGTTTCTGACATTAGATTGTAAGGATATCCTTTTCCTTAGCCTTAAAAGCTTCGTCAATTTTTGTTTGGAAGCTTACCATTAACGCATCGACATCTTTTTCGATACGTTTCACGTCGTCTTCAGAAAGTTCTTTGTCGTCTTTTTTGCGCTTGGCATCTTTGAGTGCATCTTGGCGGACACCACGAAGCGCGATACGAGCCTCCTCAACTTTTTCACCCGTTTGCTTCACGAGTAATTTACGACGCTCCTCGGTCAGGGCCGGTACAGGTATGCGCACCAGACGACCATCATCGCTAGGATTAAAACCAAGTGTCTGATCGGCACGAATTGCAGACGAGATGGCAGCTATATTGCCCGGGTCAAATGGAGTCACGAGCAACATCTGCGCCTCGGGTGCGGTAATATTTGCGACTTGATTGAGAGGCATTGCCGTTCCGTAGACCTCTACCTTTACTCCCTCTAACATACCGGGGTGCGCCCGACCAGTGCGGACTTTCTTTAGTTCGTCTTCAAAGTGCGAAAGCGCATTGGTCATTTTTCCTTCATAAACAGCTGTATCAAACATACCTATATTCTACCACACAAGAAGAGCGCAGTTGCTCTTCACCTTCTCTCCAGTTACAATTCCAAAAGGTTACCCTCGCGCGAACTAAAAGAGAGGCTCGTCATGGTTGGTGATGACGTTGTGATCTGGGATTACATCGACTCGTGGCTCGGCAAAGTCATTTCGTACAAGGCAGATCCTGGCGATGAAGGTTTCGAGGTGAAAGAAGCGGTCACAGTACGTCTTCGTGAAGTGTTGCGCGAAGTGTGCGAGGAGTCATCCATCTTTCCGCATATTTCACCGGACGGCGACCACGGCATCACGGCCGTATGGCACGCAAGGAAGTACTCGCTGCAGATCAGCGTCTGGAATGATCTGGAAATTTGGGTTTTTGTCCAAAGTCCGAAAATCCCTGGGCGAGCGTACCGATTGGATACCGAAGGAAGTGGGGCGTCAAAGAGCACCTGAAAGCATTGTCGACTCACGTCAATCAAATCAACCCGCGATGGCGCGAACTCGCCTCTGCTATCTGATGGTAACCAAAAAGGCCAACCTGTTTCGGGTTGGCCTTTGTTACATTGCATCAAGATTTTATTCGTTGACGCCGAGTTCGATTCGCTTAAACTGACGAATGACGATATTCTCACCGAGTTTTGCAATATTTTCTTTGATATATTGCTCAACTGTCTTGCCGTCTTCAAGAATAAACGCCTGGCTCATAAGCACTTTTTCGGCAAAATGCTTTTTCACCTGGCCTTCGACAATCTTTGCTGCGATCTCGGCAGATTTACCCTCGCCAGCAACACGGTCTGTCGCTTCTTTTTTGACTCGCTCCATTTCCGCTGCTGGAATGTCAGCTTCAGAAACATACTGAGGATTCATCGCTGCAACCTGCATAGCAATTTCGTGAGCAATCTTTTTGAAGTCGTCGAGACGAGCCACAAAATCAGTCTCACAGTTTACTTCGACAACAACACCGATTCGGCCACCGTGCACATAACTGTCGATGATACCTTCGCGGGTTTCACGATCGCCCTTTTTCTCGGCTTTTGTCAGGCCTTTTTTGCGCATTGCTTCAAGCGCCTTATCAAAATTACCGTCTGACTCTACGAGTGCAGCCTTGGCGTCAGTCAGACCAACCCCTGTAAGTTCTTTTAATTTACGAATATCTTCAATTGAAACGCTCATCTACTTCTCCTCTTTTTTCACCGATCCGGCACCCTCAGCAACTGCCGCACCGAAGTATTCGAGCAGGAGTTGAAGGCCCTTGATTGCATCATCGTTTGCTGGAATAACATAATCAACGACATCAGGATCGGCATTCGTATCAACAACACCAACAACAGGAATACCGATTTTCTTTGCTTCACGAACTGCATTCGCATCTGCAATGACATCGAGAACAATCACCAAACCTGGCTTGCCATTAAGGTCTTTGATGCCACCATATTTCATGTTAAGTTCGTCGATTTCTTCCTGAAAACGCTGTACTTCAAGCTTGTTGTAGCGCTTTTCGAGGTCACCACTGACCATAC
Organism: uncultured Candidatus Saccharibacteria bacterium; assembly: GCA_964477195.1. Lineage (GTDB taxonomy): Bacteria > Patescibacteriota > Saccharimonadia > Saccharimonadales > Saccharimonadaceae > JALRBM01. Next base: position 77,256 of record CAYZCX010000004.1, read on the forward strand.
GACGCTCAAGATCTTTGAGCTTTTTGATCTGAGCTGTGACAGTTGCGACGTTAGTGAGCATACCGCCGATCCAACGCTCGGTGACAAATGGCTGACCAGTTTGTTCGGCCACTTGCTTTACGATATCCTTTGCCTGCTTTTTTGTCCCAACAAATAGTACTTGCTTGCCACTCGCAGCCACCTTGGTGATAACTGGAAGTGCTACCTCAAGACCTTCAACCGTCTTGGTAAGATCAATGATGTGGCTGTCTTGGCGCTTACTATGAATGTATTTCGCCATCTTAGGATGCCAACGGCTTGTTTTGTGTCCAAAATGGACACCGGCTTCAAGCAACGCCTTAATATCGACAGATACTGCCATTATTTTTAACTCCTTGTTCCTCACTCTCCGGCCCTGATATTCAGAAGCATGCCCCGGAAAGTTGTGTCATTAAAATTTGTTACCTGTTAATTGTACCATTTTCAGTAGTGTTCGTCTAGATGTTTGACAGCTTCTATTGCCATAAGACATACTCGACCATGGTCACGCCGTGGCTACTTCTACGAAGAGACGGAGATTCTTAGTCTGATGATTTTCATTGCAAGTGTGATTTTCGTCGATAGCCGTAATCCGATGGGACCTCGTCACCACGAGGTTGCCGAAATGTTCACTACGCTCGAGAGTCAACTCTCAGAAACAGAGGTAACCTCTATCGCCGAAAGAACTACTGCGTCTATCCTCGATAGTTTTACCGACGCCCAAGCCCACCTGACAGACCGTCAGGGTTGCGGGACAATAGTCATCTGCGTCACCAACGGAGAGCGTGACGCGAGTCTCCAGATGCTCATCGAGCAGCGGCTGACGCTTCTGCCCCGTCATACATTGTTCATCTTCGCAACAATGGGGACAGACGCTTCGACTGAAGCCTGGTTCGAGCATTTGATCAACGACCACCCGTATCATGGCAAAACGTTCGCCGTGATGCGCGACTACATCAACGAAGGCGTCGACGACGAATTCGTCCGATGCCTCAACTTGCTTAATCGACGCTAGATCGCAGCCACCTCGTAGAAAGTTCCTTCCCGGACAGCTCACTCCATCCAAGAGTGAGCTGTCCGGGGCTTTTCTTGCATGATATATTACTCCCATTATCTATAAGCATTGACAGAAAAGCTCATCTGGGAAATACTTGGCAGCGGTCACTGCGACCGGTCCACTTCATCAACAAGATAAGGATCTAGGATGAAGAACATTGAAGGATTGATCCTCATGGATAGGCCAGGCTACTTGGCCGGAGGTGTCGCCATTCTCGAGGACCTTGAACGCCTCATGAGGGAAGCCGAGATTACTTTCGCGCTTGAGAGGCCCGCTTCGATCCCTGAAGCGCTCACCTACATCAGGCCGCCCGAACGCAACGGAGCCACTCGTGTGGTTTTCGGTGTTACTAACGGTGAATACGGCGGTTCTGCCGAGCAAGCTTTGGTAGAACAAATGCTCAGCACCCTGCCACACGGTGTCCTCTTCATTTTCGTCACCGTTGGAATCGATAGTAACGAGTCGGTTCAAGCCTGGTTCGAGCATTTGATCAAGGACCATCCTGCGTATGGCCGAACATTCGCCGTGATGCGTGAATACGCGCAGGAGAGCTTCAAAGACGAATTCACCAAGTGCATGGAGCTGCTCATCGGAAGCTGAAGTAACGGTGATCCTAAATCTACCAAAACAACGTTAGGAAGTCATGAGTCACCCTGTATATGGCATCATCCTCACCGATACGAGTGAGTCCATGAGGGAGGTTCGACAGAACGGCCAGCTTCATGTTGCCACCCTTGCGCTCGAAGAAGTCTTGGGTGATATCACCACGAGTTACGCTTCGTTCCCCACTCGATCTCTGTCGCAAGCAGTAGATTGGTCGAAGAGTGTGGAGGTATTCCCTACCGTCAGCACCGACGCCAAGGTGGTTGCATGCATCAGCAATGGCCACTGTGAAGATGCAACGAGCTTCCTCTATATCGAACAGGTGCTGCAAATGCTACCTGAGCATGTGTTCGTTGTTCTCATTCCCGTAGGGGATCTGGAAGAACGTGCCGCCGGCTGGTTTGATCTCTGGGCACAACGTCGTGAGATGCTCGGCGGAAGGTTCGATGTGATCCGACCCGGTGAAGACATTCGTGAAGCACTCGGGCGTCATGCCCAACCCTTTGCGGAACGCGCCGCAGGCGGAGCATAACAAGTCCTACTGGCTACTCACGTGCTTGAGTAGCCAGTAGGCAGTTTTTTATGTGACCAACTTGTTTGCCGAAAAATCAAACTCATAGTATTATTTACATGTTGTCGCACCCGTGACAATGGAACGGACACGCTCCTCCGGGAGCACTAAGGTGTATCTTAACGTGACAAAAAAGCTATTTCACGCCGCCATGGTTATCAGTGGTGGCAGGAGTTACGCCCAAGAACTGCGTGGCGGACTGCTCCAAGGGATTTTTGGCCAAGTTGCCACCATTTTGCCAACTTACGCGCAAAATGAACTCGTCCCTTTGTTGACCGCCCATGAAACAACCCCGTCCTTGACCTGGTTTGATCCTACAGCCCAACCTCGACTGGAACGGCTCATGGACATCTCTCCTGGAGACGTTTCGCTGACACCTGCCATCGAAACAGCGCTCAGCGCGCTCCCTGCGGACGAACCTGCGCTCATTACAGTCATCAGTAACTTCCTCATCACCGATCCTGCGGAGCTTGTCAATTTCGTGGACCGGATGGCCAACCGCTATCCGCTTGCCTTCCTGAAGCTGATCTTTGCCACCAGTGGAGCCCACGGCAATAACTCCCTTCCCTACCTCCTTGAGGAACGGCATCAGGGCAGTTACAGCACCGTAGATGCAATCTTCGCTACTCATTTTCTGGGTCAACCCGGCGAATCCGTCAGTGAATGCTTCGGCCGAAAACTGGACGTGCTCGCACAACTCCTGATGAGTCACTCGCGTTAAGTCCCGCTCCGCGACCCTCTCTGATCGGCACCCGCCCTTCAGAGAGGGTCGCCCGACACTTTAAATCACTGTTGCCTTTTTTGTTCTTATGCTTTTAACTAGTAGTATGTTAACGGTAGTTCAAACAATCACCTCGACTCCAAGTCTGTTTGCTCAAGCATACGGAACGGGAACGTACGGGTGTGGCCCTTACGAAGAAGGTTGTACCGCTACTACCGGCGCCACCCCTCCAGGAGTTCCTAATACCGGAGCACTCCTCGCAGAGCCAAGTTTTGTTATCCCAGGCTCGCTGCTCATTGCTGTCCTTATTGCAATTATTACCACTTCTATCACCAAGGTCATACGTCGCAAGCGCCAGCCGCACTCTCTATAATTTTTTGTAAAATAACTCCATCCTTTATACTAGGTACCTGTTGTAACTGTCCACTCGTGGAAGTGAGGAAAAATAGTATGGTGCGTGCGGTCAATGCTATGTGTGCTGCATTCCGGCCAGGAAATTTTCTCGCAGATCACTTCATGGTAACAAACATGATCCCGGCAACACTCAAACGGCAGTTGCGATTGCCCGAAGAAGCTATGGCACGCCGATTTAATGATCTCGCGGCGGCTTTGCGAGCTGCATACAGCTCAATTGCCTCCCCGATGTCCTATCGTTTCGTCTTCATCACAGACGGAACGGGAGATCAGGCGGAGATCGTTCGGCTTCTCCAAAATCGTCCTCCTCAAGCTTCACTACTCTTGATTCTAATCGGCAACCAGGAGATGTTCGCCAAACAGGAATTCCAAGCACTTCTCTGCAGCGCGATTACCTTTCTATCTATCGACGTTTCAAAGAGCGCTCTGGTTGTCGATCAGCAGATTACTGATAAGCTAAGAGAATCCTCAAGCTAGCATGAAGGGACAACAATAGGGGCAGCCAGGCACAAGTGCTCGGCTGCCCCACTTCAAAAATGAACCTTTACAAGAGATCTTAATCTTTCCTATACTAGCCAATGTTGCAACTCTTAGAGAATGGGAGTATCGATGGTTAACGCCATTTATTTCGGGATTCATCCTAAAGATCCTGTGCTCGACAACCCCCGGTTACACAGCCAGCTCGCAACCGCCCTAAAGGCCAGCTTGAATTTCACAAGCGACTACGAGATCCTACGGTTCCCAAACCTCGGACTCGCCCTTGCAGCTGCGTACGATGCGATTGACAAGAGTGACGAGCAGGCAACCGAAGAAAACCCCAACCACATGCTCATCATCACGGATGGAGTGGGATCTCAGGAGCAGATCGAACAGCTCTTAAGCCAGGCTCCCCTCAATACCCATGTCGTGATCATAACCGCAGGAGCAAGCGGCGGGAGGAATGCGCTGTGGCTACAGCGTTTGAGGGGCCCCTGGGTGACTTTGATCGTCGCCAGTATGGGAGATGAGGTCTCCAAGATAGCCTTCCATAGCATCATCCATGGAGAAGGTACCCAGAATTAACTTTTGCAACAAAGAGGTGTGCGGTGACCCGTGCGAGACAAACGTGCAGGTCGCCGCCCCTCGCTCACCCCTTTGACTTTTTATGAAAAAACAGATACAATGGTTGGGATATGAAAAGCAGTATACACCCTACCAACTACCGGTCTGTCGTATTTAGCGACGAGACTGCAGGGTTTGCGTTTTTAACCCAAAGCACCGCGCAGACCAACGACACTATTAAATGGGAAGATGGAAACGAATACCCACTCGTAAAAGTCCACATTTCCTCGGCATCTCACCCATTCTTTACTGGTGAAGAGAAGATCATCGACACGGAAGGTCGTGTTGACCGCTTCAAGGCAAAATTCGCCGCAGCAGAAGCTCGCAAAGAGCAATTGGCCGCTAAAGCCAAGAAACTCAATGCTCAAAAAGCCAAAAAAGCAGCCGCTGAAAAATAGCGACTCAACAAAAAAGAGGCTTCAGTATCAATTGAAGCCTCTTTTTATGTCATAATAGGAGTAATTATGCCAAAGATTAACCTTGATATCGACCAACTGGCCAAGGAAAAAGCAGATCTTGCTGCTTTTTTGGCGACGCCTAAAGACTATAACGACCCTGAGATTCGCCAAAAAATTCGGCGATTCTCAGAG
>CAYZCX010000005.1:0-77157 GCA_964477195.1 uncultured Candidatus Saccharibacteria bacterium
ATGAGAAGCAACACAGTGATACTCCCGACAATCCAACGGAAGCGATGATTTTTTGCTTCAGGAGGAGTTGTTTCCGAAATTGAGGAGTTAGTTTCTTGCATAACTTACTACCAAACGTCTTTACTAGGAACACTAAGCGCACGAGCAATGACTATTTGCAACAAAAAACTTCCTATAGCCAATAGGCCCGCCAAAATTGTCGCAATATGAACCGCCGGAATCGTCATGTCCACCGGCTCGCTAAGAAAGGTAATTACCACAAATCCCAGAAGAGGAACGATAGTCGCAATACACTTGGCAAAGAACATATTGCGTTTAGCAGGAGAGATATGAAGTAGCTTGAGGCTGCGCCGCAAAAAACGCGAACCTACTTTTGCAATAAAATAGGGAAGTGCCACGAAAATAGCGATCGATAAGACGACGATGATTGCTGTAATAATATAAGCAAAAACTTTTGCGACAGCTGGAGATTCCGCCGCTGCACCGGTCGTCGAGCCTTCTTGGAGAATCGTTTCTGGGGGTACCGTTACTACCGAAGACTGCATGAGTAACATGAGAACAATCGCAATAAATAACGTCCAGGCTACCAAAGTACACGCGTAACCTATTATCCCGAAACTATTAACCAGAATAAACGCCTTCCTCACCCGCCGGTTCTTCATACTTCTATAGTACACCACCTGCGCGGCTTATCTTGCTAATTTTGGTAGTTTTTGCTAAAATAGCTTGGTTACGCACTCGGTAATACGAGTAGAAGCTAAAAGGATAAATATTTATGGCAAAGAAAATTATCGGTAATCTGAAATTCCGTGTTCCCGCTGGCCGTGCGAGCGCTGGTCCTCCAGTCGGCTCCACGCTTGGTCAATGGGGCCTTAACATGATGGACTTCATCAATCCCTTCAACGACGCCACCAAAGATCTCATGGGCAAGGACGTTATCGTTCATCTTCAGGTATTCGAAGATCGTTCGTTCACCTGGAAGTCACTTGGTCAGCCAGTTGATGATATGATCCGTGAAAAAATCGGCATCAAAAAAGGTAGCGGCAAACCACACAGCGAAAAAGTAGGCAAAATTACTCGCGCACAACTTCAGGAAATTGCAGAGGTTAAAAAAGACCAACTCAACGCAATTGACCTCGAAGGTGCTATCAAGGTAGTTGCCGGCACGGCTCGCAGTATGGGCGTCGAAGTCGTCGAATAAACAATATACTCGACCTACAATAAAAATACCGCTTACAAGGCGGTATTTTTATTGTTCATATAATCATTAGTACTTTCGCAAGCGATTTGCTACCATAGAAACATGCGTGCACTATGGAGCGGATCAATCAGTTTTGGACTAGTAAACATACCTGTCAGACTTTATAGCGGCGTCAATCCGCACGAAGGTATCGATCTCGATATGCTTCACAAAGACGATCACTCGCCAATTCGCTATGCCCGAATTTGCCGAAAAGACGGCGAGGAAGTACCGTGGGACGATATCGTGAAGGGGTACGAATATCGCGATGGTGATTATGTTGTCCTCACCCAAAAAGACCTCGATAAGCTTGATACCGAAAAAACAGAGACAATTGATATTCAACATTTCGTCGACGAAGACGAGATCGATATTCGTTATTTTGAGCATCCATACTACCTCGAACCTGTGAAAGGTGGCGAAAAGGCGTATGCACTTCTTCGCGCAGCCCTCGAGCAGTCAGGCAAGTTAGCCCTTTCTAAGTACGTGCTGCGTCAGCGCGAGCATCTTGGCGTTATTAAGCCTGTCGGAAAAGCACTCGTCCTTAATCAAATGCGTTTTCCTACCGATCTTCGCGAGGCAACTGACCTCAAATTTCCAAACGAAAATAGCTTATCCGAAAACGAAGTCAAAATCGCCCTCAAATTCGTTTCTCAGGAAACCTCTCATTTTGTCCCCGAGGACTATCACGACACCTACACCGAAGAACTTGAGGAAATGATTGAAGCAAAAACAAAAGGTAAAAAACCAAAGAAGCACCAAGCCAAAGCAGCCAATACATCTTCGAAAGATCTGATGTCCGCCCTCAAGGCGAGTCTCAAGGAATAGCTAATGGGTCTTCGGAAGTACTTCTCCAAACGTCGTTTTAGTGAAACTCCCGAGCCAAAAGGCAAACCGAAAAAGGCAAAAAGCAAAAAGCTCGCCTTCGTGGTGCAAGAGCATCACGCCTCAAGCCTCCACTATGACTTTCGCCTTGAACTCGACGGTGTCCTGAAAAGCTGGGCAGTCCCAAAAGGTCCTTCTATGAACCCCCATGACCGACATCTGGCCGTCCATGTCGAAGATCATCCGTTTGAGTATCGCAAATTCGAAGGAACGATTCCCGAAGGCAATTACGGCGCTGGTAATGTCATCATATGGGACGAAGGCACCTACGAGCCGTATCACGACGAACCAGATGACGAAGCGACGCTTCGAAAAGAGTACAAAAAGGGTCATCTGACTTTTATGATGCACGGCAAAAAACTAAAGGGTGAGTTTGCCCTTATCAAAATGCATGGTGATGATGAAAAAGCATGGCTTCTCATAAAAAAGGAAGATGAGTTCGCGTCAACTGCTGATATCACTCGCCAAGATGAGTCAGTCAAGAGTGGCAAAACAGTTGAATCTATTGACCCGGATACCGATGCAGTGACGTCACTCACCAAATATCCGAGCAAAAAGCACCCCTGGCAAGTCAAGCCTATGCTCTGTACGCTCGTCGATGCGCCATTTAGTAAAGAAGGGTGGCTCTTTGAGATCAAATGGGATGGATATCGCGCAATCGCAAGTAAGCAAGACGACGCAATCGAGCTTTATTCGCGAACCCAAAACGACTTCAAAGACCACTACCCAAGCATCGTCGAAGCCATGCGTAGGCTTAATCATGATGTGGTTTTGGACGGTGAAATCATGGTGATGGACAAGAATGGCGTTCCGCATTTTGAAGCACTCCAAAATTGGCGACGTGATCCAAAAGGACAGCTCTATTATTATGCTTTTGATATTCTATGGTGCGACGGTCGAGATATTCGGGAAATGCCGCTTATCGAACGTAAAGTACTCTTGAAATCCGTCCTCCCTTCCAATTCGATCATTCGCTATAGCGATCATATCGAAACAAACGGCCTCGGACTTTTTGACGAAATGAAAAAGCAGCATCTTGAGGGAATGGTGGCAAAGAAGTCCGACAGTACTTATCACGAAAATCAGCGAGGAAATAATTGGTTAAAGGTAAAAACGCAGCTCCGCCAGGAAGTCGTCATCGGTGGTTTTACCGAACCACGCGGTGGGCGCAAGTATCTTGGCTCGCTTATCCTGGGTGTGTACGATGGTGATACTTTTGTCTACGTTGGGCATTCGGGCGGCGGTATTCCTGAGGCGCAGCGAAAACTTCTGCGTGAAAAACTCGAAAAACTTGAGCGAAAATCCTCACCGTTTGCCACTGCACCTGTCCCGAATGCTCCCGTCCATTGGGTTCGCCCCGAACTCGTCGCCGAAATGAGTTTTGGAGAATGGACAAACGACGGCCGGATGCGTCACCCTGTATATGAGGGTATGCGACCAGACAAAAAGCCGGGAGCCGTCATACGAGAAAAGCCAACACAAGCAGCGCCCGCGAAGAAGGGAACAACCATGAAAGGCAAGGTAGACCTTACCCATTTAGACAAAGTCTTTTTCCCAAAACACGGATATACGAAAGGTGATATGATTGCCTACTACGAGTCAGTCGCCTCCTATATTTTGCCTTACCTAAAAGATCGCCCCCTTTCGCTCCTTCGCCAACCAAATGGCATTACCGACGAAGGCTTCTTTCAAAAAAATATGGAGCGTCTCCCAGAGTGGGCACCAGCAACTGATATCTTTTCTGATTCGAACAACAAAAATCTTCACTGGATTGTCGGGGGCGATCTCGACACGCTGCGATACATCGTACAGCTCGGCAGTATAGAGGTAAATCCTTGGAATGCACGCATTGGGCACTTACACACTCCGGATTGGCTCGTGATCGATCTTGACCCAGAAGGAGTAACATTCAAAGATGTCGTGACGGTCGCCCAAACAGTAAAGGAAGTCTGTGACGAATGGGGTCTTCCTGCATATCCCAAAACATCCGGCAAAACCGGCATTCATATATACGTCCCGCTTGGTGCTAAATATGAGTTTGAGCAAGCCAAAAATTTCGCTCATTTACTCGCACTCGAAATTCACACTCGTCAGCCAAAACTAACCAGTGTTGAGCGTATGCCCGCCAAACGTCCTCATCGTATTTATCTTGATTTTTTACAGAATCGCGAGGGCCAGACCCTGGCTGCACCATATTCACTTCGCCCTACACCAGATGCGACCGTCTCAACACCGCTTCACTGGGATGAAGTCATTCCCTCACTCAAGCCGACCAATTTCACGATCAAAAATATCCCCAAGCGTCTCGATAAGGTAGGTGATCTATGGAAACCTGTGCTAGGGAAGGGTGTTGATATCGCCCAAATTATTAAATCCATTGAAGAAAATAGCGGCACATAAAACCATTGACGCAGTAACTGCTAAGCGCGCTATAATAGTAATGGTTATGTGAGTACTGGTGGAGAACCTTTTCACTTACAAACCCCCAAAACCACATTAAAAATTTAATGATTTAATCCGGCATACACACTATCCTCCAAAAGGAAAAGCGTCCCTGCTGGGATTACATATTCACTACTTCAGGCAATAAACGCGCTAGCGTAAGCGGTGCACAGCGCATAGCCTTGTAGTCCACCTCCTAATTCCGCTGATGTTTACTAAACAAAACACCAAGGGAGCGAATATGAAAACATATACATCTATAAACAGTCCAATTGACGTCACCGCAATCGGATTTGGAAGAAACTTGCGAACCTATCCGCGCCGCATGGAGTTTGAAGGATCAACCTATGACTTCATCGACGCCGGGCTTCGTACGATCATCCAAAGTGGTGAACGCGTCGCACAGATCTTTACAATGACTGATGGCGCACGCGATTATCGTCTCAGAAGCGATAATGGTCACTGGACATTACTGGGGATGACCCGGTAACAAGATTGCCCCTCTCGAAGGGGTATTTTTGTTTTTAGAGAGATGCAAACGCCCCGCACAACCCGACCGGCCGTGCGAGGTATCTGCATGGTCTGGTCGAAGCACGGGGCTCGACTTTCAGGGACTGGTCGGAGTATTCACCGAGTCCGAAACAACGGGGTCGCTCGGGGGAACGGTCGGCTTCACGGTTTCACTCGGGATGGGCGATGTCGGTGAGGTCGTTGTCACGGGCAGCTTCACGCTCGTGCCGCTTGCGGGAAGCTGCGTTTCCACAACCACCTGCGCGGGGAGAGCAGTGGGCGATGCCGGCGTACTGCCGTGTGTTCGCTCCACCTGCTTGCCGGGCCTCGGCGACACGGTCACCGGCACCTCGGAGGTCACCACCACGACCTGAGTCGTCGGTGCTGCCTGCAGGGGTGCTGCCGGAGCAGTAGGCCTCTGCATGGGATGAACGGAAATGTAGACCAATGTGACGACAACGATCCCCGCTGCAATCACCGGGATTGCACCCATAAAGAACGCAGGGATGCATTCTCGCCATTCTTCCCGAGTCTCGGGGATGTACTTGTGGCGAAACGCCTGCCACTTTTCCTTCATCAGTGGAAGGAACTTGTGGGAGAGGGTCCGCCAACCGCTCATGAACCAGCGCATTACGCCGTCTCCTTGTCCTAGTGCTGAAAATGTACTCTCTAAAAGTCTTAAGCACTATTATACCAGTATTCATTATATAAGTCAATACTGGTTATTCTTACTCTAAATAAAACAACCCCGAAGGGTTGAGGCGTTTGTCACACCTCAATCCTTCGGGGGTACTGCCGACACCTACGGCGTAACTCGGCACAAAATGCCATCTGGGCCCACGGAGAGCTTCATGGCAACCTTCGGTCCGGTATCGTGGTGGAGCGACACCGACTGTGTCACCTCGACGAACCGCTGCTGCGTGCGGTCATCATGACCGCCTAGCATCACCCCGGTGTTAGCCACACCGTCCCCTGATACTATCGCATCTCCGGAGTTCCGGATGCTGATTCCGCCAGAGGCACGCCCGACTGTGACAGCGATCTTCAGTTCATCCCCATCGGATGAACAAGAGACATTGACACCTCGGCCTCTGAGCAAAGCCACGTCGGCCTGCACGTGAACGATACCGTCCGCCACATCATCATAAATCTCCACTTCGACTGACGTTGGCACACCATTGAGGGTGATACTGACTCGGCGTGCCGAGAAGGACTCGTCTACCCTGAGAGACACTGAAAACCTCCGTGGTCGTATTGGTCAGTTGATACTACTATATCATATTCCTAAGTAACATCAACTAATAGTATCGTCGCCTAGCTATATTAGAATAAACATGATATACTTTCGACATAAATATCAATGTTGGGAGGCTGTAAAAGCCGCTTGCACCACAGAAAGGATCATCCTTATGGCTAAAAAAGCCGAATTGCTTGAAAAAGCACAAGAGCTCAGGCTCGAAGTCACCGAAAAGAATACTATTGCAGAAATCGAAGCTGCGATTGCATCTGCTTCTACTTCTACAGAAGAAGAGGCTCAAGCAAGCGAAGAAGTTCATACTGCAAAAGCAGGGAAACGAAGTGAAAAATCACTCCGCGAAGCTGAAGAAAAAGCAGAAAAAGAGGCTCGCAAAGAAGCTGGCGATACAACTCCCCAAGGAGAGGACGTCGACACGACCGTTAAGAAAGGCCCAAAACCAGTCACTCGTCCGCTTATCGAGCGTCGCGGCAAAAACTACCGCAAGGTAGCCAAGCTTATCGAAAAAAGCAAAGTATATACTCTTGCCGAAGCGCTTGAACTCGCGACCAAAACCAACCCTTCTAAGTTTGATGCATCTGTTGAAATTCATGCTCGGCTTGGTGTTGACCCCCGCCAGGCTGATCAAAACATCCGTGCAACCGTATCGCTTCCAAATGGTACTGGTAAAACTATCCGCGTCGCCGTATTTGCCCCCGAAGCAGAGCATGCCAATGCCAAGAAGGCCGGTGCAGATATCATTGGTGACGAGGATTTTCTCAAACAACTCGACAAAGAAGACCTCAACTTTGATATTCTTGTCGCAACACCACAATACATGCCAAAACTTGGTAAATACGCTCGTCTCCTCGGCCCACGTGGTCTCATGCCAAATCCAAAATCAGGCACCGTGGCAACAGATGTTGCAAAAGCAGTCAGCGAAGCAAAAGCAGGTAAGGTTGAATACCGCGTCGACAAGCAAGCTATCGTTCACCTTGCTATCGGTAAGGTTTCGTTTGGCGCAGACAAACTTGGCGAAAACGCAAAGGCATTCTTTGACAGTCTTGCAAGCCAAAAGCCGACCAGCCTTAAAGGTGGTTATGTGAAATCTCTCAGCATTTCTACCACCCAAGGTCCAAGCATCAAGGTAGAGAACAGCAACGCCTAATTGCTACTCTCGGCTAGCGAAAGAAGCTCCAAATTGGAGCTTCTTTTTGCTGTATGGAATAAGACAAAAACCTAGCATCAGACCCTATAGCAATGCCCGCGACCTTATGTCATACTATAGTCATAAGCAACACGAGACATCTAGGGAGGTGCGAGGATGAGGCAGTATCTGGACCTGCTGCAAGATATCAAGGATAATGGGACGGTCAAAACCGATCGCACCGGTGTTGGCACCAAAAGTGTGTTTGGCCGTCAAATGCGCTTTGATTTAAGCGAAGGCTTTCCGCTTGTCACGACAAAAAAGGTTTTTCTTCGAGGGATTATCCACGAGCTACTCTGGTTTCTGCAAGGTGATAGCAATATTGAATATCTTGTAAAAAACAATGTCCATATATGGGATGAATGGCCCTTCAAAGCATACTTGGCAGCTACGGACCAGCCTGTGCCAGAGCAAGGTTCTGATGAATGGCAGCAAAAGTTACGCGAATTTACTGAAAATATTGCTTCAAGCCATGAGTTTGCAAAAAAGTACGGCGAGCTAGGTCCGGTGTATGGCTATCAATGGCGTCACTGGCCCGGCCGTGATGGCGGCGAAATTGATCAAATTACTGAGGTAATCGAATCAATCAAGAACAATCCTGACTCCCGCCGTCATATTGTCAGTGCATGGAATGTCGCAGATATTAAAGAAATGGCAAAGGCAGGATTACCACCGTGCCACAGTCTTTTTCAATTTTATGTAAGCGACGGAAGACTAAGCTGCCAGCTCTATCAGCGAAGCGGTGATACATTTCTCGGCGTGCCATTTAATATTGCTTCGTATGCGCTTCTTACTTTGATGGTCGCGCATGTGACAGGCCTAAAGCCTGGTGAATTCGTTCACACGCTGGGTGATGCGCATATTTACCTCAACCATCAAGAGCAGGTCGATTTGCAATTATCACGCGAGCCGCGTTCACTGCCCACAATGACGCTCAATCCCGATATAACGTCAATTTTTGATTTCACCATCGATGATTTCACGCTCGAAGGCTACGATCCGCATCCTGGCATCAAAGCGCCAATTGCTATCTGACCCGCTCGTAAGTCACAAAAGAATAGTCGTATATATTCTCATCGTCTGCGGAATGTTTTTCACGCGTCGTTTCTTTCCACTCATCATGAGACAGAACAGGGAAAAAGGCATCTCCTTCGATATCCGCGTCGATTTCTGTCGCATAGACAATATCTACGTCACGGAGCGCTTCGAGATAAATCTGGCCACCACCGATAACAACCACGTCACCCAATGCTAGTGAGTAAGCTTCTTTGAGACTATGTGCTACAAGAACGTCATGGGGCGCCTGAAATTCATCACGTGAGAGCACGATATTCTGACGTTTCGGAAGTGCATGTCCACCAACATCCGTTTCGAACGTTCGACGGCCCATGATGACTGACTTTCCACGAGTTAACTCTCTAAAATGTCGCATATCAGCCTTTAACTTTCCGCCCTCCCAGGGACGGCCACCATTCTTACCGATTGCTCGGTAGCGATCATACGCCACAACCATACTCTTCATACCCCTTATAGTAGCAACATCTGGCTCGTGCTACAATTGAACTATTGTCACAGCAAAATAGACAGTGAGACGAGGGAGACTGACATGAGTGTGTATAGCAATGTGCAAATAAAGAAGGCGATCAAGGAAGGGAAGGTCGTTTTTCATCCATATCAGGAAAATCACATTGCCGGAAGTAGCGTTGACGTTACCTTAGGTCATTATTTTTATAAGCAAGAGTATCAGGAAGAAGCGCGCGTTTACAATCCTTTTGACCAAGGAGACGTGGCTCGATATTTCAAAGGGCCGCTTGAAGCGATGCCACACAAGGCGTGGTGCGAAAAATATGGCTACAAACTTTTTGCTAATATTCCTGACGATCATCCGATTATCGTTCTTCGCCCTGGTGAGCGGATCCTCGCACACACGCATGAATTTATCGGTATCAAGGCACCCGGTACCTCGACCATGCAGGCCCGGAGCACATGGGGACGAAATGGCGTCGCGGTTTGTCTTGACGCCGGATGGGGTGATCCGGGCTATATCAATCGTTGGACCATGGAGATTTATAATATGAATCAACACGAAAGTGTCGTCCTACCCGTCGGCGAGCGAATCGCTCAGATTGTTTTTTATGAAACAGGTGAGGTTGATCTTGAATATAAACAGTTAAGCGGCAAGTATCAAACAAGTACGAGCGATGACCTATCCTCCATCATCGCGAACTGGTCGCCAGAGCAAATGCTCCCGAGGGCATACAAAGACCAGCGGAAAACCCCCATCGTTCTCGAAGGGCTCTCAGGGGAATTGAAATAAATGCCAAAGGGCCGCTTTATTGTTATCGAGGGCAGCGACGGATCAGGGAAGAGTACTCATTTCAATCTTTTGCTCGAGCATTTTAAAAATCAGGGCCGAGATGTTGCAACATATAAATTTCCTCAGTATGACAGCCCGTCTTCATATTTCGTCACCTCATATCTCAACGGAAAATATGGTGATGCCAATACGCTCGGAGCCTATGCGCCTTCGCTTTTTTATGCCCTCGATCGCTTTGAAGCAGCAGCTGCAATTCGACACGATCTCGAGGAAGGGAAGATCGTTCTCTGTGATCGATATGTCGGCTCTAATATGGCTCATCAGGGCCAAAAAATCACAGACAAAAAAGAGCGCGAAGCCTACTACGATTGGATATATAACCTCGAATTTCAAATGTTAAACATCCCAAAACCCGATCTTAACGTCGTGCTCCTCATGCCCGCCGCAATTGCCCAAGAGCTCATGACAAAACGAGAAGATCGCAGTTATACAGACAAAAAGCACGACATCCATGAAGCCGACCTCAATCATCTTGAGCGCGCCGTGAGTGTTTATACAGAATTATGTGAGATGTTTCCCAATCTCTTCAAGCCGATCCATTGCACAAGGGACACGACGCTTCTTCCCATCCAAACAATCCAGCAAGACATTCGCGCCGTCATTGACATGCAGTAGAGTTAGCTTTATAATTAAATTGTCATCCTGTCAATATTTCAGAGGAGTGGGGATGGAGCAAAGTATGGCGGCGTACGGCCTCATGCAATGGATGCCGGAGCGCACCAAAACTCCCTCTACACCAGAAGTCGACGAATTGCCGTATGTTCAGCGCAAGCAGAGCGAAAGCGATTCAGCCGAGACCCCAACGGAGGAGAAGACCTCATGAAGAAGGCAATTATTGTCGGAGGCATTGCGGTTCTTGCTGTCGCGGCCGCAGTCGGTGTGGCGGCCTACCACCACACGACTCCCGACACGCCGACAAAGAAGCGCACTCGTCTCCACACCCTGGCCGACGACGACACGGCTTCGGGTACGGCCGAAACGATGAGCGGGAAGCTCGACAGCGATCCCGCTTCCAAAACTTCGACCCGCAGGCACGGGGACGAACAGGGCTGACAGACTTCTCCCAAGAGAAGTTGCTGCGCACAGGTGCGATTGAGGAGTCTCTCAATTGCGCCTGTGCGCATTATTTATTGCTTCCTATACCTCGTTTTAGAGGTATTTTGCGTAGTATGACGAGGCAACAGGCTGGAGCCATTTCATATACTCTGTCTCACCAAGAGTCGGAATAGATGACTCGACGAGTTCGGCCAGCTCGGGAAATCGCTCGGGATTTCTTATCTTTCGGTCGACATACGGCGACTCCTGTCGTGCATCCTCATCACCGCGGACAAGAAAAGCTTGTCGAGAGATAACGCCAATATCACCTGCGTTTGTCGCTACCATGCCAACCTTTCTCTTACGTAGGACGGTCATGGCAGGAATATCGAGTTCGCGTGTCTTTGGCTTGTACTTTGGGGAGGCCAGTAGTTCGTGTCCACCCACTTCATGAATCGCACCTTGTATAGCCCTATCCATAGGCTCATCCGCGTGTGCGTCAAGCGGATGCGAAAGTTTTGCGAGTTCAATCGATCCTAGGGTAGGATAGTCGACCAACACTGATAATAGATCGATGGGTGTAGCCATGCCCTTGGCTGCTCGAACGATACGCTCATCACCAGCCCCATCGATCACCTTTTCGAAGCGTCGATTGAGAAAAAGCCTCGTCTCGTGAGACTGAGTGAGCGAAATATCGAGCAACCGCCGGACACGCAGCGCCAATTCCTCATCTCCCGAGGCTATCCACTCGTCCTCAAGTGCCATCTCAACTGCCTGAAATAATCCACGCTGAATACGAGCGAGTGATTCATTATGATAGGTAATCCTCTCGTGACCACTCACAAGGTCGTGCCCGAGATCGAGTGGCACGGCAGCATAAGGAAGCGGGGCTGAGTGATAATCAGCCCGCAACGAAGACTCCACGTTGTTTTCCACGAGACATAGGTGCCGTATTATAAACGAAATATGGATTGTGGTCAAATAACTTCTCTCTAGAGGGCTATTACTGTTGACTTTTTCACGTAGCTTCTGCTATACTTCCTTCAGACATTGCCAGAGACAGTGGCGGTAAGGAAACTTACTTAATAACGCCACCGAGGATATGCATACAAACATCATATTTTAGGAAGTCTTTGGTAGTGCGAGAATCAAAGACTTTTTTGTTTCTTTGTTTTTCTCATTACCGCACGTTGACAATTCGGTTGAATAAAACACCAACTAAAGAAAGGATTTTTTATGGCAATTTCACGCGATAAAAAGAACACTTTGGTTGCAGATATGAGCGAGCTGCTCGCCGCTTCAAAAATGACCGTCTTTGCACAGTATCAAGGACTCAGCGTGGCTGATGTTCAGGAGCTTCGTAAAGCCGCTCGTGAAGCAGGGGTGGTTATCAAGGTGATTAAGAACCGCCTTGTCCGTGTAGCCCTGTCGTCCAACGATACCTACAAGGACACCGATACCACCGCTTTAAGCGGCCAGCTACTCTACGCTATCAGCACAGAAGACGAAGTAGCGCCAGCACAGATCCTCGACAAGTTTGCAAAAACTCACCCAAACCTGCAATTCGCGGGAGCATTTTCGGGCGAGGGCAAACTGCTCGATGTTAACGAAGTAAAAGCCCTTGCAGGACTTCCAAGCAAGGACCAGCTTATCGGTCAAGTGGTTTCACAACTACTTTCTCCGGTACACGACGTGACAAATGCACTGTCCGGCAACCTCCACGCTCTTCTCGATGGTATCGAAGCAAAAGCAACCAGTTAATTATTAAGAAATTTACAAGGAGTCAATCATGGCCGACATTAAGAAACTTGCAGAAGAGCTTACTAAGCTTACTGTACTCGAGGTCAACGACCTTAAAACTATCCTAAAAGACGAATATGGCATCGAACCTGCTGCAGCTGCCGCTGTAGCTGTCGCCGCTCCAGCAGATGCTGGTGCTGGCGCTGAAGATGAAAAATCTGAATTTACTGTCACCCTCAAGGATGCAGGTGCTCAGAAAGTTGCAGTCATCAAAGCTGTTAAAGAAATCACTGGACTTGGTCTTGGTGAAGCTAAGGCTCTCGTGGACAACGCTCCATCAGCTATCAAAGAGAAGGTCTCTAAAGATGACGCTGAAGCAGCTAAAAAGAGCCTCGAAGAAGCTGGCGCTTCAGTCGAACTTAGCTAATTTTATTATTCAACCGATTGTTGACCAAACAAAAACTACCGTTCTGTGTGAGCGGTAGTTTTTGTTTGGTTTCAGTGATCCAATCCCTCTATTGTGTGATACTAAACACAAGCGTACACTAAATAGTAATGAGTCACACGCAAAACATTATTAGCATTATTATTGCTCCCGCCCATGCGGTCATGTTTGCACACTCGTAAAAATATATCACGAAAAGCAAGCTCCTGGCCGCCGCGCCGGGAGCTTTTAATTTAAGGAGAGAATTATGACAAAAACGCTAGAACATATGAGTCTTGGCGATGCCGCGTATGAGTTATTCAACGCAAATAGAGAAGTAGTCGGCGACCATTTTAGGGTTGAGCCGCTCGAGGTCGAATTTCCTTATCTCGCGACAGATCTCGCCCGTGAATTCGGAGCGCGAAGTCTCTTTCTCGCTCGAGCGGGCGACAACGAAGCAGGAACATCAAAAGCTCGCGGGGCCTTCGTCGGCGCAAGCCTCCTTAAGGCCCAGGGTGCGGAGAAAATTCGCCTAGCATCGGCCGGCAACCACGCACGCGGCAGTGTTATTGCCGCACGGGTTCTTGGCATGGGCGCAAACGTTGCCGTTCCAGCATCGGCACCATACGAAAAAAGCGATGGACTTTACTCTCTAATGGACGATTCGCGACTCCATGTAGAGAGGGTAGAGGGAGCATTTGCCAATGCCAACGATTGGATATTGGCACATCCGGAGCTAGGCGAATTGCTTCATCCCTACGACGATCCCGGGGTTATCGCTGGACAAGGAACACTTGCCGATGATATATTCCGGGCTCTTCCCGATACAGATAGAGTTGTTGTTGCCCTTGGGGGAGGGGGTCATGCCGCTGGTATTCGTGAACGAGCCGACGAACTTGGTTACGAGAGGGCAATCGTTCATGGTATCGAAGCCGAGGGAAGTGATAGCCTTTCCGTGAGTCTTGAGAGCGGCAATATCATGCCTGCCACCAACCCAAACGCGCGGTATGGAGGCTCGGCTGTCAGATATGTCGGCGAGCGAGCGCTGAAAGTTCTGCGAGATGCCGACAAACGATTTGAGGTTTCTTCAGTATCTGATGATGAAGTAGAAAAAGTAATGGGGTTGTACCAACAACTACGCAGAGACCTATGGCGAATGGATACGCCGGCGTATGAGCCGACGACACTTGTTGCAGTTGCTGGACTTGCCGCCATTGCGAGGGATCACCCTGATGAAACCATCGTTGTCGTAGGGACCGGCCATAACGCGCCACTTCCTGACTATATATAAAAATAACAACATTTTACACTTTACCCCTGATATTTTTGTGGAAAAAGAGAAGCGATTGTACGAATACAGAAGAGATTGCTACAATACATACATAACCATCATGCGTTTTACTCAAAGAGGCTTCACTATCACCGAACTACTCATCGTCATCGTGACGATTGGTATCTTGGCGAGTATCGTTCTCGTCACTTATAATGGGGTCCAGGCGCGTGCGCAAGATGCCGCAGTCCAATCCGATCTTGATAACATCGCTGGCGTCCTGGAATCCTATCGCGCTCGAGATGATGGGTCAAACTCAAGTCATGAATACCCACGAACCAAAACCATACTTGAGACGCTTGGCATAAAAGCATCAAAAAGCTCTTATAATACCTCAGTGACATACAACATGATTTATTGCATAGCAAATTCAGGTAGTGATGCCTACAAACAGTATAAGCTCATTGCGCTCAGTAAATCAGGAAAAGTCTTTATGATGACCCAAGACGGCTTTGCGCCAAATTCATTCACTGCAAGCGATCTTACTTCGACAATCTGCTCGAGTACCCTCAGTATGGGCCTCGTTTCCAATGGAATGTATGCGGCAAATACATGGCAGGATTGGGTCGGAAACTCCTAACCACCTGAACCTTGACATAGTATATAGGCTATTTTAATATACTACTCGAGGAAGACTACAAGAAGCTTGGAGACACTATGGGTACGGTATTCACCGATGACCTGGGCAAGTTCTCTCAGGGTGGCTGCGTTATGTGCTGGCCATTTTGGGTAGTTCAGCATGGGAGCAAACGAACGTGGCATGTCGTCATCACATTCGACGGTTCTGAGTACGCAGTCTACGAGGATGGTCACGATGCCCATGTGCCCTACAGGGCCTGGAGGCAGCGCGACTTCGTTGTGGTGCGAAACGCAGAGGACGAGAACAATCGCATCTCTGCCGTACTACGCGTAAGTCAGTCCGGACAAGCAGTCGCGGTTATTCCCGTTTATCGGGATTATAGCCCCGAAACACACGATGCAGCCTCGTGGCACAGCGGGATGCGGATCGTACAGAAAAGCCTCGAGGATGTCATCGTCAGGGAGTGGGACCCGGAGCGAGAATCCCTCTACATCTCCCAGAGGGACGACTAACCTCATCCAGTAAGGTGTGGCGCGCTTTTTCGCAGCGCCACACCTTACTGGAACAGTCCATATATTGACACTTTTTAACTTCATTGATATATATAAGGGTAATACACACCAAAATAGACAAAGGAAAAGCGAGAACCATGTCTGAATTACCCGAAAAACAAGTAAAGCGGCTGCGGTCGCTTATCCAGGAAGCAGAAACTAACTTGGCCGCCGCAAAAGAACTTCTTATTAGCATCGTCGGTGACGATGGGAATGTTGTGACGCCACGAAATAGCCAAGAAGAAGTTGGCGGAAAGGTCATCGAAGGCGTCTTTGACGGCCAAATAATGATCGGGCCAGATGGAAAAAGCTATCCCGTTCCAGCCAATTACGCGAGTAAATCAAAGCTCGTAGAGGGCGATATACTCAAGCTCACGATCGCTGATGACGGTGGATTTATCTACAAACAAATCGGCCCTGTCGTTCGCAAACAAATTATTGGAACGCTTGTCCAGCATGATGGGACCTACTACGTCGAAGCAAATGGCAAAGAATACCGAATTCTTCTTGCAAGCGTCACATACTTCCGACTCACAGAAGGAAACCAGGTGACCATTATTATCCCAGAAGATAATCCTGACGCCACATGGGCGGCAGTCGAAGCCTCTCTTTAGGCTACTTATGCTCGAGGCGGGCACATATCTCCTTGGAAATGTCGGCTTTAACAGTGCAGACACGCCGACGCTCACTCTCCAGCGAGATGGTTATCTCGCGAATGTAGAACCCCTTCATCAAGAAATAAGTCTTGTATTCGATACCTCCGAGCGTCATTGCATTGGTTGGGGTGATCTTGCGACAGGCGAACGCTTTGTTTGTCCCGAAAATGCCATTATTGCCGAAAAATACGAACAGTGCCCCGCATGTCAGCAGCGAACCGGATTTAATCCGGCATTTTATCATGCTACCAGTGTTTCTAAGAAGCAAGAAACACGCAATCAAGAGCCCCATCTTCTTTACCTTGCCTATTTCGGCCCCGGAGTTATAAAAGTGGGAATTTCACACGCAAAGCGGGGAAATGCTCGTCTTCTTGAACAAGGCGCACGAGCCGCGCTTATCCTCGAAACATTTCCTACGGCACTTATCGCTCGTGATTATGAAGCCCAGATTGCTAAGCTCGAGAATATAGCCGAAACAATACAGCTTCGCAAAAAACAACAACTCCTTAGCACGTATGCTCACGACCAGGAAATTGCCCAAAATGAGCTGCTCAAGACAAAACAACGTATCGAAGAAACTCTTGGCGTTTCGTTTACAAATACAGACGTTCTTACTCTCGATTCTGTCTTTTTTCCTCACGGAACACCTCTCCTTAAGAACGCCATCGATTGTACAGAGCAGAATCGCATATCTGGAAAGGTCGCTGGCATGTTAGGATCATTTCTTTTTTGTACCTACGAAGACGAGCTCGTCTATATTCCTATCAAGAAATTCATTGGATATAAGGCATCTCTCGACTTCAAGATAACACCGCTTACACTCCCTGCTCAGCAAATATCACTTTTCTAGGGAGATAACCTCAATAATTGCAAAAAAGAAGCTCCCCGTAGATTATTCGGTCATTCTAGAGTATGATGAACAGCGTAACTTGCTGGCCAACAGACTGACCAGGAGCGACTGTGTCGATCATCGAAAACCCACCGACAGTGTGGTTTGACGCCTTCCATGGTGGATTCAAAATCACCATGCTGAGAGATTCGTTTTTCATACAAGACGGTAAAATGGATGACTTCGTGGAAAAAGCCAAGCCCAGAAAAGGCGTGAAAGATGTCATTGTCGAGGAGGATGCCCCGACGCATATTACCTGGAAGATTACACTTGAGGAAGGGTACTATGAAAGGCCAATTCAGACCGCAGGACCGGTGGGTCTCGTGTTTGCGAGCAGCTCGCATCCGACGTGCTACGCAAAGCACTACCGCGTGAACAATAAAACAGTAACCCCCAAAGCTTGGTTCGAAGCGCTCTGCGGGATGTGAACTGCATCCGCTTGTCAGTTGGTCTTATAACCGATTCGATCTACAACGTCTGGAGTGTCTATGTATTACGCGATTATCCCTCATGACTCTGGCGGGGCGATGCGTCCACGAGACGGCGAAGTTCACGGTGAATCTCCCGCAGAACTCTTGAAAAACGCGCGAGCGAAGGAAGGAAGCGGATGGTTTTTGTCGAGAATCGTCCACGTAAATAACGATGACGACCGTGACACGACCACCCTCTGGCGAGAAGGGGCTGGGTGGTTGGAGGCAATCGATCGCTTCTTCCCGCCCGTGGGCAAGTGACGACAGCCCGGTCTGGAGAATCTCAAGCCGATTCTCCAGACCGGGCTTATTTTTATATGTAAAATCACAACATCCGAATACTCATAAATATCGTACAATGGAATGAGAAAACGTGAGGGGAAATAAACAGTGTCAAAAGCGCTTTATAGAAAGTATCGGAGCAAATCACTTGACGAGATCGTCGGGCAAGGTCATGTTACCGATGTGCTTTCACGAGCACTCAAACAAGGAAAAATCGCCCATGCCTATCTCCTGACTGGACCAAGGGGGGTTGGCAAGACGTCAATTGCGCGTATTTTGGCACACGAGATCAATGGCTTGACCTATGGCGATGACACGACTCATCTGGATATCATAGAGATCGACGCTGCGAGCAACAACGGGGTGGAAGACGTCCGAGATCTTCGTGAAAAGGTGCAAATTGCGCCCGTCTCCGCGCGCAAAAAGATATATATCATCGACGAAGTTCACATGCTTTCAAAAGCAGCCTTCAATGCGCTCCTCAAAACACTTGAAGAGCCGCCTGAGCATGCTGTTTTTATCCTTGCCACAACCGATCTCGATAAACTCCCCGCGACCATTATCAGCCGCGTTCAACGGTTTCATTTTCGTTCAATCACCCCTGCAGATGCAGCAAAACATCTTCGACATATTGCCGACCAAGAAAAAATTGCCATCGACGACGAGGCACTTGCGCTCATTGCCGAGCGAGGTGATGGAAGCTTTCGCGATAGCATTAGCTTGCTCGATCAGCTCAGTAGCCTGGCCGATGAAAAAAGTGGTATTACTCGCGAACTTGTCGAACGTGCTATCGGACTCGCCCCACAAGAGCAGGTACAAAAACTCATTGAAGCCCACCAAGCAAAAAACCTTGAGAGTATTATCACTCTTCTCTATGATGCCGAGCAAAGTGGTATCCAGCCAAATGTCCTCACCGCTCAGTTAATCACGGCGATTCGAACTCATCTCGGTGAATCTCCGCAGCTTCTCTCTCTCTTGGACAAGCTACTCGATGTCGCAAAGTCATCTCAGCCAAATGTGAAACTTCTCACTGTTTTGGCCGAAAATACTCAGCCGCCCAAGCCAAAAAGTATCGCTTTGGTTGCACCCACCCCCATGGTGAGTGCACCTGTTGCAGCGGTCAAAAAGCTCCCCGATGAACCAGTTGTCGTCAAGGAGGAGTCACTTGTTCCAATAGCCCCGCCAAAAAAGAAACAAACGGCACCTAAGGGCGAGCTCGACTGGGCGCAGCTCATAGAATATCTCCGCGTCCACTATCTCGCGACATACAGCGTCGTCTCAAAGTGCGGATACGAACTCGAGGGCGATATTCTTCGAATTTATACAATCAATGCTTTTTACAAGAAAAAGCTCGACGACGCAAAATATCGTACAAATATTGCAGCGTCAATCAGCGAAATTGGTGCAGGCGAGTGGGAGATAGAGACAATTCCCACACCCCCACCGCCCAAAGATAGCCAAGCGGCGGCTGTTGCTGCTATTATGGGAGGTGGAGAAGAGGTGAACGTGGAAGCATAGCGACGTTCCCAACTACATATGCCAGCAAAAGATATCCCCACCGGAAAAGTCCCACCCCAGAATCTCGATGCCGAAAAGAGCCTGCTTGGTGCCGTTTTGATTGACGAAGAGACACTTGCCGATATTTCCGAACACGTCACCCCAAAAGATTTCTATGATAAGCGACATGCGACTATCTTTGGTGGCATGCGACGACTATATGAAAAACACAAACCAGTCGATCTTTTAACCCTTACAGATGAACTCAAGAAAAAAGACGAGCTCGAAGCAATCGGTGGATCCGCCTATTTGACCGAGCTTACCAATTACGTCCCGTCAGCCGCCCATGCGGAATCATACGCTGAGATAGTATCGCAAAAAGCAGTGCGACGCCGACTCATTAAGGCGAGTGCAGAGATTTCTGAAATGGGTTTCAACGAAGAAACGACCACGCAGGAGCTATTACAACAGGCTGAGTCTGAGCTTTTTGGCGTCAGCGACCAATCGCTAAAACAAGACCTGGTAAGTATCGAAGAGATTTTGACCGATAGCTTTGATCGCATGGAGGAATTACACCGCAACAAAGGTGCACTTCGGGGTGTACGGACCGGCTGGCGCGATCTTGACAACATGACCGCCGGGCTACAGCGCTCAGATCTTATTATCCTTGCCGCTCGACCGGCCATGGGTAAGACAACTCTCGTTACAAATCTAGCCTATAATGTCGCGACCGTTGCTAAACAATCTGTGCTTTTCTTTAGTCTTGAGATGAGCAAAGAGCAGTTGGTCGATCGTATGCTCGCCGATGCAAGCGGTGTTGATGCTTGGAATATTCGTACAGGAAACCTTTCTGATGATGATTTTTCAAAATTATCTGAGGCCATGGGCGAAATGGCCGAAGCGCCAATCTATCTCGATGACACACCGGGGCTATCGGTCTTAGAAATGCGCACAAAAGCCCGCCGTGCTGCCCACGACGCTCCGCTCGGACTTATTATTATCGACTATCTGCAGCTAATGCAGGGAAGCGGTAAAGATAATGGTAACCGCGTGCAAGAGGTGAGTGAGATCTCACGTGGCCTCAAGTTGATCGCCCGCGAACTCAACGTGCCGGTCATCGCCTTGAGTCAGTTGTCGCGTTCGGTTGAAAGCCGCAGTCCACAGATTCCACAACTTGCCGATCTTCGTGAATCAGGCTCTATCGAGCAAGACGCCGATATCGTTATGTTTATCTACCGCGAAGCGTATTACAACCCCGAAACCGAACGCGAGAACATCACCGATCTGATTATCGCAAAACACCGTAATGGTCCCGTGGGCAAGGTCGAACTCTACTTCCATCCTGAGCGGCTGCGCTTCATGTCTTTGGATAAACGCCATGATTAAATTCGTGCTATAATCATAAGGAATTTATGGTCACACGTATTACGGATTACTTCCTTTACCGCTGGCGCTATCTATTGGGGTATGGTGTCGTTTTTGTATTGATCGTCGCACTTCTGGCTGTCGCTTGGTTAATCATCCCTGGCGGTATCACAAATGCCGAGATGAGTTCAACCGTAACAAGTAGCTCGCTGACATTTTCTATTCAGACCTTCAAACCCGAAGCAATCGTCAATTTACCCTATCATTTGCTTCAACACCTCGGATTTTCGCTCTTTGGTGTCTCCAATCTTACCATCAAGCTTCCTTCGCTAATCCTCGGTCTCTTCTCAGCTCTCGGGATATTACTTTTGCTTCGAATGTGGTTTAAGCAAAATGTCGCCGTCATCACCACCGTTCTTGTCATTACGACGAGTCAATTCCTTTTCCTTACGCAAGATGGAACACCCACAATTGTCTATATTTTCTGGTCGGTATGGCTGTTGGTTTCAGCACTCATGGTCTCAAGACGTGCCCGCTGGTCAACGCTATGGAAAATCGGGCTTTTCGGAATCGGAGCACTCAGCCTCTACACACCGCTCGAAGCCTATATACTCATTGCTCTTCTGAGTGCAATGATCCTCCATCCACATCTTCGTTATATTATCCGTAAGCTCTCCAAACCGCGCCTAATGATAGGAATCCTATGCGGCCTTATCCTCATCGCCCCGCTTATTTATACTATTGTCAAAGAGCCTTCTGTCGGATTGCAACTACTCGGTATACCAATGGCAAATCTCGATATTTTTGCGAATATCAAGCTTCTGTTTGAGCAATATACAAGCTTCACAAACCCAGGCGGCAGCGTGACCACCACGCCAGTCTACGGACTAGGGACATGTATTCTTATTATTCTCGGATTTATTCAGTTATTTACCACAAAATACACCGCACGAAGCTATATCATCATCGCGTGGACCGTCCTGCTTCTTCCTGTTATCGTCATCAATCCGCAATATGTCAGCGTCACATTTATTCCGGTCGTTCTCTTAATGGCAATGGGGGTCAGTATGCTGATCACCAGGTGGTATCGACTATTCCCGCGAAACCCATACGCACGAATCGCCGGACTCGTGCCTCTTGCAGTACTCATTGGCGGAATGGTATTTTCAGGGGTCGATCGCTATATGTACAGCTATACCCATACTCCAGCGGTTGCCACACAGTTTTCACACGATCTCACCATACTTAATAAGCAGCTCGCCAAAAAAGATCGCGGAAGTGTCACCTTAATTGTCAGCGAAAAGGAAGTGCCATTTTACTCTGCGGTCGCAAAATATTCAGACCAAGTAAGTGTTGTCAGTCCTGGCAATCTGCTCCCAGATGCCTCAACTTACATCACGAGTCGAGCTGCACGAAATCCAAACGCGGGTGAACCAGGCGAAATTCTAACGAACGACAAATATCAAAATGCAGACCGTTTCTATATCTATAAAACAAAATAAAAATAGCGTATACTAAAGAGGTAAATACGGAGGACGACCTATTATGGCATTTGACCAAATGAAGATGCTTAACGAACTAAGAAAAGCACAAAAAGACTTAAAGAAGCAGATTATCGAAGTAGAAGCCGGTGACGAAGCGGTGGTGATTCAATTTAATGGCGAGCTGAAAATTGTCAGCATAAAGATTGACCCAGCGCGTGTTAACACCGATGACATCGAAGAGTTAGAACACTGGATTCAGATTGCCGTTCGCGACGGTCTGGCAAAGGCTCAAGAAGTTGCCGCCGAAAAAATGAAGCCACTCATGGGTGGACTCGGCAATCTCGGTCTTTAGGGAAAGCAGTGACACAACTTCTTCCAGCAGCATTAACACGCACAATCGATGAACTCGGCAAACTCCCTGGCGTTGGCGCCCGGACGGCTGAACGTTATGCGTATTTTTTGTTACGCGCCCAAACACAAACGACGACCAAGCTCGCCTCAGCCATTGCTGAGCTTCATAAAGGTGTCAAGACTTGTCCAGTGACATTTGCCCTTATCGATGCAACGGAAGAGATTTCTCCACTTTATAGCGACCCGAGTCGTAACAAAAAACTCATTGCCGTCGTCGAAGAACCACTGGATATTGTCGCGCTTGAACGCACCGGCCAGTTCAGCGGGACATACCATGTTCTTGGTGGGGCCATTTCACCCATCGATGGCATCGGGCCAGAGGAGCTTCACGTGCCCGAACTGATGAAACGACTTGACGAAGATGAAGTCGAAGAACTTATTATCGCAACCAACGCGAGTGTCGAAGGAGAGTCAACGGCGCTATTTTTACAGCGCCATATCCAAGAGTCGGGGGTAGAGGTAAAGATGACTCGACTTGCTCGTGGCATCCCCGTTGGTGTCGACCTCGAATATGCCGACCAAATCACTCTTGCTCACGCTCTTGAAGGTCGTCGTACACTATAAATTTCAGCATAGGCATTGCGAATTATCAAATACCTGATTTAATTGGTACAATGACCCTCGATAGCCGGGGCCAAGTATTAGGAAGGGAAATGCAATGGCTGACACTCATATCGTCTTCGAGCACCACAACGAGGATTCGCTTGCTGGATACGACTCGAATCATCGCACCCCCGAGCCCAAAGAGGTATTCAGTGGATCCGAGGGTGAATGCGAGGCGTACAGAACAAGAGTCTACGCAGAGTGTGACTTGAATGACCCCGGGCCGTACAGCAGACGTCCTCGTCTGGAGATCAGAGCAAAGCGATCTCGCTACAGCGAAACCGATCCCGCCTAATCACAAGTCCGCCTCGAAAAGTCTCCCCCGAATAATTCGGTGTCACTACCTTTCGAGGCGGACTTTTTGACGCCTCGAAATCATCCCTAATCTCTGTTAATTTTCTTTGCATTATTGACTATATAGTATTTTTATGATATAATTCACCCTAGATCTTCGCTTATCCGAGCGTTGATGGCCCACGTCTCCTGAGGAGGAGCTATGGCGGCGCTTCGCCACGCAGTTTTGTCTGCCACGGACGGTACACCGGAAACCCGGACCCCTGCCGTGCGCGGCGGCAAAGGTGCTGGCTTGGCGCTTCTGACAGATCTCGGTCTGCCGGTTCCGCCCAGCTTCACCTTGAATACCGGCGTCTGCAGAGCATATCTGCAGCACGACGAAATTCCGAATCGTATCTGGAGCCAGATTCAGCGAGAAATCGCCAAACTGGAGCGAGCTACCGGACGAACGTTCGGTGACCCGACGAACCCCCTGCTTGTTTCGGTCCGATCCGGAGCAGCGGAGTCGATGCCCGGCATGATGGACACCATCCTGAATGTCGGTCTTGACCCCACCAACCTGGAAGGACTGCAGCGATGGGGTGGAAAGCGCTTCGCGCGCAATACCAGAGACCGCTTCGAGGAACAGTGGAAGACAATTCGGAACCACATTTCTTACGAAATCAACTTCACCGACCCCTACGAACAACTCGGGACTGCCATCGTGGCCGTCTTGGAATCGTGGGGAAGTGAGCGAGCGCGTGCGTACCGCAAGCACCATGGCCTCTCCGATAACACGGGGACGGCCGTGACGGTGCAGGCAATGGTCTTCGGCAACGTCGACCATACCTCCTGCACCGGTGTCGTGTTCAGTAGTGATGTTGCGACCGGGAATGAAGGTCTCTACGGAGAGTTTCTCACTCGGGCGCAGGGGGAAGACGTCGTTTCCGGCGTTCAGACCCCACTGCCGATCGCTGAGATGAAGACCTGGAACCCCCAGGTCTTCGAGCAGCTTTCCAGCATTGTCAGGCAACTGGCAGATCACTACGATGACGTCGTGGATGTTGAGTTTACCGTCGAAAAGGGCGTGCTCTTCATCTTGCAGGTTCGCCGCGCCAAGCTTTCACCGCTGGCAAAGGTGACCCGCGCGGTACGCGACGTGTGGGCGAAGCGATGCACCAAGGAAAGCGCACTCAAGCGAGTGTCGTTGGCCGAGATTGGGTCGCTTCGTCAGCCGACTCTGGAAGTTCCGGAGGAGGCAGAAATCATCGCCAAGGGACTTCCTGCCTCTCCGGGGGCAGTCGTCGGCATGATCGCACGTGACGCGCCTACCCTCCGGCAGATCATAGCCCGAGGAGAAGATGCAATTCTGGTTCGCCCCGACACGTCTCCCGAAGACTTGCCTGATATGATGGCCTCCAAGGCAATCGTGACGGCGAATGGTGGGAAAACGTGTCATGCTGCCGTGGTTGCCCGTGAACTCGGGCTTCCGGCAGTGGTCGGTACCGGCCCCCACCTGGGCATTCCTCTCACCGGGTATATCTCGGTTGATGGTGCCCAGGGAGTTGTGTACAAGGGAAGGTTGCCTCTGGTCGAGCCGACGCTCACCAAAGAGGTCAACCTTTTCCTGAAATGGCACAACGCAAAGGTCAACCCGCCGCGAATCGCTTTCGAGCGCGTCAACGAACAGCTGTCGGCAAACCAGCTCCTGAGCGACTTTTACTTGACGGACCTCATGGCCCGCCTCGCTGAAGGGTCGCCCCTGGAGCACGAAGCCGTCATGCTGCGGACAAAGACCCACCGTGAAATCGCGGAGGTTTTCGCGCTGTATCTTCTGATGGCAGCATCGGGAGAATCTCGTCACTTCTACAGTGAGGCAGACAGCAGTGGCGCGACGGCACGCCTGGCAATGGCTCGACTGGATCGGACGATCCTTTCATCAAGTTATGACCAGGGTCCAAGCGGGCGGTCGAAGATGCACGCCGATGTCGTAAGATTCCTTAAAGATCGTGATCTTGAATTTCTCGTTACTCATACGAGGGATCTTGTCACTGTTTTTAACGAAGGTTCATGGGATGGCGCATTCGGTGGCTCCAAATGGGGAGCTATTGCAAATGCCCTCCACAGCTTTCTTTCGGGAAAGTTGTCCGCGACGCTTTTTGTCGATCATGCGTTCGACCTTGAGCACAACGGCGGTAAGCTCTTCAACAAAAACCCGCTGTTCATGAGTGTGACCAATGAAAGTAGGTTGAAGCTTCAGCTCGATATCAAGAAAACGGTGTCTGCACCCGCAGAGTTGTACAGACGACTTTGCGAGTACGCAAGCCCCTCAAATGCAGTGGAAACGCTGTGGGGGGTTGGCAAGCGTAAAAAAATGTGGTAAAGTAGTTATCGACCGAAAGGAAGTGAGGTCGTGGTTTCCCAAAACCATGATTGTCAGTTGCACCACGGCGACCTGGTTTCGATCGGGTCGTACGAGGTGTACGCCGGCGGGATCAATCTCAGCGATGAGACTCTCGCCAACACCGATCTCCTGGTGACTTTCTGCGATCGGCCTCCGCTGAACCTCGGTTCGCAGGAGCTCGATCACAAGAACTTCACCATGGAAGACTTCGGTGGTGTTCCGCGGTTTTTCGCAACGTTCCTCGTGGCCCACGTCATTCCAGCAATGGAGGCGGGGAAGCGAGTGACGGTTCACTGCGAAGGCGGCTTCGGTCGCACCGGTACCGTCCTG
Organism: uncultured Candidatus Saccharibacteria bacterium; assembly: GCA_964477195.1. Taxonomy (GTDB): domain Bacteria; phylum Patescibacteriota; class Saccharimonadia; order Saccharimonadales; family Saccharimonadaceae; genus JALRBM01. Next base: position 26,220 of record CAYZCX010000005.1, read on the forward strand.
GCCGGACTCATCGTCCTGCTGGAGCCGGATGTCGACGACCCCGTCGCCGCCGTCCGGGAGCGTTACTGCCCGCGCGCCGTGGAAACACGAGCGCAGCGGGATGGGATCATCGAACTGAGAGACACCGAACGGGCCAAGCGGGCCACGGAACTCAAGGAAGGTGGCATCATGTCCGAACCGGACAACAACGACAAGTGGCACATGGCCGGGACCGAAGGGACCGGTGAGTACCGCGTCCTCGCGATGAACGACACCGGCAGACTCGGTTTCCGAGTCCTCGAGAACGGCAAGGTGCGCATCCGCATCGAACCGACGACCGAGGGCAAGGCCACGCTCGCCGAGACCTTCACGGTCGACGCCGGCTGGAAGCAGCCGGGAGACTTCGGGCAGCAGCGCTTCTCGAAGGTGGTGTCCATGGGTGACGAGACGATCAGCACGGTCGTCGCAGCGCTCAAGGCCATGCGCAAAGAAGGGCGCCTCACGCGCAACTTCAAGCAGTGGTACTGGCGCAAGCACGTGAAGCATGCGACCACCAAGTAGTACAGCTTTTTGCTAGAAAAGATAAAGGAAATATTTTAAAATATTAATTATCACTTCTAAGCAGTGCCGATTAACTCTTTTGTGACGACAGGTCCACTTTAACGGGCCTGAGCAGAGAGTTAGTAGGGAGCGGGGACATCGAGAGTCATCTCGTTGTCGATGCGCCGTTTCCACCTCCCTATTGCGGTGAAGTTTGGGAGCTAGGGAAGAATCGACACCGCACAAGATTCTTCCGAGACTGCTCACACAGTCTAAAAAAAACAAAGTGGCGGACCTCTTCGTTAAGGGCACTTACAGGCGCTACACACGCTTCGTGAGTGAATGACAGTGGAGCTAACCGGACTCTCTTTTTGAGCAGTTAGCGTTGAAGCAGTCATGAGGGATCTCCCCGGTGGAGGTCTTAAAGAAAAGCGGTTTGCACCCGCACCGGTGTGTAGTAACGGCGACGTTCATACGCCAAGGGAAGTATGAACATGAGCTTGGCACTGGCACTCTCGCAGGAGAGTCGCCTAGGCTGCGGACCATTCCAACTTATAGGGATGCTTCAGCGACAACGGTGACAGTTAGATCTCCCAGTAGTTGTTTAATTTGATGATGTATAATACTTTAAAGTAGATTACTCGCAGTAAACAAATTAGCCGCCCTTTAGGGTGGCACCCCCCCCGGTTTCCCGGGTAGCCTTACTTATAAAAGTAAGGCTACCGGGACCGGGGATTAATTTTTTCTGACTAAAAAGTCTATTACTTCACAATCTGTTACAATAGGGGAATGCACGACACAGCAACAGATCTTATTACCGCAGCTAAAAAAATTATTATTATTCAAGCCGAAAATCCCGACGGCGACTCGCTGGGCAGTAGCTTGGCACTCGAAGAAATACTCAGCGACCTCGGAAAAGAGGTTATTTTATATTGTCCAATCGAAATGCCCAAATACTTACGTTATATTACTGGATGGGATAGAGTTGTTTCGACATTTGACGCATCTGCCGATCTCGCGATCTTAGTCGATACCGGCGCCGATGTCCTTATCAGCAAGGTACTCGAAACTCCCGGTGTGCGCTCATTTCTCGAGACACACCCTGTGCTTGTTATCGATCACCACACGACAGACGCGACACTTAGTTTTGACCATACAATGCTCGCCGAAACAGCTGTTGCAACCGGTGAGATTTTGTATCGTTTTGCTAGCAAAAATAATTGGGCTATCAATGAGCAGGCCGCCGAAGATATGCTTGTTGCTATCATGTCTGACAGCCTGGGCCTGACCACACCAAATGTTAGCGCGGAGGCATTTTTTGTTGCAGGCAAGCTGACCGAACTTGGCGCAAGCAATGCCGCAATCGAAGAACGTCGCCGTGAATACATGAAAAAATCCCCCGAGATTCTCGCATACAAAGGCGAACTAATTAGTCGTATCGAATATTTACTCGACGGCAAACTCGCCCTTGTTCACATTCCTTGGGAAGATATTCAGGCATACAGCGACCAATACAATCCTAGCGTACTCGTACTCGATGAAATGCGCATGGTCGAAGGTGTCGAGATTGCCGTCGCCATAAAAACCTACCCCGACGGAAAGCTCACAGGGAAGCTCCGCACAAACTCTCCAATTGCCGAAAAAGTAGCCGGTTTCTTTGGTGGAGGCGGTCATATGTACGCGGCGGGGTTCCGTGTCTACGAACAATACGATAAAATAGTAGCAGAATTAGTTGAGGCGACGGATAAAGCGTTAAAAAACGATGATACGAACTCATAATAATCCCTGTTGTTGTATAGATTTTTCTTTTATTTATTAATCCGTAAAAAAGGAATTCTATGACTCTCGAACTTCACAATACGCTCACCAAAAAAATCGAAAAATTTACTCCGCTAGATCCTGATCTTGTACGTATTTACAGCTGTGGGCCTACTATTTACGACCATGCGCACATTGGCAACCTGAGTTCATTTATTTTTGCCGATATGCTGCGGCGCGTTATTCAGGCCAATGACTGGCATGTCAAACATGTTATGAATTTTACGGATGTCGACGATAAGACAATTCGTCGCAGTCGCGAAATGTATCCCGAACTCGACGGCCACGCAGCACTAACAAAATTAACCAAACAATACGGCGAGCTTTTTCTTGAGGATATGCGCGCAATCGGTAACAATGTTGATGCATTTGAATTTCGACGAGCAACGGATGAGCAAAACATCGAAGGAATGCGCCAGCTTATCGCCGAGCTTCACGAAAAAGGGTTTGCCTATATAGCAGACGACGGTGTTTATTTTTCGATTGACGCCTATAAAAAATCTGGCAAAAAGTACGGGCAACTCGTTGAACTGACGAACGCCAATACCAGTAATGAACGCATTCAAAACGACGAATACGATAAAGAATCCTTGCATGATTTCGCCCTCTGGAAAGTCCATAAACCAGGAGAACCATCGTGGGAGTTTGTCCTCGACGGTCATGATATTTCGGGTCGTCCGGGATGGCATATCGAATGTTCTGTGATGAGTGCGCAGAGTCTCGGCCAACCGTTTGACATCCATACAGGGGGTATCGATCTTGCATTTCCTCATCATGAAAATGAGATTGCTCAAAGCACTGCTGGTCGCAACAATCCGACATACGCAGCGTATTTCGTCCATAACGAACACGTCCTTGTCGACGATAAAAAAATGGCCAAGAGCGCTCGTAATTTCTTTACACTAACGGATCTCACAAGTCGTGGCGTCGATCCGCTGGCATTTCGTTTACTTGTCCTGCAGTCGCATTATCGCAAGCCGACTAATTTCAGTTTTGATAATGTCGCGAGCGCTCATAATCGTCTGAGACATTGGCGAAACGTTGCCGCACTCCGACACCAGACACATGATACACTGGACCAGGATAGCGAAAAGTTCACCGGCCTTCTTGCGGCAAAAGGAGCAATACTTGAAGCGCTGAATAGCGACTTCAACACTCCAGAAGCGCTCAAGGTGATCGATGAGGCATTTTCACACCTTGATACTCAACCAATTGCCAAGATACACCAAGAAGGACTCGAGCAACTCCTTGAGACTATTGATAGCGTCCTGGGGCTCCAACTGATCGCATCAACACCTGATATTAGTGACGAGGTAAAGCAACTTATTGTCGAGCGACAACGTGCACGTGATAGTCAAGACTGGACACGCTCAGATGAACTTCGTAGCAGCATTGCGACACATGGCATCACCGTGCGTGATACGTCAAAAGGAAGTATTTGGGAGTATGCTGACTAAGTGCTAGGCAGCCGGTTCGTCTTCGCCTTGCAGCTTTTTGACTAATTTTGCCAGTGGCTTCTCGCTCTTGACTCGATTTTTGCGTGCACGTGCCAAGTAATCTTCAAGAAGTACCTTGAGACAACCAGCTACCGGTATAGAGATGATGGCACCGGGAAGCCCGAAGACGTAGATACCGATTGTCACAGCCGAAAGAACCGTCAGCGCAGAAAGCTCTAACTTACGAGCCTGAATCGTCGGTGAGATAAGATTATTTTCGAACTGCTGATAAATGATAAAGTAAACAGCGAATATGATACCAGCCGTCAGATCGTTGAAGCCTAGAAGGACAGCAATCAGTGCACCTCCGACTGTCGCACCAAACATAGGAATAAGTGACAGCGTAAAAGCAATTGCAATTGCCGGAAGCGCAAGGTTGACAGGCACATTATGGAAAATCAGACTCAGAATAAATACCACGAACCCTGCGGCCAGCGCGTCAATCGCCGAGACGGTCAACTGCCCCGTCACATATCCCGTCACGACATGATACATCTTGTGCACCATGTTGCGGTGGTATTCCATTCGCTCTTCATCGTTGTAAATACCCCAGAGTCGACTCAGCCACATTGGCCCTTCGACAAGCATCAGGAAAGTGAGCACAAGGACGAATAATCCCGAAACGATCAGCGAAGCGATGGATCCTAACCCATTTAATACATTCGATCCAAGGTTGGCCGCCCAACCGGTCGTATTGTTGCGAATGGTGTCCATCGCACTTTCTACTTGCGGCTGAAGATGATATTTATCAATCAACGCGCTAAGACCATGCCACTGTGTCGTCGCAGTTTCAACAAGCCCCGGAATGGTCTCGGCAAAGCGTACCGTCTGTTGGACGATAGGGGGAACAACAAGAAAAAGAAAACCGCCAAGTATCACAATAACGAGAAGAAATGCAGTCGCGGTCGGCCAGACGCGACTTTTTCCAGGGAGATACTTCGCGAGGAACGATACAGGCTTGTTAAGCGCCAAGGCAAGAAAAAGTGCCAGCCCCAACATAAGAAGTGCAGTGCGAGCACTATAAATTGCTAAGATAGCAAACGCAAACCCTATGACGACCAACCAGAACCGCACGAATGTTTTGGTGTCGATCTCTATACGAACTTTCATAATGTTTTTATTATAGCACTTCCAGAGGATATGACATTCATACTCGAATCCGAAGTCCTTTTGCGTGACTCTGGTATTTCAGTGGTGTATTGCAGCGCTGTCGTTCACCATCATGAGAAATATGCATGTGTTTGCTCTTGGCTGAGATTGTGAGATTTGTCACCTCCCGTACATCAAACTCGTCGAGTTGCGTACTTTTGCCAAGTAGCGTCATAAATGCAATTTTGCCCAGAACAAACCGAGATGTAGCGCGGACAATAAAAACTGACAGCTTCCCCTCATTAATGTGACTTCGAGCCGCTCCACCGAGTGTGTCAAGTTTGTAGATATTATTACCAACAAAAACAAAGGGGGTATAAAACGACTCACCGGCAATCGTCACATGATAGGTCTTCAGTCGAATGAGTACCCGAAATCCCGCGAGAAATGCAGCAAGCCATTTGCCCAAGATATTCTCAATTCGACTGCGCTCCTGAAGTGATGACGGATACAAACCGAGACTCGAGTTATTGATAAAAACAACATCATTGACTGTCGCAAAGTCTACCGCCCTTATCTTTGAGCGGGGTAGCTGCTTGATCGCATGATCAAGGTCCTGTGGAATACTGAGATCTTTAGTGAAGTGATTGAGTGTCCCGCCAGGAAGTGGCGCCAGGACTGCTTTCGTCCCAGCAACTCGACTAGCAACCGCGCTGATTGTCCCGTCACCGCCCACGACGGCAATGGTTTTTCCGGCGCGAATAGCAGGGCGTAATTTCGCACGAAATGTGTCATCAAAAGAAATCGCTTGCTCAATAGTTATATTGTACTTTTCAAATAGCTCTCGGAGTTCAACCAAACTCCGGGCACTTCCTGATTTTTTGCTATACACTAAGACGATATTCATAAACTCGGCTTAATAATAAAAATGATCACCGCAAGCCCCACACATCCAAGCAGTAAACCTGCCACTACATCACTCGGAAAATGCGCCCCTAAGTACACACGCGAAACCCCAACGGCCAGCAACAATACAATGAAAAGTCCTGCGATAATACTACTCCATGGCTGCGGGAAAAAATGCCATGCCAAATATGCGAGCAAGCCATAGATAACTGTCGCACCAACCGTATGGCCGCTTGGAAAACTGAACGAGGTAAACATCATGTTATTAACATATTCGGTGATAGGACGGTCACGTCGCAGAACGAGTTTCAATAAACTGCCAGCACCCAGCGTGACCACAGCAGTCAAACCCGCATAAACGAGACGCTGATTTTCCTTTACAATGCCTGCCACGACGATAATTGTGCATATGCCAAGGACAACCACCGGATGCCCAAGCGTCGTAAAAACCGTCATAAGCCCCTCGAGCCCGCGCCAATGCTGGATGGCCATCGTTAACTTTGTATCAAAATTATGAACATAGGTTCGCATATTTCTATTATAATGAATATATGGCAACTTTTTCTTTTGATATTGTTTCGGATTATGACAAAGCAGAAATGAATAACGTTTTTAGCGGGGTAGAGCGTGAAATCGCAACACGCTACGATTTTAAAGGCACGCCAGCTGCGATAGAATGGCTCAACGACAAGACAGGCTTTAAAGTAATTGGCGCAAACCAATGGCAATGCGATGCAATCGTGGATATTATTCGCAAAAAGCTCGCTGGCCGAAACCAGACGTCCAAGGTCTTAAATCTAGAGAAAACACCTATCGAGAGTAACCTCAAAACCACTTGGGATATTCCCTTCAAACAAGGGTTATCACAAGATAATGCAAAAGCAATTACCAAGATCATCCGCGATAAACAGCCGAAAGCAAAGTCGCAAATTCAGGGAGATGTGGTTCGTGTATCCAGCGCAAGTAAAGATGATCTCCAATCGGTCATTAATTTACTGCAGAGCGAAGATTTCGATTTTCCGCTCCAATTCATTAATTATCGCTAAGTTGTTACAATAGAGTTTATGATTAAAAACACACCGCTTATCACTGTCGAACATTTCCAGATGGCGTTTGGCAAAAATACTGTCATAAAGGACCTCTCGTTTAGTGTTAATAGAGGTGAAACATTCGGTTTCCTGGGAAGTAATGGTTCTGGCAAGACCACGACTATTCGCGCACTCCTAGGTATTTATGAACCAACGGGCGGCTCACTCACTATTGACGGAGCTCCCTATCAAGTAAGTGGAGATGTCAAACTCGGATATCTTCCCGAAGAACGTGGATTATACAAAAAAGAAAAAGTGATCGACACGATGGTTTATTTTGGAGCACTGAAGGGCCTCTCTGCGACACTTGCCGAGGAATGGTCAAAGGATTATTTAGAACGAGTAGGCCTAAAAGAAAAAATCCATGAGCGGCTCGATAAACTCTCCGGTGGGCAGCAGCAAAAAGTGCAGCTGGGAATCACCATCATGAACGATCCCGACCTACTGATTCTTGATGAGCCGACCAAAGGATTCGACCCAGTAAATCGTCGTTTGCTTATGGAGATCATAGAGGAGCATCAGCAAAAAGGTGCAACCGTTATTTTTGTCACCCACCAGATGGAAGAAGTCGAGCGCTTGTGTGATCGGATCCTTCTGCTCAAAGACGGAACATCTCGTCTCTACGGGAGCATTGAGAAAGTAAAGGAAGAATTTGGCGGCACAGAGCTCGAAATCGTCTCCGAACACGCCATTCCTGAAAATATGAAACTTTACGATATCAAGCGCCAAGAGGGAAGCCTTACTATCCTCAGCCCAACGGCAGATGCATTCGCCATCCAGCGTTCACTTGTCGCGGCCGGTGTTGCCTACACTCGGTTCGAGCTCAAACGTCCATCGCTCGATGATATTTTTGTTCAGATTTATGGCGATCAAAACAAGGAGTCTGACAATGCATAATCTCGGCACAGTGATAAAATTTGAAGTCACGCGGACACTCAAGAAAAAAAGTTTCTGGTTAGCTGCGCTAGCAATTCCTGTCATCGCAGCGCTTATCGGTGTCATCATTTATTTTTCTAACAAAACGACCAATGATGTCGGCGAACAACTATCGAGTGAGCGTTATTCACTTGGCGTGACAGACGATTCGGGAATGCTCTCGACACAACTCCTGGCATCTGTTAACGCGCAAAAGATAGTTTCGCCAGACATAGGAAAGGACGCGGTAAAATCCGGCCAACTTGACGCGTATTTCCATTATCCTGCGGACGTCAAAACACAACCTGTTGAGGTATATGGCAAAGAAGTCGGATTATTTAAAAACGGCCGATACCAAGGACTCGCAGAACAGCTCCTCACTCAATCGGTCACACTTTCGACAACTCCAAACATCCAGGCCGTCATCCAAAAAAGCGTCAATTATCAGGCAATTACCTATAAAGATGGCCAAGAAGACAAAGGTTTCTTAAAAATCATCGCTCCGGCGATATTCCTTGTGCTGTTTTACTTCATGATTGTGACATTCGGTGGGCAGATGCTCACTAGCATTATCGAAGAAAAAGAAAACCGTGTCATCGAGATGATTCTCACGACCATCCGCCCGACAACCCTCCTCATGGGGAAGCTTTTTTCACTCATTATATTGGCAGTCGTCCAAATGATCATTATCCTTTTGCCAATCATTGCAGGATACTTCATCTTTAAAACACAACTAGCACTTCCGAACTTCGATTTGTCGAGCATTCCGTTGGATCCCGTCGCTCTGACGCTCGGAGCAGTCATATTTATAGTAAGTTTTCTCATGTACACGGGTATTCTCATGACCATCGGCGCCGCAATGCCGACTGCCAAGGAGGCAAACAGTTTCTTTGGAGCGGCAATGGCATTTACTTTCGGCCCGCTCTACGCAGCACCGCTGTTTATTTCATCACCCGATTCCGTATTGGTGCAGATACTTAGTTATTTTCCACTAACATCTCCAATTCCTTTGCTCCTACGAAATGCCGTCGGGAACCTCACTGTGCAGGAAGCGCTCATTGCCATTGCACTACTTGTCCTAACGACTGCATTTGCCATTCGAATCGGTGTCCGAATCTTCAAATATGGTGCTCTCGAGTACAGTAGACGGCTCAGTGCAAAAGAAATATTTGGCAAAAGGTAACTACTTCTTGAAGTAATCAACAAATTGTCATTGCAGTTCGGCTGTGACTCCCGCTTCGTCCTGTTCGCCAAGCCTCGATCAGGCCTAAAACGTAACAATGATCGTGATGAGCACGAGGCTCACAACAGCGAGACACGCAACGGCGAGTGCTACTTTGTTGGGTTCGAAGTCTACCTTTTTTGTACTCTTTTTCTTAAGTGAGGATTGTTTTACCATATTACTCCTAGTGTACCCATTATTTATATTTGTCGCAAGTAAAAAGCATAAGTGATATTTTCATATTTATACCATATCTTTACGCAGGCTGCTAGACAATGTATAGTAGTGATATGAGTGAAGTAATCGATCAAATCGGATGCGTCAAGGCGGCGACAGCTATTTTGGGCGATAAATGGACGCCGCAACTTCTTCGTTATTTTATTAATGAAGATGAAGTTCGCTTTTGTCAGCTTCAAGATCTGGTCGGAGGCATTAACCCGCGAACGCTTTCGGCCCGGCTCATCCATCTTGAGGAAGCCGATATTATAGAGAAGGTTGTTAAAGATCAGACAGGACACTGCACTTACCGGCTCACCAAGAAGGGAAGTGACCTTCTGCCTATTCTTCAGGATATGCATAGCTGGAGCCAAAAGTATGCATCATAAGGACTTAAGATTTCTTTAAGCAATACGGCCTACACTGAGAATATGCGGATTCTTATAATCGAAGACGAACACAAAATTGCACGAGCTCTTAAAAAAGCTCTCGAGCAAGAAAGCTATGCAGTTGATGTTGCCTACAATGGCGACGATGGGTATGCTATGGCAACTACTGAACCCTATGACGCCATGATTATCGATCGTATGCTTCCTGGTGACTACGACGGGGTCGCGATCTTAAAAGCGATGCGATCGGGCCGTGTTCATACACCTGTCCTTTTCTTAACGGCACTTGATAGTATTAGCCAGCGAGCAGAGGGGCTCGATAGCGGTGCCGATGATTATCTCGTGAAGCCTTTTGCTCTCGAGGAGCTGCTTGCTCGAGTGCGCGCACTCCTTCGGCGACCTACAGAGCAAACGCCAACAATTCTCACCGCCGGCGATCTTTCGCTCAACACCGTTACCTATGAGGTGAAGCGTGCCGGGGCGCCAATTCAGCTCACGAGTAAAGAATTCGCGCTTCTTGAGTATTTTCTCCGCAACCAAAATCGTCCGCTTTCAAAAGAAATGATTATTTCGCATGTATGGAATTATGATGCGGATATTTTGCCAAATACAGTTGAAGTCTACATAAAATACCTTCGCGCTAAGATAGATGACGCTTTTGATGCGCCGCTTATTCATACCATGCGAGGGTTTGGCTACAAGCTGCAGGCTGCGTAATGTTTCGTTCGGCGACATTTAAGCTAACGAGCTGGTATTTAGCAATCCTGATTGCCGTCTGCCTATTGTTTAGTGTGATTATTTATATGAGTGCATCAAAGGAGGTGGGGGCGCGTATTGATGATTGGCAATCGACGCCGATATATAATCTGAATCAGCCACGGTTCTTTGCCCTGCGCGATCAACAACTCCATCAAGCCGAAGCTAACCTCATCGCCTCTCTCGGGATAGCAAACATCGCAATTTGGACCATCGGCGGTATCGGCAGTTACTATTTGGCGCGACGGACGCTTTCTCCGATCGAAGAAGCTCACGATGCACAATCACGGTTTACGAGTGATGCGAGTCATGAGCTTCGCACGCCACTTGCCAGCATGAAAACCGAGATCGAAGTCGCCCTACGTGACCCGACGATCTCCAAACAAGAATTACGCGAACAGCTCACGAGCAATCTCGAAGAAGTTGATAAGCTATCTCGGCTCTCGCATATGCTACTTCAGCTATCGAGACTCGACCATGCCAATATTATCCTTGAAAAAGTTTCATTACTCGACGCCGCTTCATCTGTTATTGAGCGGCTAGATAGACACAAGAAACGCATCATTCTGACTGGTCATAGTTCCCACAAAGTACTCGCAAATCGCTCGAGCGTCGAAGAGCTTATGACTATTTTGCTCGATAATGCGCTCAAATACAGCCCATCCGACTCAAATATCCACATGACGCTTATAACAAAGAAACAAATGACGGGTTTTGAGATTACCAATGGTGGCGAAGGAATCCCCGCTGAGGCGCTCCCACATATTTTTGATCGCTTTTATCGAGTCGATAGTTCGCGGGCGGGTGGAGGAAAGAAGGGCTACGGCCTCGGGCTTTCTCTGGCAAAGAAGATTGTTGAGTTAAGCGGTGGCGAATTAACTGTCACAAGCGCGCCTGAGCATGATACGACCTTTCGAGTTTTTCTGCAAAATCTCAGCAAAAACAAAGCAAAAGATAAGTAGCCTCCTATATATTCTTGGTGTAAACCATAATTTAAGGAGACACCATGAATGTCATAACCCGGGGAATGCGAGGCGCTTTGCGCAGCCCCTTACGATCAGGAGCTATTTTGCTGATGCTTGCGATAAGTATAGGGCTTATTCTCGCTATGCTTGTCGCAAAGACAAGCGTTGAGGCAAAGATAGCAGAAGTAAAGGCCTCGACCGCCACAGAAATCACCATTAATCCTGCAGGAATTAGCGGTAATACCGGCGGAGGAGATGCACTTACTGCTGATCAAGTAAAAACCATTTCTCAGACAGCTCACGTAAAAAGCGTCGTCTCAACACTCACAGACCAGCTAGGGTCAGGCGACACAAGTCTCACCCCATCACTCGAGCTCGGCAATTTTGGTAAACGCCAGCTACGATTCGAGAGTAGGTCGGGCCAAAGCACGACAGTCATGCCCGAAGGAGAAGGGGAGGCGCCTAAGCCAAAGACCGAAGTCACCGGTACGTCCGCTCCAAGCGCTACGATTCAAAACACCCAGTTAACAAGCGGCGACATGATTGATGGCAATAGCAGTGACTTCGTCGCGTTGATTGGCAAAAGCCTGGCAGAGAAAAACTCATTGTCGGTCGGGGGCACATTTACTGCCTACGGCAAGACATTTAGCGTCAAAGGGATTTTTTCGACCGATAACAAATTTTTTGATAGCGGAGTCGTCATCCCACTCGCAACACTTCAGTCTCTCACCGATCAGATCGGAGCCGTCAGTAGAATTACCGCTACCGTCGACAGTAGCGACAATGTCAGTAGTACCGTCGCGGCGCTCAAAAGTGCACTTGGCGATAAAGCTGATATCACCAGCCAACAAGAGCAAGCCGAAAATAGCCTAAAGCCACTAGAAAGTATCGCTAGTCTGGCACTCGCCGGTGTCATAGGCGCGACGGTTGCCGGCGCAGCGATCATACTGCTCTCGATGATCATGATCGTTCGTGAACGACGACGGGAAATCGGGGTCATCAAAGCAATCGGTGGCAAAAACAGCAAAGTAATCGTGCAATTTATCACCGAAGCACTGACACTGACTGTCATCGGAGGGATTATCGGAATAGGTATTGGCATCGCCGTGAGCGGACCAATGACCCAGTCACTTGTCGCAAATTCCGAATCCCAAAATCAAGGCCCGATGGGAGGACGTACATTTATAGCAAAGGGTGGTCCAGGCGCCATCGCCTCGCAGCTCGGAACAAATGCGAAAAACATTACCGCTAGTCTGACGCCACAGATTTTCTTTGGAAGCGTCGGTATCACACTACTCATAGCAATTATCGGAAGTGCCATTCCTGCCTGGGCTATCGCCCATGTCCGACCAGCCGAAGTATTACGAACAGAATAAGGAGGATCCATGTTATCTGTCACACAACTTACGAAAACATTTCACACAAGTCATGGCGATGTCAGTGCCCTAAAAGATATCTCGTTCCAGGTCGAGACTGGCGAATTCGCTTCGATTATTGGAAGGAGCGGAAGCGGCAAATCGACGCTCCTCAGTCTGCTCGGCGCGCTCGATACACCGAGCGAGGGGAAAATCATGGTTGATGATGTCGATATCGCCAAGCTTTCGCCTCATAAACAAACGGATTATCGAGCGCGGAAGATCGGCTTCGTATTTCAGCATTACAACCTCATACCAAATCTCAGTGCTCTGGAGAACGTCATGCTAGCGCTGGAATTTGGCGGCATGAAACCCATGCATGAACGACGAGAAAGGGCCGCCGAGCTACTCGATGAAGTGGGAATCAGTGACGATGAGCAGCTACGAAAACCAGCCAAACTAAGTGGAGGGCAGCAGCAACGCGTTTCCATTGCGCGAGCACTCGCAAACCAACCCGCCATCATCCTGGCCGACGAGCCAACAGGCAATTTGGATACCGAGACTGGTAAGAAAATTTTCGACCTGCTTCATAGTCTATCAAGGAGTGAAAATACTACGATTATCGCCGTCACTCATGATCTCGATATTGCCGGCAAAACAGATCGAACATTTACCTTAAAGGATGGAAAACTCCTTAACCAATAGCGAGTTGTAGTAGCTTATACAATATGGTCGAATTTTCAGATTTAATTCAGTTTTCTGTTTCATAATCTGAAATGTAATAGGGCAAACCTATTAGGACAAAAGAAAAGGAGGATCATCATGAGCTCTCAAACAACCATCTATCTTAGCAAGAAGGGCATGAAGGAATTAAAAAAGGAAGTCACCCGGCTTGAGCGTGATCGCCAAGAGGCAATTGTTGCGCTTCGGGAGCTGGAACACATCGACAGCCACGAGGAGCGACTAAAGCGCAGTGAGCGACTCGCCCAGCTCGAAATTCTGGAAAGCGAACTTGTTGATAAAAAGCTCATTACAGAAAACGCCAAACTGCTTCCGCGCAAGCGCGATGCGCTCAAGGTGGCGATTGGATCGGTCGTTGATCTGCTCGACACCAACGGTCGAATCATCCGCTACACAATCGTCGAAACCATCGAAGCAAATCCAAGTGATGGCCGTATCTCTACCAAGAGCCCTCTCGGACGTAATCTCCTTGGCAAGCAGATCAAGGATATAGTCGAATGGTCCGTCGGTGTTCGTACGAACCGACTCCAACTCATTTCCATCACCTAATCCACCTCTTGAGAAAAAAGTAATCACCAGTTCATCCCGAGCTGGTGATTACTTTTTTCCCGGGGCTGTCATCTGTTATAATTGATGCTAATGCTTTACTACACAAAAAGTATCCAGCAAACACTCAAAGAGCTGGAAGCGACACAAAAAGGTCTGGCTGCGAGCGATGCCAAAGAACGTCTAAGTCTCTACGGGCCTAACGCAATCAAAGTGAAGGGCGAGCCGCTCTGGCGGAAACTCATCGAGCCATTTGCAAATGTATTCATGCTAGTATTGTTCATCGCTGCAGCCATTAGCCTCTATCATCATGCAGTACTTGATGCGGTTATTATTGGAATTATCATGATGGCGAGCGCCACGATATATTATGTGCAGCGATTTTCTACCGAGCGAATCCTGCGGGCCTTGCAGAAGCATAATACACAGATGGTCGACGTCCTTCGTGATGGTAAACAGGCGCAGATAGACTCGGCAGAGCTTGTCCCTGGCGATATCATTACGTTAAACGAAGGTGAGAAGATCCCGGCGGATGCGCGAATTATTGCCGCAGTTTCGCTTCGGGTTGATGAATCACAGCTGACAGGTGAGTCCGAGCCTATCAGTAAACAAACCGACGCCCTCCGAGGTGGTGAAAAAGAAGTCTATGAGCAAAGTAACATGCTTTTCCAGGGCTCATTTATCGTTGCCGGAGAAGTCCGCGCAGTAGTTGTAAGCACAGGAAATACGACAGAGTTCGGCCGACTCGCAGCCCTCACGACAAACACGAGCAGCGAGAGCCCTGTCCAAAAAAAGATTGACAAACTTATATCCCAAATCATTGGAGTTGTCGGAGCAATTGCGCTTGTCGCTTTTGGCCTAGCGATCGGTAGGGGAATGGATATTACAGAGAGTTTCCGTTTCGTTCTCGCACTTTCGGTAAGTGCCGTGCCCGAGAGTCTTCCAGTGGCAATTTCAGTCATTCTTGTCCTCGGCATGCGTCGTATGGCTGCCAAAAAGGCTCTCATCAGCGCCATGCGCTCTATTGAAACGATCGGTGTCGTGACGACTATCGCCACCGATAAGACAGGGACCTTAACAAAAAATCAGCTTACCGTGCAGGATACCTGGCGTCCACAAGGTATTTCGTCTACATCACTCGCGCATTTTAGCGTGTATGCCATCAATACTTCGAGCAAAAAAATGCATGACCCCCTCGATACTGCCATGGATATGTTTGCCTCAAGCAAAAAAGCAGAACGACCAAAAGGAGAGCCCATGATCAGCCTTCCTTTTGATCAGTCTGTCGCTATGAGCGGGAATGTTTGGCACAACGGTAACATATACACGCTTGCCATAAAAGGCGCACCCGAACACGTTCTCTCAAAAAGTACCCTCACCGAAAACGAACGGGAACAGGCAAGCGCAGCACTCCACTCACTCACAGGAAAGGGCTATCGCGTTATTGCCATTGCTCACGCCGAGCTGGCACAGCCACTGCATAGCTTTGAAGACCTTCCCAAAAAAGCCGCCCTGGAATTCGACGGCTTTCTTGCAATCGCTGATGTGCTTCGTCCAGAGGCAAAGCAAGCAATTCGCACGGCATTACGAGCCGGCGTCACCGTTCGCATGATCACTGGTGATCATTTTGAAACAGCCTACCATATCGGAAAACAACTCGGAATGGTAACAAGCAGAGAAGAAGTGTTCGACAGCCGTCATATGAGTGTCATGAGTGACGAAGAACTGCGTTCGCACATCGATACCATTCGAGTATTTTCGCGCGTGACCCCGGAACATAAATATCGTATTTTGACACTTCTCAAAGAAAAAAATATCACCGCCATGACGGGTGATGGCGTCAATGACGTCCCAGCCCTCACAAACGCGCACGTAGGGGTTGCGATGGGAAGCGGTGCGCAAATCGCAAAAGATGCTGGCGACATTATTCTTATGGACGACAATTTCAAGAGCATTGTCGATGCCATGCACGAGGGTCGCACCATATTTAGCAACATTCGTCGCATGCTGTTTTACCTCCTCTCAACGAATGCCGGTGAAGTGATGACCGCCATTGCGTCACTTGTCATAGGACTGCCGATTCCACTCGTTCCCGTACAGATTTTGTGGGTAAACCTTGTCACAGATACTTCTATGGTCATTCCTCTAGGTCTGGAGCCAGGCGAAAAAAATAACATGACAAAGCGTCCCAACAGGCCAGATGCTCCAATTCTCGGTAAATTCCTTATCTCTCGGATGGTACTCGTAGCGCTTACCATGGCAGCCCTTACTGTGGGACTTTATGCGTATTATTCATTTCACTTCGACAATACCTATGGCCGGACTATCGCATTTTGTTCATTGGTCGTGATGCAGTGGGCAAATGCTTTCAATACTCGTAGTGACGATGAGTCGCTCCTTGTTCGCCTCCGTGTTTTTAATGGCAAATTCTATATCGGACTTGCCGTGGGTGCAACACTTCAGGCACTTGCCGTATTTGGCCCACTTGGTGACCTACTTCATGTCACCCCAGTCGCAATCGGCGATTTGGTCATTACGGGCGCGATAGCCTTTACCATTCCTATACTCGTGGTTGAGGCCCATAAATTCATCGGCCGACGTTTCTTCGGGAGAAAGATCCTCCCATCTCGGTGATAATTTGTTGATAAAAACACATTTTTGTTTTATAGTGTTCTAGTTATCGTATTCAAACCCCCGGGAATGATACGATAATTTTCGTGTCATCTCTCAAGACTCGTTAGGGAGTATTCGTGAGCGAGGAATCGTACCAGGACAACGTAAAGCGAGGCGTCACCGGCCCAGAGACAGAGACAAGCTTCGTGGCTGCGTTTGACCGGATTAGCAAACGTACGGGTGTCAGTTCTCGGACCTATCAAGACTACAGAAAGATAAGCGAATGGTCCGATGAGATCTACGAGGAGTTGGATCACGTTCCCGCCGAGTACATGGAAGCAACGTGCGCGTTTTGGGCCCAGCTCTGGCGAGAGTTGGGGGTTAACAACACCAAAAACAACAACGGCATGCGTCCGGAAACTCTCGAGGAATTGGACGTCATGCTCAAAAAGCTGACGAACGGAGGCTTTCGCACGATCGTCTACCTTTCGGTGGAATATCGCGAAGTCTGCGTTGGTCTCATCGCACGAGGCGATGGTTACTACAAAGCGCGGAGTACGTGGACGCCCTTCAACGACGAAGACTGCGTCAGCGTGGCGGAGATTTTTCCGCTGCTCCGCCGACTCCCTCGAGCACGCATCGGCACCAGCGGCCGCACACTCAAAGACGTCAATGTCTTTGCTCTTGCGCCTGAGCCGCGGCGATAGAGAGATGACCAAAAGCCCCGCCTTTTCCAAAAGGCGGGGTCTCTCTTTGTCTTAATTATTAAATTGATCTTCAATAATTACAGGTGTATACTGTGAGTATCCTCACACAAACATCCACAAGATAGATTGTGAGAAAACCATGTCACACGATGAATGGCACCTCGAAGTTGCAAAAGCAATCGTAACGGCGGCGCTGAAAGAAAAGGAACACCTGAAGGAAAAGTACGGCAATGAGTTTTCTCCCGGCGGACGCTTCAGCCACTTCCTTGCTTTGCCGATCGAGAGTTTCGTTTCCGTCTTCGCAGCAGCGATGAAGCAGGTGAGCGGTGGAGCAAACGGTCTGGAAGAAACGAACATTCAGAGAGGCATGCTGCGTGGAGAGAGTGGTCGTCCACTTTTTGCGCTGGTTCAGACAGGTGAGGTCAAGAACGAGAAGAAACGCGTCTTCATCGTTTTTTACCCTCATTTTGTCGTTTTTCATCGAGAAGAAACGCTTGCCGCAGAGTAGACTTTCTCATACACGGGAGGAAGGCTAGATAACTAGCCCAGCCTAGAGAGCGCGGCTGCAAAATAGCGCTCTCATAAAACAAATTGTTTCTCTATAAGTCCTGCTCTAGCGGGATTTTTTATTTTATAAAAAGAGAAGCGGCCCTACAATAAACATAGGACCGCGCAGACGAGATATGTCGTCTACCTCTTACAAACAGAATTACCCGTGATCGTAGTAATAGCCGGTCAAATGTCCGGTCAGAGACTGAACAAGCTCGCCGTGTTCAATCACCGTGATCCGATCTTCCAAGTTCGCCGCAACAGGAGTAAACAACTTGCACTGGCCCGGGCCTGCTGGCCCCAACACGAGCGCATATTCCAACGCACCGTTCGGCAATTTGATAACACAGCCGACCTGACAACCCTGTGCAATCAGCGCCGTCAGCTTGGTCTCACTGGGCTTTTCAACAATCTGGCGGTAAGTGGCTTTGAATGGGTTCGTGATTGCCTGCCGGCGAAGCGTTCGCTCCACCATCATGGCGTGCGTATCTGCCAAGTTGACATCCACTTGCTCCTGGTCAAAGCCGTCTTCGATCAAAAGACCGCGCAGATACTCACGACCCTGCTTGCCGATGAGCCGGGCGGGGTCCATCTGCGAAACATGCAGAATCGTAAACCGAAGATCAAGGATGAGCCTCAGATTGCCGAAATGGAGATCCGACTGCCCCAGCGGTCGACCAATCATCCTATCCAGATCAGCAAACGCGTTCTTGTCGTTCGGGTTGAACATTTCGTGCATGTAGAGCAGTTGTGCCGTACATGCCGTTTCACCGGAAAACTCATCCCAAAGACCAATCTCAGGAGTCGGCTCGCGCATTTCCTTAGCTCCTCTTCTGTAAGTAACGAGGTTCGATGATTACTATACCACATATTATTTACCTGTTCCAAAAAGTGTTAAAAATGGCTATTTCATGGTATAGTAGCCTAGCGCACCACAAATGCTACTACCTTAAAAAGCCGAAAATTGAACAACTGTACCCACGAAGGGGGCATCGGAAGGATGAAGAAGCTCGTAGGATTTCTCGCAGTTCTAGCGTTACTAGCGGGAGTCGTCTACGTCGTTATTCAAGTTGCGGCGTCCAATGTTGATCTTTCGACAGGAAAGGTTGGTGAAGATTCCGTTATTTACGCCCGCGATGGCAAAACCGTACTCGGTCACATCGCAGGTTCGGGCGCAGGTGACGTTTCACTGACCGACGCTCAAGTAAGCCCGCTCCTTCGACACGCCCACATGGCCATCGAGGATCGTGGATTTTACGAACATGAGGCCGTCTCCTGGCCGCACATGGCCTGGGCGGTCATCACGAGTGGTGGGTCGGCCGGTGGGTCGACGATCACCCAGCAGTACGTGAAGAACGCTTACTTGACAAGGGAAAAATCTCTCGACCGGAAGGCAAAGGAAATTCCCTATGCCTACCGCGTCGAGCAAGAGTTCAGTAAGGATCAGATCCTTACGAAGTACATGAACTCCATTCCCTACGGTCGAGGCGCTTATGGCGTGGAAGATGCCGCCAAGACGTGGTTTGGTATCTCCGCGACTGAGCTTAAGGATATGAGTGATCCTTTACAGGTTGCTCGAGCTTGCTTTTTGGCAGCATTGGTTCAACGACCGAGCTTCTTTGCAGAGTACCAAGGACGACCGAGTCAGCTCAAGCACTGGCAAGAAATTACCGACCGGACCACCGCTACGTTGAATGGTCTTCGCAAAATCGAAGGAGTCGCCCAAAAAGACTTGGTTCCCCAGACGGTCATCGACCAAGCAAAAAAGCTGCTGCCACTCAAGATCACCAACACACTGAAGGCAAGCGGGACCTCGAAGGACACGGATCCGTATCTCCTGGACTACGTTAAGCAGTGGATCACTGCTTGGCAGACTCAGGCGCTTAAAGATGATGACAAGTTGAACGACGCCGACGCTGCGACTCAGGGCGAAAGTGCCGCCGAAGGCCTGTTGGCTCGCGGCGGACTCTCCATTCATACGTCGATCGACAGCAATCTCCAGACATTGGTGGCTCAGTCGGTCGCTTCTCGTCGCTTCAAATCAGGACTGTCTACTGGCGTGGTGATTTTGGATCCTCAAAGTGGCGCAGTCGCTGCCATGTACGGAGGATCTGATCACGCCAAGGATGCGTACAACTACGCGTTGTACGCAAACCGCCAGGTAGGCTCGACCATGAAAACGGTCGTACTGGCCGACGCCGTGAAAAACGACATCTCGGTCCAGTCGGTGTTTGCCGCACCCGCCTACATCCAGATCGACGGATCGAAGATCTACAACGATGACAAAAAGGCTGCACCTGGTTGCAAACTGACTCTGGCTGATGCCATGGCACAGTCGAACAACCCTGTGCATATCGAGTTGATCACCGGAAAGATGGCGAGCTGTGACAATCCTGCCGCACTTTCCAGCATCGACTCTGATTACCCGGTGAGTCCGTCCTCAGTTGTGGCGCTTGCCCACAAAATGGGAGCAGACGACAGTCTTGTTCCCGGAAAGAGCACGCCCGCGAAGTTGGATGCGGTGCCGACGTTGGCACTTGGCGTCAGTTCGCTGACCCCGCTCAAGCTGGCCTCCATTGGAGGTACGCTTGCGAATAACGGCACACACACCAAGCCCCATATCATCGACAAAATCAGCACGAACACCGACAGCACTGTTTACGAAAACGAGGAGGAAACAAACCGAGTTCTGTCCGCTAAGCAGGCCGGAATTGTTAATCAAGTTCTGACGGGCGTTTACACCAAGGGCACCGCTCGCGGAGCTCAGGTGTCTGGTCATCCGCTAGCGGGTAAGACAGGTACGACACCCACTGACGCGTGGATGCTTGCGTATTCCGCAGTCAAAGAAGACCAGCCAGCATACGTTTGCTCAGCCTGGACAGGCTACGCAGACAATCGCGTGACGAGCGCAAGCGGCGGTGATCTTTGGGGCGCTGATGTCGCAAAGATCTGTCAATCCTTCTTCGCAGGCGCCCTCAAGGATGTGCCGAAGATCGACTTTCCCAAGGCAGACCTGTCTTCCGGAAAGATGATGGGGTTGAGTCAAGAAAAGGCACCGGAGCCTCAAACAACCGAGGAGAAACCTAAGCCAACTCCTACCACGAAACACAAGCCCACCCCGACCACCAAGCCGCCAACCTCAACGACGAGTTCATCGTCCATCCCCGAAACAACATCGGAGGCACCCCCGACGACAAGCTCTACCGAGGCAGCTGGTTAATCTGGCGGTTCAATTTATCTGCTACTAAAGGGTAGGCATTTGCGCCACCCCCTCGTGGAAACCATTCACGAGGGGGCTATCCCCTGAATTTATTTTTGCTACAATAAAAAAGCATCTCGTACTACGAAGAGTGAGGAAGCAAGAGTGAGTCGTGAAACCGAAAGCACGAATCGCAACTACCTGGTGATTAGTGGAGGTGATGATTGGACTTTGTCGCAGTGCTGCGGTCCTTTCGGATTCGGCGAGCGTCCGGACGTGATTGTCTTCGCACTCCATATCCACCGCGGCTGCATCCAGCTCGGCCCAGAGGATACAGACCCTATGGCATGTGTCATCTTGGCCTGCGGGCGTCGTGACAATCCGAACGCGTGGTCGCTCATTGACTACCGCGAGGCCGTCACGGATGCGGAACTCGAAGCTCGCATGAAGGCTTTGTCTGACCAGTTGCCCTCCATGGAAGTCCGCAACCGCGTCAAGATCGAGAGCACGCAGGACGTGGATTACCGGGACAAGGCTCTGCGCAAGAGAAGCTAAAACTAAGAGGGCGGTCATAGCGACGGCCGCCCTCTTAGTTTTTTCAATCACTGTATAATTTCATAGATTTATGTAAGTCGGATCGCCCTGCTAACGGGCGATCCGACTATCTAGCATTCGTCACTTCATCAAATCATCGAGCGTCCACTCCGGCTTCAGAAGCTCCGGGTCTCTCGCGATAATCAACCGATACAGAGTGGTGATCACCGGGCTGACGTCTGAATCATATTTTTGACGAAGTTTTCGCTTCAACAATTGATGAATTTCATAAACTTTGATCGCTTGCTGAGATCGGTAGAGCGCAAGCATGAGTAGTCCGGCGAGATCCTCATTCGCAGGATCGGCCCGCCACACCACTAACAATTCATCTAACACTTTCGCGTGCCGGCCACATTTCAGTAAAATCTCAAAGCGAGAACGAAGAGCACTTCGTCGCTCCTCATGTAACCTCACCGAAAGTGGCGCAAGCTCCACGCCATGCTCGACACCCTCCAAAAGATCACTCCCAAAAAGCGAGAGAGCTTCGTCCAGCAGACGCAGCGCTTCCTCAAAACGACCTTCCGTACGCTGCTTGTCAGCCTCCTTGACGCAGTGCAAAAACCGAAGTGCATCGACATCATCCGGCATCACATCAAGGACATATCCGCTACTCCTCGTTACAATGATGCCTTCGGGAAGTTTGTTACGAATATTACTAACATACATCTGCAGGGTGGTAATCCAGGTACGCGGCGGATCCTCCCAAAGTTCATCAGCCAGTTTGCGAAAACCTACCCATCTGCCCGCGTTGAGAGCTAAAAGTGCGAGCACTTTCCTTTGCTTTGGGGCAGTGATGGCTTCGTAGTCTGCTACCGCTTGAACGGCGCCAAACAAGCGAACCATCGGTACGGCAGGATCAATAGTATCCGGTCGAGTGTCCATGGACGGACTCCTTTTTAAAGTTCGTGCTTTTGCTAGCTTCGTTAAATTATATCATAATATGATACTCGAGCCCTCAAATATCCGCTATACTTGGGTTATGAAGATATATCTCGCAAGACACGGACGTACCAACTATAACGACCTCGGCCTATGTAACGCCGATCCAACCATCGATGTCCATCTGACACCTATTGGGATCACCCAGGCTCATACTCTCGCAGATAATCTCGAAAAGATACCATTTGAGCGAATCTTCGTTTCGGAGCTGAGACGCACCCAGCAAACTGCAGATATCGTTAATACACTCCACAATGTAGAAGTAGAAGTTGACGCCCGCTTAAACGATGGCCGCTCGGGGTTTGAAGGGAAAGATTACAGAGAATTCGAAAAAGCGCTCAGTACGGCGACTGATCGGTGGAATGCACGGTTTAACGACGGTGAATCTGTAGAAGATATCAAATCACGCGTAAGTGACTTTATCGATGAACTCCGAAAAAAAGAATACGATACGGTCTTGATTATCACTTCTCAATGGATAGTTCAGGCAATGATGGCAGTGGTGAAGCATCTTTCTAACGAAGAGGCTTGGGCGCTCGAAGTCGAGCAGGGGGCTTATATTGAATTCGACATTTAGCCAGCAATTCATATAAAAAACCGAACTCGGCGAAACGTAGGTCAAGTGATAGAACTTACCCAGAAAAGCAACGAGGCCCTGCGAAAATATCGCAGGGCCTTCGTCGTCAGCAGGCAAGGAAACGGCTAGTACATGTAATCGGAACAGTAGTCATAGCCATAGGACTTAAACGGGTCATGAAATTCAGCGTCAACATGATCGAAGGGATCATCCATCTCGTCGTACATGTACGTTTTTTGCGACCGGAAATCTCGGCACCAGTAACAATAGCGCATGCCGCCGCAAGACAGATACCACTTCGGCATGATCGGGTCGAAGACAAGGAACTGAAGCTTGGGATGCTCGTCGTTCTCACCTTCGTACCAGATCGGAAAAACTCGACCCACACGCGCGTCCAGATCATCTGTAAAGGAGTCACCAGTTAGGTAATTCTCGCGAAGCAGATGAAGAGTCACGTCGATGCCTGTAAGCGAGCTGTAAGCCACGACACCCTTGTAGGCACCCTCCTTCTCCATCTTGGCCTCAGGCAGATGTACCTTTACCGTCTCATCCCGCGCCCGCGCTTTGCGAATCATCTTGAGGCTGAGCGGCGTGGCTATGTTAACTCTGCTTAAACTGCACTCGAAGTCGAATGCCGGCAGGCTACTGTCCTCGTCGAGCGTGTGCTCGAGGTCGTAAGACATATCCATTCTCTTTTCCTAGCAGGAACTGACAACCTATATATTATACAACTAATACATCGTTAAGTCAATTATTATGCGCCTCTGCCTGTGACATAGTTGTAGCGACGAAGTTCTAGAAAGAGGTGAGGTGCGGTAGGTTTTTTATACTTTTATGATTTCAGCTCGACGCAGATCGTTTGTACTTCCGTATTGCCGATATTCTCAACGGCATGTGAGCTCTCGGGCGCAGGAATGACCTGACCTGCGGTGAGGTCAACATCCATTACCGAACCATCAGCACCAATCAGACGAAGTGCGCCTGGCTTTATAATATAGTTGATATTCTCCGGATTTTTATGCATACCAACCTTATCACCAGGCTTAACGGTCACCTCGAGCATGCGTATGTGGTCATTTTCAAAAATAACTTTATGTTGATCGGGCGCTATCGCCACTATGTCATCGTGATGAGAAGTGTTCATGTTACTCTCCGTTATTGTTAAACTTTATTCTATATAATCAAGGGATGTATGGCCAGCGGACTCTGAAGCCCACTGGCCATAACAGCGCACCCTTACCCGGCGTACTCGACTTTACCATCACTGCGAACGATCCACCTGTCGGCGGACAACTTCACGGATAACACTTCGGTTAAATGCATAAACTCCTCCCACTTTTCCCATGTCGGCTCATCCATAACGACTGCACCGATGGGAGGGGAGAACCTCTGAAAATACTGGGTGATGAGCTGACTGACCAATTCATCGAGGTCATCTTTCGGCATGTTTGCAGTATTGCCGCGCTGCCGAGGGGTAAGATATACGTCCATGAGAGTGGCTTCACTCCAGAGAAAATCTTCCGGATTCATCCGTGCGATTTTCAGAGCGATGCCTTCTTGTCTCATCTTGAGTTTGGCTGGTTCACACTGTTCGGGAGTAACGTCACCAAGCACAAGAAGTAGCTTCTCCATGATGAAATCCTTTGGTCACTAGGGGATGCTCTGCGACTATCTACTATATCATTGACATATTTCTTATACAATATTCTAACTGTCTCGCAGTTTTAGTTCACAAGCATAATCGATACAGGAAATGATTCGTACATTCGGGACAAGGCACAAAAACGACGCACCTTGTCCCGAATGTTACTGGTAATGCACCGGACAACTATGATGATCCTTGTTCAGCTGTGGCCACCTGGACTGCAGCGTGCCATCTTCTAACGACGGAAGCCGTACTGGAGAAATGTCGCCAGGCTCCATACCGATATCTTCGACGATACACTTAAGATCTCTGAGAAGACGTGCCTCGTTCTGTTCGTCACTCAGCCCATCATCACACGACCAATACTCGAACTGGATCGCATCACCAAAGATCATCTGCGCCAAAAATCGTACACGAGGCTCGAACCACCGACCAGCGACAATAGCGGCATGTCGAAGATTCGGAAACATCACCCTCGTAAATAGAAGATTCTCAGGCACACTTGTCGAGTAGGGCTCGAGCATAATATCGTTGTCTTGAATATCTCCATACGTCTCGAGCAGATACTCCTTCAGAATGACCGACTCGCGAAACTTTCGCAACTTCTCGTTCTTTGGCCAGTACCATCCCGAAGGAATGATCACTGGCGCAACGCCACGATAATACAGCTGTGCGGCTAGATTCGCTCGAATCCTCGCCCCTTCTTGAATTTGTCCATTCTCATCCGGTTTGTGACCAAGCAGCAAAATTGCGCGCTCTACCTCTGAGTATGCATTCACTTATTCAGTGTACTGCATTATCTGATTCTAAAGCGCAGGAAAGCGTTCCGGTTAAGATTTCAAGCAGTTGATATCAAGGCGATGGCCATCGAGATCACAGAATCCACGTGAATAAATGATTTCATCATCCATCGTTTCGCCTTCCGCAGTCGCACCAGCTGCAATAGCAGCATCAACCACCTTATCGACGGATTCGCGATCATCAAGCTGGATAGCGACGCTGACTTCGCGCACAGTACTAGTGTCAGCGACGTCTCTCAGCGCGTTCTCCTTGAAAAGATCTTGCCCCAGAAGGATAAGATGGATATTTTCATCAACCACGACAAATACAGCCTGATCGCCACTGTATTGTTCATTGATCGAAAAACCTAAACTCGTATAAAAATCACGCGCTGCCGCTACATTTTTAACAGGTAAATTGACAAAAATGGCTTTGCTCATACTATTTCTCCTTTTTAGTAACTTATTTAAGCATAAGTATTATTATCCCATACTTATTGCGATAAATGATAGGGGCTTATAGCTTTTTGCATCTACGACGAAACGTTACGCTTGAAGGCAATCGTTCGCGCCACAATATTTCTCCGAGAGAATTTTTCTATCGAAAGCTCGGTTTGTCTGGCATCTACGGGTATCCTCTCATCGATTTCTGCCACCCAACGATCCTGCCAATTAAGCGCCCACGCTAGCTCGCCCATTTGCCTAATTGTCGTATAGAGAGCCTCGGGATTCTTGGCAATAGACTCTACGATAGCAGCGGGTTCGCCATACGGCTTTTCCCAACCCGGTCGATCCGCCCAAAGATAGCCTTCGGTAAGCTCAAGTCGGCTATCCTCCGGAAGGAGAGCCTGTGTCTCGGCAATGCTAAAAGCGCCTTCTTTACCGCTATATAAATTGCGATTACGTCCCATAATAGAGCGAACAAAACCCGCTCGTGTCATATCTTTATTATGAGGGCCATAATTAATCTCACGCCAGCCCAACTGCTCGGCTATGCGAACTGCATAATGATCATTATCGGCAGCCTGACGAGTGCCAAAACGTCGGCTAGGATCACGGGCAAAGATTACTTCCTCGACCCACTCGGCATCGTCTCTCCCAATCAACGCACCCGAAAGTCCCTTTGCAGCAAGCTGACTATACGAAAGTTCAGGGTATACGTACTCAACATTTTGCGTCGCATCGTGTAGCTGCTCAAGAACTACCTGACGACGCGCCGGCTGAGGCAATCGGCAACGTAGCGTCCAGAGCTCCGGGTCACCATCTTCTGCTTTATAGATAGGATCGGGGCGTTCATGAAGTGCGTTAATAAATGAGACGATTTGCTCCACCTCTTCTGAAGGTACGGGATATTGCTCTGCGGAGTGATGCCAAAGGGCGCTCTCTTCCTCCCGCATAGTCTGCCGAGAGACAAGCCTTCCATCGGTCAGATGATACATATAGACACCACCCTCACTCGTATAGAAGCGCAGCAGAGGACCACCGTCTATACCCGTATCGTCATATTCGGTCGCACGTATACCCAATTGGACTTCATGCGTGCGCAGGCCATTAAGAGTGTTGTCCTGTGGAAATAGTCGAATAGCTTCAAGCATCGACGAACCCTCTATCGCGCAGTTGGGGTCTTTGAGGGTTTCTAGACGATTTTCTACAGCGCGGGCAAAGGGATGCGCAGAAAGTGATTCTCGTGTCATATTACACCATTTCAACACATTTTAATATGATACGCAAGACTGTTTACGAGACCTTACTAAAGTTCTTCGGCCAGTTCTACAAGCAGACCTTCAGGGCCGCGCAAATAGCACATCTTGTAAACGTTTTGGTAATTATAAATATCAACAAAGATATCTAAACCTTTGGCTTTTAAGCCTTCTACAATTTGATCAATATCCTCCACCACGAGAGCAATATGCTTGTAGCCGTGTCCATACATAACCGACTCTTGCTGGATAGCCTTTTCTGCTGGATTTAGAAATTTTGTGAGTTCTAGCTTGGTTTGGCCGCCTGGTATTTCCAGAAAAACAACGCGTGAGCGTGCACCCTCCCTGCCAACAACCTTATCGAGCAATTCACTCTGTTCTTCAGCCTCGCCCTGGACAGTAAAGCCAAGGTCAACAAAGAATTGCCTTGCAGCCTTTAAATCATTTACGACAACACCGATATGATCAATACGTTTGAGCTTCATACACCCAGTCTAGAGTAGTCCTAACGGAGATGTCAACGCGCTATCTCTTAAGCTAGTTCGAGTTTTTACTGCATACTAGATGGGATCGATAAGGCTAGGCTGGTCTGGTTTGGGGGAGTGCACGGCAGGACTTACCTCATAGATGGTCAACAGTTCCCTCGGGTAGGGACGGAGCATATCGTAGAGTGAGTTGGCGTCGGTAATCGTCGGATCAAGCCAACGCGCCTCGTCTTCAGGCTTGACAATAACAGGCATACGACCGTTAGCCTCGGGCATATCAGGAGTTGCTTGAGCGGTAATTATCGAGTAGGTGTCGTGAATCATGCCTTCTGGATCCTGCCACTGGCTATAGACGCCGGCATACGCAAGCAGTGGCTCGCCGTCCTTAGGCTGGGCATAGTAAGCTCGCTTTTTACCACTTCCATTCAGCAGATAAAATCCATTTGCTGGCACAAGACAACGACTCTCGCGCACCGCGCGCTCCCAGCTGTGCCGCGAAAAGATATTCTCTGATGCGATATTAAACGTTTTGTAGCGAAATACTGAGTTCATATCCTTAGCACCTTTAGCAACAAGACCCCACTTCATCAACTTGATGATACGTATACCCTTATCATTTACAATAACCGGAGCACTCATAGTAGGACTGTTGTTATAATGAGGCCTCACGCCTTTTGGCACGCCCCGAGTAAGTCCGAAGCGATTGCTTAACTTGGCTATATCGTACAGGGGATATCGAGAGATCATTGCCTCAGTATAGCGTATTATGGCTTCTTCGTTGACGCAGAAGGCAAGGAATCGACCAGTTCGATCAATTCCTTTCTATCACTTGACGACAAATGCTTAAATAACTGCGCCATCGTGAAAGCCGATTGTGTCTTGCGTGCGATATATTGACCGACATACATGCCAGGAAGAAGTGCTAAAAAAGTCCCCGCAAATAGCACTGCGACCCCCATAATACTCCCTGGCGCAGATGTCGGAAAACTTCCGGTGATTATACTCACCTCAATGACCGCACCAAGAAAGGTGAGTATAATAATGAGCGGTTTGATCCAAAAATAATTCTTGTGTATCCGGTGGTAAAAGCGTATTGCGATAGGAGTCATCGTAAAAGCCATTACAAGGAGTGTCCCGAGAATAATTGACAGCCAGTCGTCGTTTGTTCGTCCAAAATACTGTACCAAAAGCGCCGTCACACCAAAAATTGCCAATGTCCACGATAGCTGGAGAACCGCCAAAGTATAAAGGAGCATCAAGGATGTCGGACGGTGAGTTTTGTTTTTAATGTCAAGCAATAGTTCATCACGCGCCACAAATTGATCACGCCATCTAATATAAAACCGCAAGGCAAGTACAAATATCCCTACAATTATACTGGTAACAAGGCCACCGATAGCATTGGCAGTAATATCCTGAATCATGCACACTCCTGTTTAATATGATTTTATTATGAAAGAGAAAGTACTCAATAGCAATGACTGATTATCCGAATACGCCCATTATGAAATACTTAAAACTCCCATTGGAGCCGATGAGTTTATGCTATTATCCTCCCAATTTAGCGAAGCATATAGAGACGCACGACAAGGAGCACCCTGGTACGATAATGCGCTGTCACCCGAGGAAGCTCGTGACTACATGTTGCCCTTTACTGGGGAGTATGACTTTACAACATTTGCCGCAGTTGACTCAAGCGAGCGTATTATTGGCGCACATGCCTTTTTCTCACTAAGTCTCAATGATCTTGAGCAGAAGCGTGGCGCAGCACTTCATGACTTTACCAAGCGAGAATATCAAGATAAACTGGCGGTGATTGCATGGGATCAAGAAATCTTCGTGAAACAAAAATACCAAGGCCTTGGTATAGCCAGGAATCTAGGGAAGTTAGCCTATAGGCATGTTACAGCGCAATACGAGAGCGGCATTATACTTCGACGAATACGGCAAGATAATATTGCATCAGTCAGAATGAGCGACACTGCCGCCTTCGATCGTACGGGAGTCTATGATTATAATCCATCGTATGAGTACTGGTATAAGATTTTTTAAATAACGACACATTGGGGCTTACCCTACGGGACAAAAGATATCTCCGGTAATTCTCTCTCGAGTGTGGCCGCGCGGTTGCAACGGCCACACTCGTACTACGAGAGTTGATCATCACCAGGGGTCGCCCGTGAATGATCGACAGGCAGGATCAAGGATGCCAGGGTGCAGAGCTGGGACTTCCAGGGCACGACGTGTGGTTCGTGTCATTCATCTTCCCCTTGAAGCGCATCCACATGGTCTCATGGTCAACACCGTCATAGTTGCAGACGATGGCCTGGCTGCGGATGCTCCGCCCACTGATCACTGGATAATCACGAATGGCAGGAAACAGCTTGTTCTGAATTCCAGCGTGCGCGTAGCCGTTCACCGGGTGGTCGTAATCAGCCGTGTATTCGCCAGCAAGCACCATGAGGACATGATTCTTGTCACGCGCCAGCCAATCCGCCAACATCGCGGACTTGTTCGGGTAAGCCTTGTCGCATCCTCCGTTGTAGTAAGCGTCTTTGTTACCGGGATCGATCAGCAGGATGAAGTTCACAGCCTCCCAGCCCGATGGCCGCGCCGTCAGGTACATGATCGGCCCATTGCGACCCGAGCTCCAGCCAGCCAGCGTGGTAATGCGCTTGTTTGCCGGAGACTGCGGGACACTGTTGCTGGCGTTGCAGCCGGGCTGCCAGACCTTCTGGTCTAGTGTGACCGTCGCCGGTGAAGGCGCGCTCACCCAGTTGTAGGCGCTGTCGAACGGCCAGCGATTCTTGTAAACCTTGATATCCGGCCCGTCGTACGGTGAATAGTACAGCGACCCACCGCCCGGAAGAGGCTGCGAACTGTCACACGGCGGCACACCGGGCGCCACTTGACCAGGACCCGTTCCGTCATTGACAAAATGGGCATTGATCCACCCCTGATTGGTACGACCGCCCGGAGCCGTTGGACGGCTCACATTGTTGGCCTTGTACCAAATGGTGTTACTGCCACCATCCCGCCGCGGCACGTTGGTGCCCCTGGACCAGCACTGAAGCTGCACGCGGTTGCCCGCATACACACCCCAACCGCTCACCCGACTGGTGTCATCCCAGTTGGGGCTGTTGCGGAAGTACACACCATCCGGCGTATACTCAGATGTATTCATCACCGAATACGTCGGTCCGGCTGCGATAGCCGGCGTGCTCACAGCAAGCAGTCCGCCGCCCACCATGACCAGTCCGGCCATGAGAATGACGAACGGATGCCGCAGCCGCGCAAACAGTGCGCTCATGCCTTCACCTCAATTTCTCGTAGTAGGTTCGGCGCCTCGTGAAAAGCTCTGCTTGTAACAACGAGAGGCGCTTCAATACATAATAGTATATTTCTGCACTTAAAAATAACATTCACAAACCTCGTCGCTGAAGCTGAGAGAAAGTTCATTAAAAATAAGTATAATAGTAACTATGGATATAAAAGTAGTCACACTTAATATTTGGCTTGGCGGAATCCTCCAAGAGGAGTTTCTTTCATTCCTTAAGGAACAGGATGCTGATGTGCTTCTTCTACAGGAAGTTCATAATGGTACCGATCCTACGCTAAAACCACAATTCCGAACAATGCAAATCCTAAAGGAGCAACTCGGCTATCCTCATGAAGTTTTTGCACCAGAGTATCTCGATATTACCGAAACCGATGGCCAGTTTCAGGTAGGGAATGCTATTCTGTCGAAATTCCCGATAACTAATAGCGACATTACCGATTTCATTCCTTACAGCGAAACCTATAATAATGTCGAAGGTAATTATCACAACTGCCCCTATAATATGCTGCACGCTACACTCGATACTCCCGCCGGGGAGGTAAACGTCTTTAACATGCACGGTGTGTGGGATTTAAACGGTGACAATCCGGGGCCACTTCGTCAAAAAATGAGCAAACTGGTAGTTGCCGCTATAAGTGATAAGCCACGAGTTATTCTCGCAGGTGACACCAATGCTCGGCCAACCAATCCAGTGATGCAAGATATCGCCAAGCAGCTCCATAGCGTATTCGGGGATGAGTTAAGATCAACATTTAACATGCGTCACAAAGACAATCCGGGTTACGCAAGTTCTGCTGTTGACATGATGTTCGTCAGTGACGATATTAAAGTACTGGGGCATGATTGCCCAGATGTAAACATCTCCGATCATATGCCACTTGTTGCGACGGTACGCGTCTAGAGAAATGAGTTATATGAACTTTTTAGGAGTTTAGTAACCGTAGCTATTTAGTACTTTCTGTGTTCCTTTTATGTTTTACAAGAAGAACGATTCCCCAGATAATCGCCACCAAAACGAGAAGCCAGAATATAATTACTAAATACGGATATATGAGACCGAGCAGGTTGGCGATGAGACTTTCATTCATGTCTTTCTCCTATTATAATTTCTTAATTATAGCGTGGGATGGCAGCAAAGAAAACTTCACTGCCATCCCACCTCCATCAGGAGGGCGGGGTCTCCTGCCGCTTGCACTTCCATCCGAAGATGTTGTTGTCGTGTACCGTTGCGACCGAACCCGGGTACTTCCAGTCACAGTATCCCTGGATGTCCAGCGAACCGGCGATCGAGAAACTCGGAACCGGGAAGGAGATGTCGTAACAGCGCAGGCTGTACGGGTCCAACGGGTTCAGAGTGATGGCCGCGAAGTTGCCCTGGTGGGCGCAGACCTCCGCAGGCATCGCCGGGTAAAGCACGTAGTAGCCACCTTCGGCCGCTGCCGGTGCAGCGGTCGCGACACTGGCGGCAACCGTGATACCAGCGGCAGCGGCCAGCATGACGAGACCTCGCTTGATGCGCCGGCCGAGGCCAGTACGCAGCTTGGTGTTCATTCCACACTCCATGGCGTGTGTCGGATGTGAACGTTAGGAGATTAATGTCCAGGGACTCGGTCGGATCGGCCGATGAGTATAAACAATACAAACGCGAATGGATTCCGCGCTTGCTCTCACTGGTACGAAATTATGAAGGATGGAGTTTACTTTTGCAAGAGACCTAGGCCTTTTGGACGTCCGATCCTATTTATCAGTTACTCGCAGACTTCCATGAGTGTCCTCCCAGAAGTCGAACGCGATAAATCTCCCGCGGAAGTCCTTCGGCACCTGGCTCTCTAGGTGTGCGACTATGCAAGAATCTGCCGTTATCCCAGGCGACGACAAGACCAGGATTCCAAGGGATTCGTCGCACGTGGCTAGGATCTTGCATACTACTTTCCATTCGTCCAACTGTCGCGTCAGCCTCTTGCTGGGTAATTTCTTCGGGGCGGTGAAGTGTCCATGTTTCGCCATATGGCCCCATGCTCCAATACGATAAGTGATCTTGACCATCGTATTGACTAAGAATCGGGGTACTACCGACGCCTCCATTATTGGCAAGTTCTTGCTTCGAGACAGCAAGTATCTCCCGATCCCTGTCCGTAAGAGCGGCAGCGACCCGCGCCATAGCACAAAGGAGCGTATCACTCCCGCTTCCCGGCGGTAATGCCTCTTTGCATCCGAGCATAGTGATACGCGGGCGTTCGTCAGGCGGCAAGAGGGGCCAGATCCACGTGCATACCCAATGGCTCGCCAAACCCTATGTCATCCGTCTTCAGCACGACACCTTTATAAGCTACCTCGTTCATCGGAGGAGATTCTGGCATAGGTTCACCTATCTGAGCACCGAGGTCGTAGAGCGCCGCTCGTGTCATTGCCCCCTCTAAGCGTGCGATGGCAACGCCTTCAGTTCGTAAATCATCAAGCATACGATCGGGATCTGGGACAAGATCGGCCGCTGGACTTATTTCGAGATCCCTAAAAAAACTTGGCATTATTGAGACTACCTTTCGCGTTATTGCGTTAAAAACATACACACATCATACCATAAGCACTTCTAATCACCAGATTATCGCGCATAGCCTACAATTAAACTATAATGACCTTAGGATTATAAGCAGGAAAAATATCATGACTCTCGAACAACTGGGCGGATCAAACGGGGAAGTTATCAGTGAAGATAACGAGGCCGAAATTGGTGCGGCATTCCATGACATTCACAAAACATTTACATACTACGAAGAAGATCTGGAGAGGCTAGAGCAACAGACCACAGAACTCCATCTTGCAGACCTCGATGATGATATAGAGAATCTCAGATCTCCATCTCAAACACCGACTGTGTCTGAGCAGTTACGCATATTCTCCGAAGAAATTCCTCCCATTTTAAAGAGGGCAAACACAATGGTTGACGAATATTTTGGTCAAGATAGTAAGAAGGTGCGAAATGCGGTGAATCATGCGGTCGAGAGTACTGCCGCACTCGAAGCCGAAAGTCCGCGTAGTAGTGTCGTGGAAGCATCTAAACAGGCGTGCGAAAAGGTCGTGCATATTCTCACAAGCCCGGCAGACCCAGAGGCGGCAGTCAGTAAGCAGTTTGCGGAACTCGAGCTTACCCCTGACCTAGAAAGGGCCGTCGAGCTCCTAGAAGATGCGATCGCCACACCTCCGTCCAGCCCCGGTGACCGAGAGGATCTTGCGGACGCCATAGAAAAACTACGAAAACACGTCGATGGATTTAGTAATCTCGCTCAGCCCGTATCTAAAATTATTGATGTCTCAAAAGAAATGCTGAGCGCACTCACACAGTAGCAAGAGTCATTATTCGGACATGACAGAGCCCCGCATACGGCGAGGATGTCATAACATACTGTCATTCACATTCGGCAGTGCGGGGCAAGGGAAGTAGTTGAACGATCAAACGACGGCAGGAAGGACCTCAAGAGTGAGTTGAGCCTCCTGAGAATCCTTACGAACCTGCACTACATAGCGCCGTCCGATTTCGCCAATCTTCTCTTTTGTCGGTGTGCCAATCATGGTCGCACCCACCAGCGGCGATTTGTCGAGCGCACCACCGATGACCGCTTTGATCTTTGCGTCGTTGGTTGTCGAGCTGAGTCTCATGACCTGCTGAACGATAATCGCACCGTTCAGCTTCACGGTCACGGTCATTTTCTTGCGCATGACGAGTGTCTTCACGACGACTACGACCAGCCAAAGAAGCAGGACACCGACGCCAATCCACGCGACAGTTGGAAAATCCATAACTACTCCTCACATTGACCTGAGGATATCTCAGAAATCATAAATTACTGTACCATATACAAAAGTATCGTCAAATCATTAAATCCAACTTTATTTTTATTTCAATTAAAAGCGATATACTAGTTATATGAACAAAACGGAGCTTGTCTGGAGGGAGCGCACCTCGGAGTTAGAATCTATAGCTTCGATATGGACATGTAATGCATCGGAGGTGACATCGCGTACCGTGCTGGCCGATCCATGTATTTCTATCGTCTTCGTAAAAAGTGTCGACAGTGCAGAAATAATACTACGCGGGCCCGAGACTAAACCGCGCGACGAAGTACTTTTACCAGGCTATACCTGGACGGCGATTCGCCTGCAGCCAGGTGTGCAGTTGAAAAATTTCCCCGTTCAACGGTTTATTGACGACTTCCTGGCATTACCCGCCAACGGCCAAGGACAGTTTGAATTTGAGGGGGCTCAACTACAATTTCCTCACTTTCATAATGCCGAATTACTTATTAAACAAATGGATGAGTTGGGCTACATAAGTGGCAAAATTATAGATAGTAAGGAACACCCTAAGCAAGGTCTCTCGTCCAAAAGCTACTCTCGCCTAGTTAAGCGAACTACCGGTCT
This sequence comes from uncultured Candidatus Saccharibacteria bacterium, assembly GCA_964477195.1. Taxonomy (GTDB): domain Bacteria; phylum Patescibacteriota; class Saccharimonadia; order Saccharimonadales; family Saccharimonadaceae; genus JALRBM01. Next base: position 61,787 of record CAYZCX010000005.1, read on the forward strand.
ATCGCCCTACAAGCTCCTTCAGTTACAACGGATACATGAGGCGCTACAGTTACTAAAACAAGGCATGTCGGCAACAACCGTCGCGGCGGATCTCGGCTTCGTCGACCAGGCCCATCTCACTCGCGCCGCAAAGCAATTCTTAGGCCATACGCCCAAAGAACTTCTCAATCTCCCTCAAAAACCATAAAAATGTCCAAAATATCCAATATTTATAGCGACTGGCCCGTCATAGTCATCACCATACCGTTATAAAGAAAGGATATATCATGAGAAAAATCACCGTATTAATGATGGTCACGATAGACGGCGTCATGCAATCACCCAGCGAGCCAGAAGAAGACACGTCGCTAGGTTTTAAACTTGGCGGCTGGGCCGTGCCGTTTGTTGATGGGGCGCTCGGCGAAATTATCGATAAAGAGATGAGCGAGTCGTTCGACATGCTGCTTGGCACCAAAACGTACGGGATATTTGCAGCGTACTGGCCAAAGCAGTCTGGCACCATCGCCGATGCGTTCAACAAAGCAACCAAATATGTCGTGTCAGACAAGCCAGTTGATCTTTCGTGGAAAGAGTCGATCGGCATCACGGGAGATGTCGTGTCGAAGCTTAAAACTCTCAAGCAAGAGGATGGACCGATGCTGCAAGTGTGGGGAAGTGGGAAGCTCATCCAAACATTGCTAAAGAATGATCTCGTGGATGAACTGCGGCTTCGAATCTTCCCGGTCACAGTGGGGAGCGGCCAGCGCTTATTTGCGGAAGGAACTATTCCGGCCTCATTTGAGCTTACTGAGTCCGGTGCTTTGTCGAATGGTATCATTATCGCTAACTACAAAAGAGCTGGCGAATTCAAGACTGGTTCAATGAAATAGGAATAAATTATGAAACAAGTAATAGATAAACTCACAAGACCGAAATACATACTTTGGGCGATTCTGGCACTCGTGCTGCTGGCTGACGCCCTAGATGTGATCGATGCAACAATTACAAACATTGCCGCACCTACCATCGCGAATGAACTTGGTGGTGGCGTCGGCCTCATTAAGTGGCTTGGACCGGCCTACATGCTCGCCATGGGTGTCCTGCTCGTCGTCGGGGGACGGCTCGGTGACAAGTTCGGTCAGCGCAGGCTTTTCCTCATCGGTATGGGTGGATTCACTCTCGCCTCAGCGGTCGCCGGATTATCACCCGACCCGACCCTGCTGATCATCGCCCGAGTTGCCCAAGGAGCGTTCGGCGCGCTGCTCATTCCGCAGGGTATGGCCATCATGACAAAAACATTTGATAATGAAATGCTCGGCAAGGCCTTTGGCCTGTTTGGTCCGGTACTTGGTATTTCAAGCGTTATCGGCCCGGTCCTGGCTGGGTTCATCATTAATGCCAACTTATTCGGTCTGTCATGGCGTCCGATTTTTCTCCTCAACCTTATCCTTGGCACCGTGGGGCTGATCGTCGCAGCCAAGATTCTACCGCGCGATGAAGGGGACCGGTCGGTCGTTATCGATAGCTGGGCATCCGGGTTGCTTGCGGGCACTATGCTCGGGCTACTATACGGCCTCATTGAGGGTTCAACCACTGGCTGGAGCGCTATTCCTATCATCTCAATCGTTGTCGGCATGGCGTTTTTCGTCGCCTTTGCCTATCGTCAGCACACCGCAGCCCATCCACTCATCAAGCATTCGCTCTTCAAGAACCGAGGCTTCACCTCTGGAATGCTTGTAGGACTCGTCGGTTTCGCTGCTGGTACTGGTCTGATTTTCGTCTTGTCGCTGTTTATGCAGCTAGGAATGCACCTCAACGCACAGGATACTTCGCTTGGTCTCGTGCCACTAACCTTAGGGCTTATTGGTGCCGGATTCGCCGCCATGGGTGGCCTAGTGACGAAACTCGGACGCAAGCTTGTCTTCATTGGCCTCGCCATCAACCTCATCGGTTGTGGCTGGGTTCTCGCCCTAGTTGCCTACGCCGGGACAGGCGTGAGTATTTGGGCATTGATCCCAGCATTGTTCATTATTGGCGTAGGTATTGGCCTGTCATTCGCCACGATTCCTACAGTGGCACTCGGCGACGCAAAGCCCGATGAAGCTGGCAGCGCCAGCGGTGCATTTAGCTCCATGCAACAGCTCGCCTCAGCGATTGGGTCAGCCGCGGTCACCTCGGTCTTTTTCCAGGCAGCAACATCCGGGCTAGACCATGCGATGATAATAGCTCTTATCGTCGTACTAGGCTTTACGATACTCAGTATTCCATTTGTCGTTCTGATGCCTCGCAAGGCAGCCGCAGAATCTGTCGGCGAATAGATTAACGAGAATACCCGCTACGAGTTGCGCGAAAAAATGTCCAAAATGTCCAATATTTATACCTTCAGGTCATTATAATAACTATTGTAAAACTACAAAAAGAAAGGATTACATTATGAGAAAAATAATTGTGACAACAACAATTTCACTAGACGGTGTCATGCAAGGACCAGGCGGTGCCGAGGAAGATACGTCGGGTGGATTCAAATACGGTGGCTGGGCCGGGTCATTCGGCGACGATGTTTTTAACGAAGAATTTGCCAAAGAATTAGCGCCATCAGACTATCTTTTGGGTAAAACGACTTACGATATTTTTGCCGGCTACTGGCCGCAACATGCCGACTGGTGGCCTGGCATCGGTGATGGCATGAAGTATGTCGTTTCAGATAAAGAGGTGGATCTTGGCTGGAAAAACACCCAACTGATTACCGGCGACGACATCTTAGGGCAAATCAAAAAAGTTAAAGAATCAGAGGGTGCCGATCTGCAAGTATGGGGAAGCGGGCAATTAGTCCAATTACTCCTAAAGAACGACCTCGTAGATGAGCTGTGGCTCAAGATCATTCCTGTCACGCTCGGTCCAGGCAAAAGACTGTTTGGCGACGGAACTATGCCAGTAGCCTTCAAGCTAATCCATAGTACTGTGACGCCAGGCGGTGTGACGATGAACCGCTATGCGCGCGATGGCGACATCAAGCTCAGTACAATCGAAATTTAACTCGATAACTGTCGTGTCAGAATATAAAAGAGTCCGAATCTCGGACTCTTTTTGCTACCTCGTGTAAAACCGGTGACGGTCGCTAGAACGTACCGCTCTTCGACCATATGCTTTTATCAGACTTTTTATATTAACTTCGAGCCCTTGATTACATAGGACAATAATTATATCCTACATACGTCTACTACTTTATGATGAGGTGATGTAGTTGAGAAACATTTTGCAAGCCACCACGGGATTGACTGTGGGAGCGGGGGCCATTGTCGCGATCGACAGTAGCCTTGGCATATTGAGAGGAGGCGATAGCAACCCAAAGATCGTACGGATTGAGCGTCAACCAGACGCACCAAATCGTCTCATCGTCCTCTTCCACGGCTACAATGGTCACGGCAAATCTCTTGTTTGGCTTCTGGGCCCCACTTTGTCGGCCTACGGTACCGTTGTAGGGTTCGAGCCCACAGGTGCTCGGTACGACAACGAAAAAGTCCTGGATGCTGCCGATGAGACAGTCAGTAGCTATTCTTCAGACGAGATCATAGCATACGGTGAATCATTTGGCAGCATGACAGTAGCCGACTGGCTACGCCGGCACCCCTCGCTCTTTCTGAAGTCCTGGGTACTGAACGCATCCCCGAGCGGATTGAGTGATGCTCTAGGTGCCGGTAGTTGGGTGAAGGTTTTTGACTGGCTCCATGGTGGACCTCTTTCGACCGCACTGCTTCGCTTGGGGCAGCGCCACGGAATGAGCTTGCCATCACTCGAGCCCAATGCAAGTGTCGAAGCTATGGAGCTAGCGTGTCAGTTGGCGCTCCAGATCACGGCGCCGATGATATTCGGCGAGGTAAGCTACATTAGGAACTTCACTCCGCCACGTCCTGGTGAATTCGCCGGGCGAGTAGAAGCCTCGCGGTATATCCATGCACCTGCTCCTCGGGGTCACGATGGGCGCATTAGGGTAGGCGACGCGTCTCCGGTCTGGAAATCCGCTCTCGGTGCTGCGAACTTCCAGAATATCGTTGTCGATTCTTGGGAAGAAGAAACTCACACTCCAACCGCGGAACGTCCGAGCGGTGTCCTCGATCAGCTTATTGCCGTATTGTAGTAGACGAAAGCCCCGTCTCCATTAGTCAGGTGGAGACGGGGTTTCATCATACTTGCACTATTTTCAAATATATTTCTATAGTATAATCACGTTTAAGTAACCGGGATTGGAGCACCATAGTATTGGTGAGTATGTCTCTATTTTGAGAGCTTGTCCCTGTTGCGGATCGTTAACATCCAAAACTGTAATTAGGAGTGGCCGTTATGGCACGTAATGTGCAGCTCGTGGTCATCGACCCGCAGTACGACTTCATGGACTACCCCGACTCGGCGCTGCCGGTGCCGGGTGCTCACGACGACATGGTGCAGCTGGCCGCGATGGTCGACCGTATCGGCAACAAGCTGGATGACATCCACGTGACGCTCGACAGCCACCAGCTCGTTGACGTCGGCCACCCCACTTTCCAAACCGCAAAAAGCACCTTCTTACAAAGGTGCTTTTTGATAATTTCCATGGCTGGGCATAAAGAACGATTATAGAACCTTGATAGGAACGGATGACCTGGATTTTGTCGAAAAAGTTAGTCAGGAAGCTGATCTATTTATGATAAACCCAATCCCTCTGACAAATGATAATCACGAAAACGCGTAAGGCATGAGTTCATCTGCCTCTATCACCTCTAGCTTCCCACTATTATCTATTATGACCTTCAACGGCGTATTATAGCTAAAAAGCTGGCGGCACCATCCACAGCCATTAACAACTTCAAATGAGTCGGTTCCAGGGAAATACTTTACGCCGACAACAGTGTCAAAATCATGCTCACCGTCGTTCAAGGCGGCATATATAGCCATTGTTTCGGCACAGGCACTGGTATTACGCACACGGTATTTCAGATTAATTCCTGTATATATCTTGCCGCTTTTTGTTCGTAATGCACCGCCGATACTAATAAAGTCTTCTTGAAACCGTTCTTTCGCATGTTTGGCCGCAATTTCAATAAGCTCAGTATCTTTAGGGTTTAGGGATGATTTATCTTGCATGTTATCAGTATATCAAAATGAGCTTCTTCTGGAGTTACATAAAACAAACCGCGAATATTTCATGATCTGAAAAGTTTGGTTATACTATACGCCCCAAAATAACCAAACCAAAAATACCTCATCCTACAGAGGTATTTTTGGAATTGATAAATATAATTTCATGGCTGGGGTGGAGGGATTCGAACCCCCGAATGCATGGACCAAAACCATGTGCCTTACCACTTGGCGACACCCCAATAGCCCTGTTAGTATACCATATTCTCCATTTTTTAGACTAGCTTCTCATAGGTCAAGGTTATGAAAAAGTGATTAAGCTCACGAAATTGTAATCATAATTGATTTTCTAGAAATCAGGCCTTGGTATACTGGTTATGTGACTACTGCACTTGAAAATGAGTTGTGCCCTCGCTGTGGACAGCGAGACAATCGGGCGGTGACCGTTACCGCGGTTTTCGTTCGCCACGGGAAGATCCTTTTGACAAAGCGAGAGGAGGAGCCGCACGCAGGCCACTGGTCGCTTCTCAGCGGATATGTCGAGAAAGGCCAAACGACAGTTCAGGCAGCCATCGCCGGAAGCTGGGAAAAAGCGCGCATGTACGGCCAAAATCCTGTGCTCATCGGGGTTTTCGACGACCCTGGTCGTCATCCCAAGCAGGAGATTTCGGTTGCTTACGCTTTTGCCGCCGACGATGGAGCCCACTTTTCCACGGGCGATCCACGAGAGGCCGAGGTGGGGTGGTTCGATCCCCACAGCTTGCCGCCACTCGCGTTCGACCACGCCAAGATCATCGCCACACTGGTGGCGCGTCAGTAATCACCAGTACCCGTTTGCAGCCAGCAGGCGGGTACCCCTACCAAATATATTGACTTTATATTCAAAAAGTGTTATGATCGCTTAGCCAAAACAGGCTATTCATCTGAAGAAGGGAAGCTTCAGGGTGGCAACGTTACCCAGTGAGTTTTTCAGGATGCGCAACATGGAAGATCCGCGTCGGCTCGAGCGCTCCATCAGGGAGCTCGACGCTCCCGGCACTGCCGTGGAGATACTCGAGGCCAAGGTCGAGGCATACCTGGCCCGTGCTCCGCGGAGTGCTGAGCCCGTTGAAGTTCCGATGGACAACGAGCCCATGGGCGTCCGTGGCGCCGTTATCAGCAAGTACGAGCATCTGACCTGGCTGGTCGAAGACATCGGCGGCCCGCCGGGCAAGCGGTGCCTCCGCTTCTCCTGATATCAGATGAATAAGGCCGATCCCATCGCGGATCGGCCTTATTTTTTGGCCTCATTTTATAGTGGCGCCAATAATTCCTGAGCGCGACGCTTATACATTGCGCTATCTTGCGCCGTTACAACAAATCGCGGTGGAATCGATCCATTTGCCGTCATATTTGCACCTCGATAGCCAAGTGCACGAACAGTCTGCGCATTTATGGGCGGAGAGTATGTGTCGGGTCTTCGAAGGGAAGCGGCGGTTATGATATTCTCTATCGATTCATCTGTATCAAGTGGCGCAAATTGGTACAGCCCTCTCTCAAAGCCCAATACTTGCCGTAGCGCAATAACCGCCTGAAGATCATGGACCGAGAGCGCTGGATAGTTTTTGAGTTCTCGTCCCTCGGCCTGCCGTCGTAATTGCTCTTGCTTATGACGCTCTTCGGCACGGGCTCGATGACGCACGAAAATATCGCTGATCTCCGGGTGAACACCTAATCGTGTCAATTCCTCGGCACCAGTAAATGTCACGCTAGGATGGCGTGTAATATCCGAGGGGACATTGTACATATCACCCGGATAATTTATATAGGCATCAAGCGCACTTAACATATCGACATCGACGTTAAATGCCAGCTTACTATAAATAGCTCTTTCGGATATATGAAACCCGGCTTGTGCGGCGAGATGGCCAAGTTTCCGACGAATCGTAGGAATCTGTTGTATTCTCGAAATCTCACTAAATGGACCGCCTACAACTGGGTGAATCCGACCTGAAAGCGAATCCATATAGCGAAGAGCATCATCAAAGTCGCCAGCAATCGCTGCTCGCCCCTGACCATGAGCATCGCCATAGATATCATAATCTTCATGCCGCACATGCGCCTGATGAGGAATAGGAGAAGTGATGGAAGTATCTTCGATATCGAGCCCCGAAAACACCGGAACATCCACTCCAGCTCGCTCAAAAAGTCCTGCCATACGTGCCGTGTGCAATCGATGAACTGCGCGCGAATCTTCGATATTGCGTGAAGCATCCGGAGCGCCGTCCTCATAATTTACCGCCGTGGCCGATACAACCACTCCGGCAAGACGAACTTCATCATTATCAAATCCCTTCAGCGCACCCCACGCACATGCCTGATTGTCGGCGTTTGGGCCGTCAACAAATACCATCACGCGCTCAGTCACAAGATGTCTCCTTTTTACTTTTACTAGTTTATGAGTATGACACAGAACGTATGTATAATTCCATAATCACAAAAATATTAAGAGGTGATTAAAAGTTGTTGTGAGATATATCACATTTGTGGACTATCGGAGTGGTAAACTCAAATCATGAATGGTGCGGGGAAGGCAAAGGCCGAAGGGTTCTTCAGGCGATACAATACAAAAACCTACAAAAAAGATCAGGTTATACTTCTCGCTAACGATAAGCCAAAATACGCTTACTATATAACCGAGGGATGGGTGAAGCAGTACGATATCACCCAAAAGGGAAATGAAGTTGTCGTTAATGTTTTCAAGCCAGGTAGTTCTTTTTTGACCCTCACCGCGCTAACCGGCCTCCCGAGCTCATATTACTTTTCAGCGGGAAGCAATGTCAGTATGTATTGTGTGCCTATAAAAGATGCGACAATATTCGTCAGCCGCAACCCGGACGTCCTCAAAGACATGCTCATTAGCGCATACATAGGATACGAAGACTTATTGCGCCGCATGACCTACCTTATGAAAGGTGGGGCAAGTGGAAGAGTGATCTTTGAGATCTTATTTGAAGTTCGTGGCCAAAATGGCAGAATCCTCGGAAATGTTCGTTCACTGTCTATCACCGAGTCCGATCTCGCACTTCGCGCCGGGCTTTCCCGCGAAACCGTCAGCCGTGAAATATCCAGCCTCAAAAAGAAAAAACTCCTCGCCGATTCTCAAAAAGTTAAGGTGTTGAACATTAAAAAACTCGAATCAGAACTCGAAGCGCTTTTTTAATTTCTAGACATGACAGAACCCCGGAAAAGGGGCCTGTCACGAGACCTTCCGGGGTTTAATAGAAGTTTACCATTCGAAATCCTCTTCACCGTAGGGCGCAGGAGGAATATATCGTGAAGCCGACTCTTCTTGCGCCCTCTCTCCGCCTTTTGCCCGAACGATCTTCGTACCGGCTTTCGCGTTATAGCTGATCATCTGTTGCTTGTACCTTGCCCACCCCTTTAGAAAGATCTCGAGAGTGACAATTCGTTCGTATGTACTTGCGACGCTTTGGGCAAATTCTATCCCCGCATCAGTGACCGCATGGCTATATCCTCCAGGACCAAACAGCCTATCCGGTGTCAGCTCACCTCGAGGTACAACCAACAAAACACTGTACTGATCCGATCCTGTGATAATGCGGCGCAATTCTCTCTTGCCAGGATGCTTGTCTCCTTCAAAAATGACACTCCGCTCAGATACAAAATCCGCCAAGTCCCAGCTCTCCAGAGCAAGCATCTTGACCGAGCTCAGTACACCTCCCGCTCCTCGGGCATACGACGAAAAGACACTTGAGCCTCGTCGCGCCCACACGTCTGGCTTTTCCTCACGAAGCCACGCCAGCCCCATGATAAAAAGCTGATATAACTGCTCGACAGGGTTATCGTCCGACATCCAAGCCTCCCCTTGAGAACACAATAGACTTCCTTATCTGTTGTACCACTATCCTAAGCGGACGCCAACCACAAGCGCATCTATACATTATTATTGACTTTATTACTACAATATGGTAGTATTGAGATTAATCCATACTACGGCCTTTGAGAGACCGCCCCGGAGAAATATTTTAACGGAGGAAACTCATGAAAATCAGTAAGGTATTACTTAGTGCTGCAATTATAGGCACCGTGGCCGTCGCCGGCCTCTCTACAACAGCTTTCGCATGGCACCCTAAAGGTGTTATCTCAAAGAAAGTTCAAAACATCACCACCGGCAGCGCACTTGTCGAAGCCGACACAGTCGGTACGGCCGTTGCTGCTAAACCTGGCGATACATTAAAGTATGTTATTGAAGTCCGAAACGACGGAACGCCAGATGAAAAAGGTTACAACGACATGGCAAAGACTGTCATGACCGATACGCTGCCATCGGGTATTGAGCTTGCGAGCAATCCTGCCCAGCGTCAAATTACCGAAAATCTTGGTCTTATTAAACCTGGCCAGAAGGTAAGCAAAGAGTACCTCGTAAAGGTAACCGCCTCAAAAAGCGGTTCGATCCAGAACACCGCATGTTTCACTGGTGATAGCACTGCAAATGACAACCCACAAAAGGGCTGTAACCCTGCGGTCGTGACCGTAACAGTCCCTAAAACCCCTGAAACTCCCGTCACACCAACAACACCCGAAACACCTACACCAACTCCTGAAATGCCAGCTGAGCTCCCTCACACAGGTCTTGGTGAAAACATTCTTGCGACCACGCTTGCCCTTGGTATAGCATGGTACGCCGGTCATCGTTACCTTGCCTCAAAGCGCGAGCTTAAAGCAAAAACACTTGCATAAACGTTCACTCGTTTTTAATAAAACCTCCTGTATGCAGGAGGTTTTATTTTTCTCTCCACCTAAAAGTCCACTCAGCCACTGTGAATTGACGAAAACCATAAGCGCCGTGTACAGTAAAGGTAATGAGAAAAAATAACAACGGTTTTACTATTGTTGAGATCGTCGTCACGGTAGTAGTAATTAGTATTCTTGTCTCGGTGGCTTTTTTTGGTTACACCCGTGTTCAAATAGATGCCCGTAATTCTGAGCGCTCCTCCAAGACAAAAATCATCACCGAAGCTCTGGAAAGCTACTACGCAAAGAACGGCGAATATCCAAGCTGTAGTGCTATGACCCAGAGCAGTAATCTGGTTAGCACAAACGTCCTGAAGGGAATTGAAACAGATGTCTTGAAGGCGCCTATGAGTCCAAGCGGAACGAATTCAATCACTTGTACAGCGCTCACAAACGGCGCCGGAAGTGATGCCTACGCGTATGTCGGTGATGGAAGTACAACATGTTCGTCGGGTGCCGCATGTTTGCAATACACCCTCCAGTATCGAGATGAGAGCACTGGACAAGTCGTATCAATTGATAGCAAGCATCGTACGCAGATTGCCGCCACAACCGGCAGTACGATTGCTGCGACAACTGTCAGTAACACTCAGATAAATCTGAGTTGGTCCGCAGTAGGTAATGCGACCGGGTATCAACTGCAGCAAGCCCTCGACTCTAACTTCACAAGTAGTCTTGTCACGTCTTCTCCAAGCGGGACAACCGCACCCGCTACGGGACTTGTGCCAGGTGAGACATACTACTTCCGTGTTGCCCCAATCGGCTCAACAGGCCAGGGAACATGGTCAAATACAGCAAATGCCGTAACAACCATCTCTGCACCAAGCGGCACGCCAGTGATGACCGCCTCAATAGTGGGAAGTAATGCCCAGGGTGATATTACCGGCACCGTCACTTGTGCTTCAGGTACCGTACAATACCAGATACGCTCGAGAAGCACTGCTACCGCCAGCACAGGCTCGTGGACACCTTGGAGCGCTTGGGCAAGCAGTACCACTCAAAGCATTCCCGCGTCGCAGGGCTTCCAATATGGATTCCAGACTCAGGCACAGTGCATGGGACCCGATGCCGCTAGCGCCACCTCTGCTCAAAGCAGTGTTCCAACTGCCGTCCGAGCTATCAGCACCCCAGCCGCACCGACATACCTAAGCCCCGCTTCCTTTAAATCCACCGTTCACGCCATCGTCAATTTCTCAGGCTCATGTCCGGCCGGCACGAGTACTGTTAATACAACGTTCCGCAGCCGTGCTTGGACAGGGAGTAACTGGGGACCAAACCCATGGGCATTCGATGACTGGTGGACCAACAATACAGGTTCGAATAAAAACGTCGAATATTGGGGTAAATATGCATGCCAGACTACCTATTCCGGACCGGTGACTTCACCCGAATCATATAACTCCATAGTAGTAACACCGTAAGAAAGGACCCTATGCAGAACGATACCCATCATCAATCTCCTCATAATGTCGCTCGCGTTGCGCTCCTCGTCGGAGCATTGATCGCCGTCATTGCCGTGGCATTTGGTGTCATTACATTTCTAAAGAATGCGACTCCTCAGCCAACTGCAAAGCAAGAAGTGATCTCACTTTCCGCCAATCAAATAGTCAGTGAATACAGCAAGCCGGATACGATCAAAGGCTTATCGGCAGATAAATACATCCTTCAGGCAAATGAGCCTACAGACGGAAATATCATCTACCGCTCAAGTACGGCATCGTATATTGTTAATACTCCTGCCAAAAGCCACGTACTATTTGTGACAAAGCAGGCGGGCACCGACGATGTTGCCGCAATTCAAGACCAAACGACCGCATTCATGAAAGAGAAGGGAATTGAAAAAGCCGGTAACGTCGGCTCCGCTCGCAGCGAGAATCCAAGTTACGTCACGTATCAAAACAATACCGCTGTGTGCAATCTCAGCAGCACCAAACCAACCCCAGGCAGCACTACTATGCCTACCTATCACAAACTCTCGTGTGCGGATAAATCAGCCATTCAAGAAGAATACGCCGCCACCGACAAATTACTCGCGCTCTACAAGTCGGCAGACAAGAATACGCCGTTCTCAGAGACGACCCGTCTCACAAAAAGCGAAGACAATAAAGCCCTTGCTATCCTCAGTCTTGGCAATGAAGAGCAGAGCACATCCGAGCTATTCGCCGCGGTTGATAACAAGTGGGAATATGTCGGCAGTCTCAACGACAATTCAGGTACTTCAAATGGAAAATACGTCGTCAGCGAGCAAGTTCACCAGGCGATAGCCAATCCAAAATATGGCGACTTCCTAGCAAAAAACATTCAATAGCGCCCTTATCCAAAGAAAAGCATTAGCAATTTTGAAAGCCGGTGATATGATAAAGACATGAGAAAACAGCTTATAGTTTCGTGGATTCGCATTGGTCTCGGCCTTCTCGGGGCAAGCGCCGTCGTGACACAACTTTTTTACAATAGTCAGCTCGGATTTAGTATCGTCAACTTCTTTAGTTTTTTTACTATCGAGAGTAATATCCTCGCCGCCGTTCTCTTGCTTATCGCAGGAATTATAGGTCTTGGTGGCAAGCGAAGGGAAATCGACTATATCAGAGGCGCGGCAACTCTTTATATGAGCATGACGGGCATAATCTATGTCTTACTACTCGCCGGCAGTGAAGTGACACTTCAGACAACACTCCCCTGGGTAAACATGGTGCTTCACTACATTATGCCCGTAGCTGTATTACTCGACTGGCTACTCTATCCTCCAAAAAAGTCCATTTCTTACAGCAAAGCGCTCCTGTGGCTACTATTTCCTGTCATCTACGTTATCTACAGTTTTATTCGCGGCTCATTTGTAGGCTGGTATCCATATCCTTTTCTTAATCCACTCGTCAATAATTGGACGACGATTATCTTCACTTGTGTCATCATTGCACTCGGCGTCCTCGTACTAACTCGACTGCTTATTATTCCTCACAAAAACAAACTTGTTGGCACTCGAAGCTAAAACCCCTTATACTAGAGGGAATGAAACAACCCGTCCACAAATCACTCACCCTGGATACTATCGTTGGCGGAGGTCAAACTCTCGGTACACTCGAAGACGGGAAAAAGGCTTTTGTTTGGGGCGGGCTTCCAGGTGAAGAAGTAACGATCCAGGTCTTAAAGAAAAAATCACGTCTTATTGAAGGTGTAGTGAGCGAAGTCCACGCCGAAAGCGCGGAGCGAGTAGAGCCCGTCGATCCAGATAGTTATCTTTCGACAAGTCCATGGCAAATCATGACGTTTGAAGCAGAACAACATTACAAATCTGCTCTCATTGAAGAAGCATTTGAGCTGCACAATATCATCCTACCCGAACCTATTGATGTTTTTACAGACAATAAACAATATGGCTATCGCAATAAAATTGAATTTAGTTTTTGGTTTGATACAGATACAAATCGTCTCGATCTCGCGTTCTTTCGGCGAGGGACACATGGAAAAATCCCCATTTCACGCACAAGTCTCGCGAATCCGCATATTACTGATGCGTCCCATGCTGTTTTGGACGTGCTCAACAGCCTTAGTATTGAAGGAAGAGCACTAAAAACGCTCCTCATCCGCTGTAGTGACGCGGGTGATATCGCTTGGCAGCTCTATGTAAAGGACATGGATTTCCCTTATGAAGCCGTCCTCAATCAAGTGAATATTCCAAAGTGCGTACGAGGAGAGGTGATCTATTCCGAGCCAAAATCGCCTGCAAGCGTCATCACAAAACGACTTGGCAGCACCAGTACCGCCAGCCTCAGCGACACTATTCTTGATACTCCATTTTCGTATGCAACAGAAGGGTTTTTTCAGATAAATCTTCCTGTCTACGAGCAGACGCTTCTCGATATGAAACAATGGGTTATGCCAGAAAAACCTTTCATTGATCTGTACAGCGGCGTCGGAACAATTGGCCTCACGATCGGTGGAGCCGACGTGACATTAGTCGAAGTCAACGAACATGCTGTCGCAGAAATGACACGAAATATCGAAGTGCTTGAAAGACAGGGGGAGGCAAAGGCTATTCTCGCCGCAAGTGAAAATGCCCTCGAATATATTTCAGCAGACGCAACAATCGTCGTCGATCCTCCGCGCGCTGGACTTCATGAAGCCGTCGTTAAAAAACTGCTTGAGACAAAACCCGAGCGCATCATATACCTCAGTTGTAATCCTGTGACACAGGCAAGGGATGTTGGGCTCCTTGCCGAAAGCTACGGCATTCGGGCGCATCAAGGATATAACTTCTTCCCACGAACACCGCATATTGAGCATTTAGTTGTGCTTGATTTAAAGCATTAGCCGCTCGTATTGTGCGATCTTCGGAACATCTGCAGCCCGAGTCTCAAATGACGCCGGGGCCATAATTGAGACTCGGCGCGAAGCCGTTCCGAAGGATCGCCAAGGCGAGAAAAAAATTGACAGCTCAACTCGTCTTAATACGCCGATAAGCAAACTTAGCAGCCACGCGCCATCCACCACGCGTGTCGCTATCGTAGCAATGAATTTCGCCATTCTTAACTTCACTAATCAAGATAAGTGCAGGATTATATGGTGCGAGTGTCCGATAAAACAAAATATCTTCCGCTGTAATAACACCCCGTCCAGGAAAGACCTGACGAAACTTTTCGCGACCGATTTCATCAAAGTAATCTGGCTGATTTTTTGGCGGCACATACAACTCTGCTTTGAGGCCCATGCGAGTAACGATTTTCTTTACATCACCAAGCAAAAGCCTCGACTGGCCGTGAACAAACACGAGGAGCTGTTTTTTCTTACTCAAAAAAACAGTTGCTGTCGTCGTACGGCTCACCTCAGCGTCTCGTAAAATGACTTGCGCTACCTCAATATCTAGACCAAATCGCTCTTTGCACACGCGTTCAAGCGCCATATCGTTATACATTTCATCGGTCATACTGCCTACATTGTAGCATTAATTTGCAATATTATCACTATAGTATATAACTCTAAACTAATACTAGCCGGCTCAACTCAGCCAATTCCCGAATTGCAATAATACGCTACAATAGAAGTAATGGATTTTGCAACTCGCTACCAGGCTTTAAATGAAGCCCAGAAAAAAGCCGTCGACACGATCGATGGTCCGGTCATGGTTATTGCCGGGCCGGGGACCGGAAAAACCGAACTACTCAGCATGCGCGCTGCTAATATTCTCCAGCAAACTGACACACTTCCTTCAAATATCCTGTGTCTGACATTCACAGAAAGTGGCGCTAGTGCGATGCGTCAACGCTTGCTCCAGATTATCGGCCCTGACGCATATAGAGTGGGTATCTACACATTTCACAGTTTTGGCACTGAAGTCATGAACCAAAATAGTGCGTATTTTTATCATGGATCAGATTTTCGTGCCGCCGACGAGCTGACATGTTACGAAATCCTTCGAGGAATTTTTGACGAACTCGCCTCCGCAACCCCCCACGCCGTAAGCAGCGAGGGGTAATATCCCCAAG
>CAYZCX010000006.1:0-63166 GCA_964477195.1 uncultured Candidatus Saccharibacteria bacterium
ATCTACACCAGTACGTACACTATTTCCATACACGACGCGCTTCCGATCTCTTTGTGTAGTCACGCAACTTCTTGTTATTATCAAATAACCCCGATAATGCATATCGTTTCCATCGGGCACCGTTAGGGTAAAACGTTGGAAAAAGAATCGCACCTTCATTGAGTGACTTTGACGTATCAAGCAGTTTGTTCAAGTTAACTTCAGATATTGTTCCGAGCCCTTGGCAGCGTGGGCACATACCTTCGGGGTTATTGAAGGAGAATAGTTTCGCCTCCCCTATACGAGGCTTACCGATACGCGAGAAGAGAAGCCGAAGTTGTGTATAGATATCAGTGGCTGTTCCGACGGTGGAGCGAGCATTACCGCCAATACGTTTTTGATCCACAACGACGGCGAAGGTAAGATTATCGAGCGAATCAGCATCAGGTTGACCATAGCGTGGCAGGCGACTCTGCACAAAGGCCGAAAACGTCTCGTTCAGTTGGCGTTGGGATTCTGCGGCAATAGTATCAAATACCAAGGAAGACTTTCCCGACCCAGATAGTCCTGTGAATACTGTGAGCTGTTTTTTTGGTATGGCGACAGAGACATTCTTTAGATTATGCTCCCGCGCCTTAGTAATATGAATAAATTCTTGTGATTTGTCGTGCGATAAGTTCGCTTTTGCCATATATCTCCTCAATTATGGTTGTGCCTCACTCTATTATACCGTGATGGACCGCCGGGGGTTGAACTGAGAGGCTTTACTTTTTATTGACCATGTCGCTGTTGACATTGTAGTATAGGGATGTTGGTATAAACTCGGTGGATGGAGTGATATGGCAATAGTTCAGATTGGCCCGGAAGTACTTCCCGTGGAGTTTTCTCCTCTGGCTGCCGAAATGGTATGCACGTTGCTCGATGGAGAGACTCCCGCTCTTTATTGCGGACCGACCCCGGCCGGCCCGCGATTTTTTACGGGTATGCAGTACATGCAGTGGACGGGTGAGCTGAGGATCTGTTTCAGATACCGCAGTCAGCGGCCATATCCGGAGATGCTCGTTCCTACCGCTCCGCTGGAGAAAAAAGAGCTTCGGGCTGGTTTACGGCAATTCATCGGCAATGCGGAGGTTGCGGATGCGGCCCTGCAGCTGCTCAAAAGAGAGCAAGGGTTGATGCGTATCGATCCTATAGCGGTCTACGGAGTGGGGATGATCGATGATCACATGCGTGAAATGCTGAGTCGGCGGCTCTTGCAGACTCACGAGGTGATGAACCCTCAACAATTACAGGACTGGAAGGGATTTTTCCGTAGTCAGTATGTCCGAGTTCGGCAAGCTCTTCAGCCCCAACAGCTGAGGACGGCGCTCAATCGGTTAGATGAATGTGTTCGGGCATTTGAGTTGGCGTGGAGTGTCACGCTTCGACTCAATCCATGAACGCATGATCAACCGAATAACCCCGAGATATGGATGCCTTGTCGGCGTCCTCTCTCGGGGTTTTTCACGTCCGTTGGGTATAATCGCCCGAATTATACTTTGTCCGTGTTAATCTATGCAGCGAGGCCGACGGACGCGCGGAACCTAGCGCGATCTAGTAACCTCCAGGTCCAACCGAGCCGTACCAAGTTGTACCGCCATCGACGGTATCGAGGAGGATTTTATCCATCTTACCATTGCCCGTAGAGAGAGTCGGCGCGCCGGCTGTTCCCCATTTTACAGAGCCTGGCCATGTGATTGTCCGTGAGCCGGTGGCATCCTGGAATACCAGAAGAAGAAGCGATCGATAGACACCTGAGCCGGGGCTTGTCAGCGTGATCGTACAGTTTGCGTTGAGGGTGATCTGTTGGACATTTCCGTTGACGAGGTTAATCGTGGCTGCCGAAGTAGAGTTGCCATTATTGAAGAATGTTTCACCACCACCATTGATGACATTTACTTTGCCATCGAGCGCTGTTTGGGTTGCAGTCGAGATGGGTTTGCTGGCGTCACTAGTATTATCAACATTGCCAAGGCCAACGTCACCTTTGACGAGCGTCACTGCACCGGTTTTGCTTGCCACACTTGTGACAGGTGCAGTAGGTGTGGCAACCCAGGCACCATCACCTCGAAGGTAGACGGTAGAATCGGCCGTGCCTGAACCAAGCTGAGCGACGGGAACTCGGGTCGAAGAATTAAGACTAGCGTATCCATTAGCCGCCCCTTTATTGACGGTTTGTTCCGCACCGGTAATACGAGAATCATTACCGAGGGCGACTGTTGTACCGCTTGTTCCTGTCGGAAGTTGCGCGATGGGTACTTTTGTCGAGCCATCAAGCGAAGCATATCCGCTGGCGGCACCCTTGTTTGCGGTTTTTTCAGTAGCCGCGAGATCAGTCGTAAGGTTGGTGACTTTGCTTTCTGAGATGGCGCTGACGTCTGCATCCCCGATGTTGAGTGCGGCCAGTTTGCTTTTGGCGATGGCGGCACTTGCCGAAATATCGATATCCGCGATAGTTCCGTCAGCAATCTTTGCGGAAGTGACCGCTCCGTCGGCAATCTTGCCGTTAGTGATGGCGAGATTGCTTATGATCGGTGCTGCCGCAGCTGTTCCTGTGCCACCCAAGTCGCCGGCAAGTTGCACAAGCCCCTTTGTGCCAGCAGTTGCATCAGGGGAACCCGCGACAGATGTCCATGAGAAACCACCCGCAGAAGCTGCAACTTTAGTGAGTACTTGACCGTCGCTTCCTGCTCCGATGTTAAGTTTTGCATTAGTGACGCTATTGTCTTGAAGCTTTGCTCCCGAGACGGAGTTGTTTTGAATTGCTGAAGAATCAACAGCGTTTGCTTTGAGCGCTCCTGTGGTTGTATCGTGAGCGACGGCTAAGAAATCATTGAGTACATCACCCCATGTCCCATCGTCTGAGCCTGGTATTGGTAATCGTGCCATAGTGTTATCTTAATTTTACCCTTTTATTCTATATATTACATTATCACAACAAGCTGCTTATGCCTATCGTTTTTTGATAGATTGCTAATTATCCCCTACAACAACGTCATCGATATAGAATGTGTCGCTTGCGCTGCCCGTTCCTAGGAAGTTTATGAAGACCGTTGCTGCATTGTCGGGAACTGTGAGATTGGTGCTGGCTTGCTGCAACGTGTAGTTCAGGCAACTTATAATAAGATCCCTGGGGGCGGCGGGGTGGTTATGGCCTGGCCATTTACGTCGAACCACTGTACTCGCATTTGAATTGCCGAAACACTTCCTGCCGTCTTTTTTGCCCAGAAACTCACATGTTTAGAACCAGGTGTTATTGAGAATCCAGGGAAATTAGATAGTTCTATCCCCCAGCTTCCTCCTGCTGTGAGATCGACCTTCATGCTATGAGTCCCACTATGGGCCTCAAGCGTTGACCGTTGAACGGTAGTCGTGAACCAGTTTTGCCAGCGGCCGATAGATCCTTCGATGGTTGCAGTATCGGTGTCAAGAGCGTTTGCGACAGGGGTTTGACCACTAATCGCACTTCCGCCATCTTGGCTGAACGGTGCGGTGCGCCAGATATTCCAGTTGATTGTTTCTCCACTTCCCTTTGCAAATCGCCAGTCGCCCACATAGGTATTGTTATAGAAGCTATTGTGGTTATTAAACATGACATCATTTTGCACGTTGCCTATGTTGTATGCGGCGGGTGCCCACGGAATATTATTGGCGCCGGTAGCAAAGAGTGCTTGCACGCCACAGAACGTTCCTGCGCAAGGGACAGTTGCACTATTGAAGCGGAATTCGTTGTTGAATACCTTCACATTCTGAGAATGCCATCGGCAGTTGGCGGTATACGGTGCATTGCCTATATTTGTATAGCAAGAGTGAGACGGATTGATTGGATTGGGATAAGTAGTATTTTGTACAGGGATGATAGTCGGGGAGACGAAAGGCGTGCAGTAGCCCTTGCTTGTATTGCCGTTTGAGTTACAGAAACGATTTGAACTTTCATAGATAGAAACACCCGAGAAATTGTCCTCGACAAGGTTATTCTTGATTTGAAGGTTGGTGCTACCGCTTGTGGTCCCCTGGAGTCGGCTGTCGCCACCTGACTCAGAGATATAAATAGCAGGACCTGGAGAGCCAAGATTGTGCGCGCCACTTGCCCATGCATTACGACGAATATTGTTACGACTGATCGTGGCATTGTAACTGATCTCGTACCAGATGCCTTCACCGGAGTTGTGCTCAATCCAGTTACTATCAAAGAGGAAATCAATGTCGTTTGTGTCTGCCCAAAGTCCTGTACTGAGATTATCGTGGACATAGTTGTTTGTTACCGTGGCGCCCTTCACATCCCAAAACTTACCACCGCCCGTACAGCCACAACCGGTTATTTGACTTTCCCAGTCATCTTGATTATTGCCTGTTATCTCGTTGTGGTCTAGAACAATGTTCTTGATCGGTGAATCACCTTCTATCGGATCTTTGTACATACTAAATCCATATTGGCCGTTATCTTTAAGACAGTTATAGCGAACGGTATTTTGACTTCCCAGAAATACCGCAGCACCATCGTTATTGTGGGCGTTGAGGTATTCCATTGTCCAGTTGTCGCCTGCGTTATGATTGATGACGCCTTCGTCTCGATTATCGCCACGACCAAAGTTGCGGACTTCAAGATAGGCGATATGGACATTTGTGGCGTTTCCCGCAAAAGCATATTTATTATCATTATTGCCACTTAATACTGCACCCGGCCCGCCAATATAGGTACTGCCATTTCCAACAGTGATTTGCGAGAATTCACCTGGAGCTAGTTTGTGCTCACCTGGAGCAAACCAAAATGTCTTGTTGTCTTGAGTGAAGTTAAAGCCTGTATTGTCGCCAGCTGGCACGGTAATAGCATTGGTAGGCGCACTAGTAGGGCCGTTGTTCCATTCTTCGTTGCTACATGCTTCAAGTTGGGGTGGGAGTGAGCCATACCAGCCACCCGCGGTGCGATAATTCTCTTCATTGTCGGGATCAGGATCAGGATCGCCACCCCCTCCAGGATTACCGTTATCCGTATTGCCTCCGGTGTTTGAATTTCCTCCGCCATTACTGCCTGTTCGGGCAGCCGTTGCCCGTGAGCTACGTGCGGTAGGAATAGCGGCGCTTTCATCGACAGTTGTCTGAGACTGATCGTCAGAGGGAGTGACTGTCGAGGATGTTTCGTCTCCCTCGACTGTGAAGGTGAAGACCTTACTCTTTACACTGTTGCCAGTGGCATCATAGGCGATGGCCTGAAGGGTATGCTCGCCTTTACTGAGATCCGAGATATCGATACTTGCTTTGTAGGGTGACTCGATTGTTCGCGCAACTACCTTGCCATCCAAAAGGTATTCGACACGTTGAATAGTTGCCGATCCCTCGATAGTAAGAGATATATCAAGAGTCTTGGTTTTTTTGGCAAGTTTAAGACTCGAGTCCGGAATATTTAACTTGATAGTCGCATTAAGGTTTGACTGTGTTTGTGCGCTGTCCTGGGAGCGCAGTGCAAAAAAAGCCCAGGCCCCTCCCCCGATTAAAAGTAATAAAACAACAATTACAATAACTGCTTTTTTTATGTTCATTTTTCCTCTACCTCTGTGAAGCTCATGCTTACTGTTTTTAGTTTCGCATTGCCGATATATAATGTCAATAATTTCTCTATTTTATTACCGCTATCTGGCTGTATGAAGCACAGCCAGATAGCGGATTTTAGCTCTCCTGTTGCCATTCGCTATGCCCCAAGACCACTTCTCCTTGAGGGCATTCGAGTGCTTCTGCCGTGATAGGCAAAAACCATACGATGGCTTGGGTAATGGCTTCCAGGTGATCTATCGCCGGAAGGACTGTCTCGTGTGTTGGCGTTTCGTTGGGTCGCTCCTCGAAGCGAGGAACGGCAAGAGTCACCTTCCACCGCTTTGCATCCATTCGCTTGATTCGTACGAAGATTACTCGAGAAGCGCATGCTTCACTCTGACGGTGGACCGGTGCCCACAACGAGTATTCCGATGGTTCACTCATCATCTTTCCTGTCTAATAGGCCGGCTGCACGAGGAAAATGAAATCCTCGACTTCGCATCTGAGGCATCCTGCAGGGACGCGGTAGATGACCATCGGAACGTTCTCGGCGGACTCGTATTCATAAAACATAGTCCGTCGAGCGATGTCTGGGAGCATGGCATCGCCAGCCTCGCAGTAAAGACATTTCCACTCTTCTGGCGTCTTGACGACTGGGACGGCTTCCATGGCATAGCCTCCCCAAGCATTACAATCGTTGCAATAGGTTGGCGTTCTTCGCCTCACATCGGGCGTTCGAGTCTCATTGTCAACGGTTGCCCATGTGACTGATTCTTCATACTGAACCGTCAGGTTGGTCCCTGTGCATTTGTAACATCGGGGGTTTCTCATCTCCGCCTCTCTTAAAGAACAAGACGCTTCCTATCGTATGCCGCCGGGATAATATATTCAAGTAATTCAATCTAAATTGTGGCGAGTTGCCATTGATGCTATAGTTCGGGTGGCAGTTAGACCGAATATATTCGGAGGATATTGTGAAGAAACGTCTTGGTTTTTACGGAGCCGGCGAGCACGCATGGCGTTCGCACGCCCTTCCCGGGCTTCAGACAGGGCTCTTTGATATTACGGCGATCTACGACCCTTCTGCAAAGAGTGCCGAGAGGTTTCAGCGAGCCATCGGCATGGCTGTGGATGTGTGTGCAACTTCAGAGGAGCTGGTGGCGCATCCCGAGGTCGATGCGATCATGATTACCTCACCTGACGCGTTTCATCCCAAGCAGCTGGCGTTTGTCGTCGACGCGGGTATCCCTGTGTTCTGCGAGAAACCGATGGCAGTGACGCCTGAAGGAATGGAGATTGTTGATCGAGCGCTGATTCAGGCGGCACGGAACAATGTACTGGTGACAACCTGTCATCCCAGGCTTGAGAACGAAAATGCGCCCTATGCTTGGATTCGGCACCATCTGGGTAACCTGCAGCGACAGTACGGGGTGCTTGTACATGTCGGTCTCGATTTTTCGTATCACGAACCGGAGGGTGACTGGAAGCAGAGTCGCAGTTTGCTCCTGGATCACTGGGGGCACGAAATCAGCTATCTTCTTGAGTTGATCGGGGCGCGGGCGTTTACGGCAACACGTCTTGTGGACGGGCCGTATCGCTATGTCGTGGCGGGCGGCTTCAACGAAGGTCCGACGTTCTTCTGTATGGGAACACGGATGCTTGAGGCAGGGCACTATCCCGAGACGATTACGCTGCGTTTTGCCAAAGGTGAACTCGTTCTGCACACGCTGAACGGCAAAACGGTCTTTTATGACCACGAGAAGCTCAAGGTGGATGTAGGTATTGCTGTAAAGCTCAGCTACGACGATTGTTTTGTCGGTCTGATGAAGCGATTCGCCCGCGAGTTGGAGAGCGGCCGAAGTGTCTTTTCTCCGTCTGATCTGCGATTGATCAATGGGTCGGCGGTGACGCTGGCTACTGGACACGCAGAACTCCATCACTTCCGAGCCAACTAATTGCAACAGGGTTCGCTTCTCTACTATTTTGGTAGAGAAGCGAACCCTGCTTAGGCGACTATACCTTCATAACAAGTAAGATCAAAAGAGTTATAATAGGGATATGGAATTACGTCTTTGGAACGACTTATTATGGGATGAGAAAGTAATTGCTCGCTGTCCCGAGCATAGAGTTAAACTAGATGTGCTCGATACTACAAACGATCTTGTGGAGCAAGATGGTAACTATATCGCTTATGAACCTCACAAAGCATTTGTATGTCCTGTTGATCGTAAGCCATTTAAATTACCAGGTACCGATTACAACAGACTAAGAAGGCACTTCAAAGCAACGATGGAAGCTATGAACTGGAAAGAGGCAAAGATCGTCTCTATTGATGGATATCAAGTTCCAATTGCGAAGGCACGAACTGAGGTAGATCCGGACTACTGGGTTGAGGCGCGCATCAATGACACGAAGCAAGGTAAGCAGCTTGTTGTATATGCAGGTAAACGTGGCGAGCGCGATAAGACCCAGATCTTTATTGATCCCGAGAACGACAAAATTTCGTTTGACCAGAACAACATTCATCCAAATGATGTATTCGTACGGCTAACTGGCGAATTCGCTTCAGGCAAGAAGACTACAATGGAAGACGGCGACAAATAAGGACGATCTCTGAAACTTCACCTCTCAGTGATAAAATAGCAGAGATTGACGGGTCAGCTTTCTACACCAAGCTAGCATAAGTTTTTCTTAGCGCACATTTTTATTTTTCTGAAAATCTTGATGACTAAAATCTAGACCTAGTATGTAACAGTACCTATTGCTGTGAGATAGCCCGAAGAGGATCTTTCTTCCGTTGTTACCAAACTTTGCTCTGTATATTTTATCTGAATAACTAAACTGACCTATGATTCGTTTACTCTCTAGGCTATCGGGTTTGACCTGCATAACCTCTTTGCATAAACCATTACCGACAAGTGTCGAATAGCTACTAGTCGTAACTATTTTTGATAAAAAAACACATAGCTTATCAATCAAATCTTTGTCTCGATAGGCTGCTTCTAAAGGGTAATGTTTATCATTATACTTCTCGAAACAGGGCACAAACCCTCTTTCTACATATACCACTTTCTCTTCTGAATCGTTTTTCTTAGTTTTTTTAGCGGCCATAGCTTACCTAGGCTAGGGTTGATGCCTGCTGAATTTGCAGGATGGGTATGATGTTATAGCAGCCCTTACCACCATCGTAAACCGATTCCCAAGGAGATAAACTGCCATCGTGAGTCTTTTTAACTAAGTAAGAGGCTGAGTATTTACTGTATTTATTCCAAACGCTATCTAGTAACGCTTCGGCCTTCTTGTCGAGAGTATATCTGTCAATCTCAACGTCAAACGATGAGATTGTGTATGGACCACAACTCTTTAGCCAGTCGTACACTGATCTGACTACTGGTCCATACTGCCATGCTTCAATCTCGTCACTAAATGCAGCCTTACCGGTTTCTTTTAGATTTTCAACCTGAGTATAGTAGAGCATTTTTTGCAACTTCAAGTTAGTTAGATCGTTATCCTCGTCTAGCTTACTAGATTTTTCGATGAAGTATGAAGCTACATTTTTTGCCGTAAGCATAATTGCTCCTAATTGGTTTTACTCTTCTGGTTACATATTAACATAAGTGTAATGGATAAGTTTATTACTCTACTAAATATTACTTACTAGAGAGTCGATCCATAGAGAAAATATTATAGCACCTCTACCCATTATAGCAAGTACTCAGATTTTGTATTACTCGCGCGTAGAATACGCTTGTGCTAAAATTCATACAGCTTATAGTTGCAAAAAAGATTAAAATAGACAAAAATGGAAAATCATTATGAAACAGACCACGCCAGACATACAGGATATAGCGCATTGGTTCCTTACTAAAGAGCCCGTAACCCATAAGAAGCTTCAAAAGCTATGTTATTACGCGGTCGCATGGGGGCATGCTCTCATGGATAAGAACATTGCCAAGCGCAGTAGGTTTGAAGCGTGGGTACATGGTCCAGTGTCTCCTGTAATCAATAAGGAGTATGTAGGTAATGGCTGGAATGACTTACCTATGCATAAGGGCGCATTAGAGCTTCCTGGCGACATTGAAGAGTTACTAGAATCGGTATGGTTAACTTACGGTGATAAATCAGGAAACGAACTTGAGGCGCTTTCTCATTCTGAACGCCCATGGTTAGAAGCAAGAGCCGGCCTACCTGACTCTCAATCGTCAAAGAATCGCATCAACCCAGATACCATGAGGAAGTTTTATTTAAGTATAAAATTATAGCCTCATCTTGATATGTCAAAAACACTCACAAAAAGTACAGTTGCTAGCGCTCAGGCTATTGAGCAAACTAAACTGACGAATAAAGAAAGTGCATACTTCAAGTTGATCTTTAGTGATCAAATCCGTAAAAAGTACAGATTCAACACTATACATCATCCGCCATCGGGCACTAAATTCAGTGAAGCAGAGTACTCGAAAGTGCTGCACGCGCTGGGTCAATTTATCGATAAGACAGTCCATCTTACCATCACCGATGTCGAAAGAGAATATCTACGAAAGCCGTTTAATAAGGATACTACTATTGATCCTGAGACCAAGCAAGAAGTTAAAATACAGCATCTGTGCTTATTCGATAAGGCCGCTGCCGCTAAGCCGCCATTAATCCCATCGGACAGTATTAGATTACACGGGTACTACAGAGGAGAATACTTTATACTGATTCGCCTTGACTGGTTTCACAAATTCAAGACTGAAGGTTTATAATAAATTCTAATGAGTAAAAAACTCTTCCAAAAACTCCTCAAACGCGCCGCGCAGCCAGTTCCAAAAGAACAGGATAAACAATTGCACCCCGAAGGTTATAACGGAAAACAAACTCGTCCACGTAAAACTGAAGATACTTCGGTGAAACGCAGTGGTACGTCCCGTCAATCGAACGCTTCATCTGACCCCAAAACCCCTCAATAGTATTTGTTGTTACCTGGTTCCGGGCATATTCACCCTGTGAGTGGTTGATTGATTCGTGTTCAATACCGTATTTTTTCGCCCATAGATAAATACGAGATTCATCAGTATGTAGGATAGAGTTTTCCTTTACGGCTGTTGTAAGAAAGCGCTTTGCCCGGTTCGCCGACGCCACATCACTGACGATCGAGCGAACTTCACCCGAGCGCTCCACAACACCAAGAATGGGTGTTTTGTGACGTGGGCCGGCTGACTTCTTACGCACACCACCGTGGTATGTTTCGTCTGCCTCAACAACACTACCGAAGCCGCCGATCTGACCGTCCTGTCCCATGAGGGAGCGAATCTGGCGTGCCATACGGTGCGCTGTTTTGTAGGTAACACCTAAGTGGCGCTCTAGTTCCTTGGCTGCAACACCGTTCTTAGACACAGAGAATAGGTAGATGGCATAGAACCAGCTTTTAAGCGGCGTCGAGGACTTATGGAAAATTGTTTCAGCGAGAGGGTGCAGTTGGTAGCTACAGTGCATACAGGCGTAGCATTTACGCCCCGAGACGCGGTAAAACTTGGTGTCGATGACGCCACAGCGTGGACAATCTTTAACGTCACCATAGCGCTCTTGAAAGATTGTATCTAGACAAACGTCTTCGTTCGGAAAGTCTTTCATGAACTGGGCGTGGGTATATCTCATACTACTAATTATATAGAGCTAAATACTTGTTGTAAAGTATATATTCTAAGGTGTTGTATAGGTACTTTTTATGATTTCATGTGGATACTTATCTGACCAACAGCTTTCTAACAATGTGTTGTGTAAGAACGTTATATGTGCTATAATATACAGCATGATAATTGTCAACAACAGCTCAACCTCCCGAGCCCTCGTCTTGCGAGGTACTGTTGACGACACCCCGACTTCTAAGTCTTTCTTTTTCTTTGGTTTTTTTGCTGCCTAGCAGCAATATTTCTTACACACCATTTCTATTTACCAAAGATATTACTCCAAGAAGAGAAAGATTCATTATGAAAATGTATATTCAGCCTATTAGTAAAGAGGCTCTAAATAACTACTTAGCTATTCCTGATCTTACAGACTCACCAAAACCACATGCTATAAAAATGGTATACGAAAAGATCGAGCAATATATGCGCTCGACTCATCCTCAGAGCGATGTTCAAGTGCATCGTAAAAACCCAATTGTTACTGTTGAAGATAACTACGACAACCTCTTAATTTCAGAAGACAATATCAGTCGCTCATCGACCTATACTCACTATGTAGATAACGAGCATGTACTGCGCACGCATACCAGTGCTCACTTACCCGGTATTTTGCGTGAGTTATCGAAGCACACAGACTGGGAGGATATTACTATTCTGCTGCCAGGCCTAGCGTATCGCCGAGACGTCTCGGATAAGAAACACGTTAGCGAGGTCCACATGCTTGAGATGTGGCGAGTCGTTAAGAACTCAAAGCGCCAATCCATAGTTAAAGATGATTTACTCACCGTCGTGAGTGGCGTAGCTGCAACAGCAGCGCCAGGATGGAAGCTGCGCATCATTGACTCGCCCCACCCGTATACGAATGCTGGAATCGAGGTTAACGCTGTACGCGGAGATCGAGATATTGAAATACTTGAATGTGGCCTTATTAAAGATGATATTTTGGCAAACGCCGGACTAGATCCTAAGACCCATTCGGGCTGGGCGCTAGGTATGGGGCTAGACCGATTGGTTATGACCCTGAAAGATATTCCAGACATCCGCTATCTTCGTTCAACCAATCCAAAAATAGCCGAACAGATGACAAGCCTTGGGCACTACCACGAGGTATCTAACCAGCCTGCTATAAAGCGAGATATGTCGTATAGCGTACCTGAAAGGTATGTCGAGGAAGACATTAGCGCCGATATCCGAGACGCGCTGGGCGATAAAAGCGACACGCTCGAAGAAGTTGAGATACTCGGCGAAACTTCGTATGACGACCTACTCGATATTGCCCGCGAGCGCCTCGGCTGCCAGCCTGACCAAAAGAATGTCTTGGTGCGCATTACGCTTCGACATCTCGAACGAAGCATTACGAATGATGAGGCGAATGAGATCTACGATCGAGTGTATAAGAGCGTCAATAAGGGGACGGCGGGGTATCTATAGCCTGAGCTACAAGCCTATTTCCCTCTAGGAAATAGGGACTTCTCACTTGAGACAAGTGAGAAGTTTTAATTAGGCTACGCCTCCTCCCAAATCTCCCCAGCAAGCACGCTAGACTGCTTCAGTTTCTCCACCGTTGTAAACCCTATCCGTGGTCGTGTCTCATCTTCATGCTTCCATTCCCACGCATCCGCAATGAGCTTTCTCGTTCTGCGTTTGGCATAAATAAGATCGGTCGTCCGCGGACAGACAAATAGGATAATCGGGAGTCTCTCGGTGTTTGTTTGCTCTTGCCACTCACTACCTTCATCATCTAGATATTTTACGTAATCACCAAGCCGCTTCTTCATGCGGTAGCGCGGAAGTGTCGGGTCAAAGATTTCAAGGGTGTAACTTTTAAGTGTCTTTTCTTCTTTGCCGTCATCGTCGAGTCTATCTTTACAGAACACGAGACTTGGCTGGATAAGCTCACTCTCTAAAATGAAATGGTAGTAACTGCGGTCTAGTAGGTAGTCTGCCTCGGTCTGGTAGTAATGGCGTATCTTTTTACCCTTGGTCTCGTTTTTGATATCTGCCTGCTCAAGCGCAAGACAACATTCTGCAATGAGGATGCAGCGGTCAATGTAGGTTTGGCTGCGTGACGGCTCTTTGTAGCGCTTTCTGAGCTCTTCTGACGGATATGCTGACGATACAGTAGCACTACCGTCTTCATCTTCGCTTGTTCTGGTGAGCGCACGAAGATAACGCACGCCGTTCAAGCCAAGGTAATAGACTGCTGGCTTGGTCTTTTCGGCGAAGTGCGTTGAGTAGATCCACTCGACATAGCCTTTGGCACGTAGATCACGCAACCACAGGTTAATGGTCTTTGGGTCTTTATGTCCGAGGAATGCCTGGATTTGGATACGGTTAAGGAATCTAAATCGATATAGCAGCTTTAGTATCTCTTGTTGTTTCTTGGTGAGTTTCGGGAGTTTGATCATAGGTAAATGGCTTAGCTATAGATAGGTATTAGGCTAGTTATTTTTTAGAGTTTAATGATGCTTTTCTTGATTTATTATTCTTCTGTCTTATATTTCTTTTTCTTTTGATTTTTCTTTTAGCTTTATTAGGTTTTAATTCTATTTTTTATGCTTTGTTATTTCTCTTTATATTTAGGTATGTTCTTTTACTTCTTTGTTTATTCTGACTGATAGTTACTTTCCTTACCAACCCAACCTACACCTCTACTTGTAAGGGTAGGAGATACGACTAGTTTACAATAACAGATACCAAGAGCGCAATATTTGCCCTCGCCCTTGGGGGCAAAAGAGAATGTCGTTAAAGTGACGCTAGATCACGTAGTGGCCAGATCTGTTTACTTGTTATCATGGGATAGTCTCCCCTGCTTAATATGGATATTATAGTAAAAATATGTTATAATAATATAATGATGACGTTTGTCATTATGTTCTTGTTCGACTCCCGAAGGGGTATGACGCATGCGTAAAAACGAAATCGGTATTGGCTGCGCGGCCAATACCGATTTCCTGTACTTTCACCCGGGCGTCCATTTGGTCGCGCAGCTGCCGATCAGATTTGACGAGGTCGTCACTTGGCAGAATGTCGAGGAGATCATCCGGGGAGAGTTTCTCACCCCTCCCGCTAGGGAGATGGTCGCCGAGATACTTTCTCTCGACCCCATCCGCGACTTCACGATCCGAGACCTGTATTTCTCGCTCTCGCTTCAGGGCAAGTCACTGGACGAGGAGCAGTCGGTCCGTCGGTGGCGAGCGCTACTACCCTCGATCATCAGCACGCTTCGCCACGCGACTGCCCAGCCGAACGCCGAAGTGGTCGTGATGCCTGGGACTCCCGGTGTTGAAGTGTGGCATCAGGATCTGCTGCGGGAGCTTTTCGGATAAGAACGACCCCGCGTGCCCTGTACGGGTACGCGGGGATATCCGTTTTTTATGAAATTATGCTTGTAATGACTACCCCGGAGCTAGCGCTAACTAAACTCCGGGGTAGCTTTGTTGCAGGACTTCTACTCGACGAGCCGGATATCGGTGTCAGAGGAAGAGATCTTTTTCTCCTCTCGCAACTCGGTCAGGGCGGCACGGGCGATTTGCCGTGACAGATTCCTCTCCCTGTCTGCCTCGTTCACGGCGCGAAGTAACGCGTCGATGCCGCGATACGACGTACTGGAATCGCAGGCTTTGAGGATTGTGGCCTTCGCTTCTTCGAGACTCAAGTCTTTCCTGGGTCGTGGGCCGCTAAGACCTCGATCTAAAGAAAAAGGCATTCCATGCTCCTTATGCAACAAAAACACCGCTTGTCGGTGTTCTTTTAGTATAGCAAGATAGTCGTGGTGCGTGACAGCTCCTGGATTCGACGATGAACCCGGGAGCTGCCCGCCCGCTAGTTGGGGTCGGCCGGAAGGGTGTCGCAGGGGACCACTTTGTAGTCACCCTCATTGCCGATTCCCTGGATGGTGACCGGCTCTTCTCCTTTGGAGGAGATGGATCTCACCCACTTTGCCGAGGAGAGCGTGAACGCGAAGCTCTTGGCTCCTCTCACACTCAGCACCAGCTGTGTGGGGCTGTTCTGGGGCGATGTCCCGTCGATGTCCGCGCAGCGACCACCGAGCACCTGGATGCTGGGATATCTCACGCGGTCGATGGTGATCGTGCAGATGTCTCCCTGCTTCGCCAGGCGAGTTCCTTCCAGGTCAGCCCGGCAGTCACTTGGCTTCAGAAGAAACGTGTGGACATTGGGGTCGGCGACGATGAAATTCTCGCCCAGGGGGAAGGTTTTCGTGTGGGTCGCGGTGACCGGGCTCGTCTCCTTGGGCTGAAAAAACGCCTGGTAGATGAAAAACGCGGACGCTACCGCCAGTGCGCCTGCGATCACACAGAGAAGTGTGCGCAGGCTGTCGCTGGACGAGGAGGCGGATGATTGAGACAAGGCTTTCCCTTCGTTGCAATAAACTAACGTGCGGAGATCCGTACAAGCACAAGCGAGAGGATTTCACATTAATATTAACATAAAACAATGCTTAAGTCAATATTCACCCCAGTTAGATGAGCTACTTTACCCAGTGAACCCCTTTGACGCTCTTTGTCGCAATCATAATAATATCGATAAGCCAAAGGATACCGAATAAGCCGCCGGTGAGGAGCTTCAGAATACCGACACCTGCGCTTCCAAGATAGAAACGATCAATTCCCGCCCATCCAAGAAAAATGGCCAGAACGAGAGCAACGGTGTGATTGCGTTCAAGAGTTCCTGCCTGCGCCTGGCCAACATTTTGACTTACAATCACATTGATATTGGGAGCTGCGGCTGCGACAGGTTGTGCTGTTGGTTCGGTTGGTGTGACGGGCTGGTCCATGTATCCTCCAATAGTTATAAACTTCAGGCCATTATACACCAGAATAGTACAGCGGCCTGTGATTTACAGTTTATGGCTGGGGAGGAGTGAGTTTCTCGATGACGCTCAGGAGTTTTTTGGGAGTAATCTCGGCCTTGATGAGATATGCGTCGACATTATGCTGCATCGCTTGGCGCGACTCGTCGTCTTGCTCAAAATTGGTCATGACGATGACTTTAGCATGAGGGATAAGGTCACCTTTTGTTCCCCGAAGTGCGGCAAGGATCTCTCCACCACGTCGCTCGGGCAGCATGATATCGAGTAAAATAAGATCATACGATTTGTTGCGTGCGGCGACAAGACCGTCATTGCCATCGACTACCCAGTCTACATCGTAGCCGGCTTTCTTGAGACTTCGTACATACATTTCTCCAATGAATCGGTCATCTTCTATGCATAATATTGTTTTTATCGCCATATTATCCCCTGTACATCGCGTGGTTCTTGATCCAGCCGCTTTCGCTATGTTCTATCAGCCCTTCGTTGCTATTGTTGTGGGCGGTGAGTTTGTCGGCGACGGTGCTGTAGATCGGAATTGTAAATTCAAACACCGACCCTTCGCCTTCGGTGCTTCGTACCTCTATTTTACCACCATGCGATTCAACAATAGCTTTGCAAATATAGAGTCCGATCCCGGTGCCCGCAACAGTCTCGCGCGAGCGGTGTGAGCGGTAAAATTTGTGAAAAAGATTACTGATAACACTGCCCGGCATGCCGATACCGTGATCTTCGACGGAAACTTTAACGAAATCTCCCTCGGCGCTGGCGGTAACATTGACCGCGCCGCCTTCGTTGCTATATTTCACGGCATTATCGATAAGATTAGAGATCACCTCGCTAATACTTGCTCGGTCGGCTGCGATTGTCGGAAGATTATCAGGAAAATGCACGGCGAGTAACCTATTTTGAGAAGTGGCACGCAGGTCCATATCGTCGCGAATAGTATCATAAATATCTGTCAATTTATCTTCTCGGAGGTGTACTTTGAGGTGGCGCCGATCATATCGCGACGCATTGAGAATATTATTAACGTAGCTACTGAGACGATTTGAAGATACGACGAGACGTTTGAAAAGCTCGCGCTGCTCAGCGTCGATCTTATCGCTCAATTCATCGCCCAGTACATCAAGATACCCTCGAATAACGGTGATCGGTCCACGGAGCTCATGGGCGGCAAATGCGATAAAGTCCAAGCTGTCATCTTCTGGCTGATAATCGCTTGTGCGATCAAATAATGTGATAACAACCTCTGCAGTGCTTCCCTTATCGTATGACGCGACCAGATCAAAGATTCGTCGATCCTCTTCTCCGATTATTTTGCTCGGGACCCTTTCCCAGGTATGTTCCGCGTGTACGGCGTGTTCTTCGCAGTCTTTTAGCCATTCTTCGAGACTTGGCCTATCGTCAAAAATAAGATCAATCGCTGTCGTGTTATCTGGGGTAAGATGTGTCGGCGCATGTTTGTTGGCGTAGAGTATATTGCCGTCGGCTTTCATGATAATAAACCCAGCTGCTGTGTTTTCGAATGCCGCGGATATTTCGGAGAGAGATTTTTGCTCCTCGGTCTTTTCGGTAGAACTTTCTTTTTCTTCGGCATCAGATTTTTTGTCGGCTGCGAGCTCGTATATAAGTTGAAGCAGTGGTTTGAAGCCATCTCGTTCGAAGTGACTGGCGTTGGGATTAGGCGGCGTGATGGTCGTCGGTTCGCCAGAGATATGCGTGAGGGCACTCGTCAGATCTTTGAGCGGCAAAAGAAGCTGGTTGACGAGCAGAATATTGACGCCGAGAGAGGTAAATATGACGGCGATAAGCATAATCCAGAACGGAATAGTCGGTTCGGCGGCGCCGGTTGCGAGCACGGCACAGCCAATGGCGAGCGTGGCGACAATTTGCATGAGAATAGTAATGGCGATGGCTTGGCGGCGATAACGAGGCCAGTAGTTTTTTATCAACTGAGGCTGCTTGTTCTGTTCTACTGCCATGAGACGCTTCCTACACCGTTCGGAACCGCAGCAATCCAGGTTTGTCCGCGTACGAGCGGTACTTCTTTACCCGAGGCATCTTTGAAAGATATCTGACTATCACGTGTCGGCTTGCTCCAGGTTACTTCTTGCATGGTACCGTTTTGGAAGATATTCGCCTGTCCTGTGCCGTTAGCGTTGATGTCTTCGCGGTAGCCATCTTCGAATACACGGTGCATATCTACTTTCATAGCTATGACAACACTCGGATGAAGCTGACCCTCTTCGCGGTCGAGGTGTTGCTTGCCCCCTACGGAGCGGTAATAACTATTCGTCCCTGGGTCGTAGCCGTAGGCTGTGTTGTAGAGTGCTCCACCAAAATTGATGGTCACAGTACTTGCAGTCGGTTTTGCTGCAGGCTTCCCATCGGCCCTCGCAAATCCCGTGAACGTAGATGTCGTGTAGCCTTTTGCCGTGTTGAGGGCGTCGAGTTTGGCAAAATTCGTGTAGACATTGTGGGGTGCATAACGATCTGTCGCTCGCCAGTAACTGCCGGCGTTAAAGAATTGGTCGATATCGCGATATTTGCCATTTCGTATCTCGGCTAATGCCGCTGCGCTGCCGCCAACGTGAGCAACACTGGCATTGTACGGTGCGAGCCAGTCAACATAATACATACGAAGACTTCGGACAGGGCCAATGATCTGAGGCTTATCCTGCTGATGAAGCGTCAGGAAGCGTGTGATGCCTCCTTCGGCAATAGCTTCGTACACAACACCAGATTGCTTCAGGCCAGACTGTGGTCGGGCGTCGGGGCTATTTTCGATCATAATTGCAGTGACGGCTTGTTTTGTTGCGGCGTCGCTCTTGACGCTCTCGCCTGTCAGTGGCGAATAAAAAACGGGGGCCGGGGCTGGCTTTGGCTTGGCCTGGAGGTGAGTTACCTCTGTAATTGGGGCTTTTTGTGAAAGTATCATGTAAGCGATGCCCCCAGTAATAGCAATAAGAATAAGTCCGCTAATAATAATCGTACGTGTGCGGTGTGTACGGAGCCAATTTCCGAGCCGCTTGAAAAATGTTGGTTTCGAGATTCCATCGTTCATGCTTAAGGTTATTATAGCAGAATATAGAGCGCTTTTTGGGCTTTCAACTGTCTTGCTGTTGAATAATATTTAACACTAGTAGGTTAAGATGAAAGCAATCGAGGCAACTTAGTTGCTATAATTGGAAAAATCTTGTATGCTGTGAATAATATTGTAGTTACGGTAC
This sequence comes from uncultured Candidatus Saccharibacteria bacterium, assembly GCA_964477195.1. Lineage (GTDB taxonomy): Bacteria > Patescibacteriota > Saccharimonadia > Saccharimonadales > Saccharimonadaceae > JALRBM01. Next base: position 19,287 of record CAYZCX010000006.1, read on the forward strand.
ACGGAAGAGGCGTGTACGTTCTTTGAAAGGAAGTTACTGGCAATGCCTAGCGCAAAACACAAGATTAACCTTGGTCCAAAGGGGCAGTGGGGAGCTGAAAAACGAACGCAGCCACTCTCAATTATTCATGATCGTCCCTCAACGCGAAAGATTGCTATGAGTCGTTTGGCTGTTGTGCTTACGATTGTTCTTTGGGCTGTGTATGTCATTTCAACAATTATTCGGCAATTCTTTGATGGTGCTCATGGCTTTCAATTTACAATGCAAGCCATCGGCTATCTTGTTGTTGTGACCTTCCTCACCTTCTCTGCATTAATGTATCTGGTTGCTCGCCAAGGTGCATTGCAACGTTTTTCGAAGCATGTTCGCGTTCCGCGCGCAAAACTCGACGAGCATTTCTCAACTCACCAATCGTCGATTACTGTACTGGTTCCCTCATACAGTGAAGAGCCGCAGGTTGTTCGTAAAACGCTTCTTTCTGCCGTACTTCAAGAATATCCTGCGATGCGCGTGGTCTTGCTTGTTGATGACAACCCTCGACCCAAAAATGAGACAGCTGCTAAGCAACTCGCTGCGGCCCAAAATATGGGAGTTGAAATTACAAAGGCACTCGCCGAACCGCGTGAGCGCTTTACGATCGCGCTTACTCGCTATGAAGAAGCTTTGGCTGATACAACTTCAGCGCACATTAATGAGCTTGCCGACCACTATGCCTGGGCTGCGAACTGGCTCGATTCTTTTGCTAAAAAAGAGGTCATTGAAGACCATGTCGATATTTTCTTTACAGAGCAAGTGCTTGGTGAGCTTGCTAAAGAACTAAGGCTTATGGGCGAAGCGCTTGCTGCTTCTGCTCGTGACGGTGCCGTTTTACCATCTGATCGTATTCATCAATTATATCGTCGTCTTGCCTGGACTTTTAGTGGCGAAATTGAAGTATTTGAGCGAAAGAAATTTGCTTCGCTTTCTCATGAGGCGAATAAAGCGATGAACCTTAATGCCTATATTGGGCTTATGGGTGGAGTATATCGCCAAGAAGAAACGCCCGATGGTCCCGTGCTAATTGCGGATAAAAACGGCAAGATAGCAGTTCCTGACAGTGAATTCCTTTTGACGCTTGATGCAGACTCTATCCTGCTCCGTGATTATTGTCTTCGCCTAGTATATTTCCTCCAGCAGCCTAATAATGCACGCGTCGCCGTGACGCAAACTCCCTATTCTTCGTTCCGTGGAGCTGCCACGCGTATCGAACGCCTTGCGGGCGGTACAACCGATATTCAGCATATTCTTCACCAAGGTATGAGCTACTACGGAGCCACCTTTTGGGTAGGTGCGAATGCCGTCATCCGTAAGAAGGCGCTGAACGATATTGTTGAGACTGAATGGATTGGCGGATTTGAAGTAAAGCGATTTATTCAGGACAGAACAGTTATTGAAGATACTGAATCAAGCGTTGACCTGACGCTTCACGGCTGGTCGCTTGTTAACTACCCAGAGCGTTTAAGTTACAGTGCAACACCACCTGATTTCGGTTCGCTTATTGTGCAGCGACGCCGCTGGGCAAATGGCGGGCTGCTGATTCTGCCAAAACTTCGTGCACAAATACGAGGTCGAAAGCTTCGCGGCGAGTTTGTTTCGCCTATAGAAACGCTACTTCGTCTTAACTATATGGCATCCATCGCCTGGGCGAGTTTTGGACTGATTTTCCTCCTTGCCTATCCATATGATGGACGTTTACTTAGTCCGTTTGTGCTTCTGGCCGCGCTTCCCTACTTTTTGGCAATGGCAAGCGATCTTAAATATAGTGGCTACAAACGAAGTGATGTTTTCCGTATTTACGGATTTAACTTGATCCTTCTTCCGGTAAATCTTGCAGGTGTCCTGAAATCTCTTCAGCAAGCATTAACAGGTAAAAAGATTCCATTTGCACGTACACCTAAAGTAAAAGATCGTACGGTCGCACCATTTTTGTATGTTGTAACGCCACTCGTTATTGTTGGATTCTCGCTCTTTACACTGTGGCGTGACGTCTCAGCAGAAAATTGGGGCAACGCATTGTTTGCTGGATTTAACGCGTTTGTTGCATCTTGGGCTATCCTTGCGTACATCGGCCTGGGTCACACTATTGCAGATGCGTGGCGCGGTATGACGAACTGGCTTTATGTCGATGTCGTGCCAAAAGCACCTCGCACCAAAGCTTCAAATGAGCCAGCTCTCGACTGGCAAGCGGTCCTGTACCATGGTGACGATAAGGGAGTCGTACCACTAACAGCTCGTGCGTATGCTACTTCAACAACTGCCGACGAAGGGATTGCATCATGAAAAAATCTAAAAAACTAAACAGCTCAGAACCGCAGCGTCGCTTGTCACCTTGGCGCGTGATGCTTGCTGTCCTCATTTTGGCAGGAGCTGTTACTGGTGGAACATTCGCGTTCTGGCGTTGGCAATCACTGCAGGTTGAAGCATCATCAAAACCTTGGTTTGCTGGATATGTGGATGTCACGGCGACGCCAACCTTTGCGTTTGAACAAATGGGTGCGACTGCTAGTCGTAACGCTGTTCTTTCGTTCATTGTGTCCTCACCTTCTGATAGTTGTATTCCTTCGTGGGGCGGTGCTTATACGCTTGAACAAGCCAGTGCATCACTTGATCTTGATCGTCGTATTGCAAGGCTGCAGCAACAAGATGGAAACGTTGCCGCATCATTCGGCGGGCTTAAGAACGATGAACTTGCAGTAAAATGTACCGATGCGAACAACCTAGAGAATGCGTATCGTTCTGTTGTTGACCGTTATAATTTAGATACCATCGACCTTGATCTCGAGAATAACGGCTTAAACGATACTGCTGCGGCTGATCGTCGCGCGGATGCAATCGCAAAGCTGCAAACCGAGCGCCGAAGCAGTGGTAAAAAACTCGCAGTTTGGGTAACGCTCCCAGTAACCCCCCAGGGATTAAGCGAAGCCGGAACTGATGCGGTTGCGCGCTTGCTTGCTAAGGGCGTCGACCTTGCTGGGGTAAATGCCATGACGATGGACTATGGACAAAGCCTTGAGGGGAAGACGATGCTTGCTGCGTCTGAAAGCGCGTTAACGCAGACTCAGCGTCAGCTTGGCGTCCTTTATCAGCGGGCCGGAATGCATCTTAACGACGGGACACTTTGGTCTAAGATTGGTGCGACGCCAATGATTGGTCAAAACGATGAAGTAAACGAAGTCTTTACGCTTGATGATGCCAAGGGCTTTAATCAGTTTGCGCTTTCGCGAGGTGTTGGTCGCATGTCGATGTGGTCGGTGAACCGTGACGTTCCATGTGGAAGCAACTATGTAGATTTGAAGGTGGTTTCAGACTCATGCAGTGGTGTGAAGCAGGACGGTGGCAGTTTTGCGACACTTCTTTCTGCCGGATTTGAGGGAACCTTAACGCAAAGTGCGGGCATTGTGACGAAAGATAATGCATCACAAACAACGCAAAAAGCAGACGATCCCGCCAACAGCCCTTACCAGGTATGGTCGGCTTCAGGTGCGTATCTTCAAGGAACAAAAGTTGTATGGCACCATACTGTCTACCAGGCAAAATGGTGGACGCAAGGCGATGTGCCAGATAGCCCTGTGCTGCAAGCATGGCAAACTCCATGGGAATTAATTGGTCCTGTGCTGCCCGGCGAAAAGCCAATTAAGCAGGCAACACTACCCGAGGGTACCTATCCAGAATGGTCAGGAACTGTTGCATATGACACAAGTCAGAGAGTGCTTTATAAGGGCGTTCCTTACCAAGCAAAGTGGTGGACTCAGGGAAATAGTCCTGCTGCGGCTTCGTCAAATCCAGATGGCTCACCATGGGTGCCACTTACTCAGGCGCAAATTGACGAGTTAAAAATCAAGTAAGGTTTAGACTATTAGAGAAGAGACAGGTTTATCCTTGTCTCTTTTTCTATTGGCGTGGAATAGACGGCCAACGCACAGTTAGAATAACAGAATCTTCAAGGGCTCTGCCTTTGTGGTCAAAGCCCTTGCCCCACATGACAAAATCACCTTGCTTGGCGAGGATTGTGGATTGGTCGCGAAACATTACTTCGTATTTGCCTGAGATAAGAATGGCAACCGTTGTTCTGGCTTCTTTTGTTACCCAATCCGGTCGCTCTTCTCCGGCTTTGTGTGTGCTCCATTTTAATTCAACGTCGTTGGTGTGGCGTAGGCCGAGGTTTTCGGGAAGACTTCCCCCGACGAACCATCCTAGTGAGCTGTCGGTTTGGGCGTTGCCTGTTTGAATTGCTGACTTTTCCATTGATTTACTGTATGGCTTCGATTGTTTTCTCGAGTCGTGCGAGGGCGGTGTCTTTGCGGAGAACAAAGAGCGTATCGTTCAGTGCTGGGCTAAACGGCGCCCAGGATACGGCAATGCGGATGAGGCTAAAGAGAATGCCTGGTTTTTGACCGGTGCTTTCAAGCAGTTTGTTGAGCACTTCTTGGAGTGAATCTGCGCTTGTAAAATCTGCAGCTTCGAAAGCTGTTTTTGCCTGGGTGAGAAGTGTTGTGATCTCTGTTTTTTCAAGCTTCTTTAACTGCTTGTTGCTTTCGATAAGCGACAGGTCAATCGTAGGATCTTCGAAGAAATAGTTAGTGAGGAGCGGGAGATCGGTAAGGGTTTTTAAGCGATCTTGAACAAGCGCGAGCACTTGTTGGCGTTTTTCTTCGTTTGCTTTCAAAGCACTTTCAGGCCAAAAGTCTTCGACTCGTTTTGAAAGATCCTCAAGAGTGATACGGCGAATCCACTGGCCATTGAGCCATAGTAGACGCTGTTCGTCAAAGCGAGCCCCGCTGCGCTGTACGCGGTCGAGTGTAAACTTTTGGATGAGCTCTTCGACTGAAAATACCTCTTGCTCCGTGCCGTCATTCCAGCCAAGGCTTGCAATGAAGTTAAGGAGCGCTTCGGGCAAAATACCGCCGCGAATATAGTCAAGAACATCCTTTGCACCATCTCGCTTGCCGAGCTTTTTGCCACCTGTGGCGGCCATGATATGGGGCATGGTCGCAAATATTGGCGGAGTGAGACCGAGCGCTTCGTAAAGATTAAGATAATTTGGCTGGCTTGCAATAAATTCCTGTCCGCGGATGATGTGGGTGACTTGCATTTCGGCATCGTCAACGATATGAGCAAAATTGTAGGTCGGGTAGCCGTCTGATTTTATAAGGATGATATCATCGATGACTTCTGGGCCTGTCGAAAGATCACCCATGACTTCATCATGCCATGTGTAGTTTTTTGGGTCGGATTTAAATCGAAGTGGTGTCGAGCCGTCCCACGGAAGCGGATTTTCGGGTCGGTGGTGGCGATATAAAAATGCACGTTTCTCTGCCTTTGCTTGTTCTCGGAAGGCATTAAGCTCTTCTGGTGTATAAGGATCGGCATAAGCACGGCCGCTATCGATGAGCTTCTGGCCCCATGCTTTATAAATAGCAAGTCGTTCGCTTTGTTTGTAGGGCCCGAACGGACCGCCAATACCAATTCCTTCGTCGTAGTGAATGCCGAGAACCTTTAGGCATTCCAAAAGATGGTCAGCACTTCCTTCTACTTCGCGTTTCTTGTCAGTATCTTCGAGCCGCAAAATAAAAGTACCGTCGAAGTGACGTGCGACAAGCCAGGCAAAAAGCCCGGTGCGGATATTGCCGACATGGAGAAATCCAGTCGGACTTGGAGCAAATCGGGTACGAACGTTCATATATAACCAGTATAACAGATGTGCATATGACTACTATTGCAGAGTTTCAATAAGTGTTCAATAATCCAAGAGGAAGCTCTTACGACATGAAAAGGATCCACTATGCGACGAGTCGCAACGGTACTTTTTTTGGTGCTGGCACTCCTTGGGTGCTCCTCTGATGAAGATTTGCCCGCACAGCTTAATTCACAAGGCTATACGGTGTATTTCAAGGCGCTGCCTAGTGGTGAGATGGTTCGAGTATGGAGGAAGCTTGACGCCGAAAAGGGTGTGCATGTAGAAGTTACTCTTACGGGAATTAACTCTACCTCGGGAGTGATCAGTAGTGTGAGTTTGGTTCCCAATCACACGGCATCATTCATATGTCAGCCGCTTACTGCGAATATTTCGGGGAATATCGACAATGTCCTGAAGGTAGTAAAGAAGACATACGGCGAAGTTCTATCTGGAACGCTGAAGATGACGAGCGTGAACGATCAAGCGGAGTTGCGAACCGATTCCCTTTTCTGCGTGACGGGCGGCTAATGTGTGGCGGAATTTCTCTCATAAAGCGTAGAGGGAAATTCCGCCATTATTCATGTAAGAGAGACTACATGCTTACAGCGATACGGCGGATCTGGTCGCTTGAGAGGGGTGCATCGCCAGAGATTGTATAGAGGATACCGCCGTTTACCCAGGCGGCGTTTCCGTCAAAGGTGTAGATGGTAAGCCCACGTTCATTGTATGTTATATAATTGTCGCCTGCTTTGGCTTTGACGTAATTATCAAGGACGGCGCTTGAATCCCAGCCACTTTTTGCCTGAGAAACGGTGTAGTTTTGTGGCCCTGCGTTGGCGGCAAACTTCATGCTGACCTGACCCTCGCTGTAACCAATGGGGCCTTTCAGGCTATAGCCATCCGGACGGTATTCGGGGTAGCTGGCGTTTATCCCCGCTTGCGCAGCGGCGACACGGACCGAGAGGTTGGGCATATTGAGATAAGTGAAATAGCCACCAAGGAGTAATACGGCAAGCGCGGCTGAGGCAAAACTTGCGAATCGCGGAATCTTGCGGGTTCGTTTGGTTTTTTCGGGTTTATCAGTCTTACTTGGAGATTTTGCGAGGGCTTCTTTAATAGCCTCTTCTTTGATGACACGAGCAGATTTCTGGGGAGTCGCGGCAGGTTGTTTTTGTGCCTGTAGCTTTTGATTTGCCTTAAGGACGTGTGGATGAATTGTGGGTCCGATATCCGACATGATGCGAGGCTTGACGTCGCTAGGGTGAGCGGCAAAGCGAGTAATCTGAGAATTCTTGGGCTGGGCGACCGAGACTTGAGGGGTTTTTATTGGTGCAGTATGAGATTTTTTAACCACACGGCGATTTAGCGTGTGTGATTTTTGGGGTGTACTATGGATACTTTGTGAGTGATGAAGGGGTGAACGCTTGGGTGAGCTTTGCTCGGCCGTCTGCTCTACGGGAGTAGACTCATCAAGCGGCATGCCAGTGTGCGTGTCGTAGAGTTTGCCATTAATAGTAATTGTTTTTTGGCTCATGTGTTTATCCCCTATTCAGCTTCCGTGACCGTCTCGTACTTTTTGAAGCTCAATATACTTTATAGTAGGTAACCAAACGTAAATATGCAAGTGGTTTTGCTATAATATAGACGATGTATCACCAACCTTCCAAACGAAAGCAATTAATTCAACGTATTTTTATTTATGCAGCCATGTCGCTTGCAGTGATTGTGCTGGTGGTTGCACTGCTTTTTGTAGTGCAGGGATATCAGTTTAATCGCGCGGATGGACGCATAGAACAGGGCGGACTTGTTCAGTTTGACTCGAAGCCAAATGGAGCAAATGTCACTATTGATGGTGTGGGACTCGGCACGCAAACTTCGACCAAGAGTACGCTCAATGCAGGCAGTCACTCTTTCACCATGCAAAAAAATGGGTATAAAACGTGGCAAAAATCCATCCAGCTAAATTCGGGTGCTGTGGTGTGGCTAAACTATGCCCGACTTATTCCAAATGATCTTAAAAAAGAAAATGTTGCGAGTTTTGCCTCCGTTTCTTCTAGTATCGCTTCTCCTAGTGAAAAACTCATAGCGATAAAAGAAGACCCTGTCACGCCACTGCTGCATATTGCTGATATTTCTGGAACCGAGACGAAACAAAAGGCGCTGACGTTGCCGGAGTCGAGTTATACGGCCTCCACGACTGATAAACCGCAGCAGTTTACCTTGGAGACATGGGATCCTTCGAGCCGATATGTTTTGGTGAGGCATACAGTGAATGGCACAGAGGAGTGGCTCGTTGTCGACACTCAGGACGCCGCGCATACAAAGAATATTACGGCTCTGCTCAATGTTCCGATGAGCAAGGTGCTGTTTAGTAATGCCGATAGTAATATCCTTTATGTGCAGACCGACAGTGATGTTCGTAAGGTAGATATCAATGCTGCAACGATGTCGAGGCCACTTGTCGGTAATGTGGCTGAATTTAGTCTGTTTGATCGGTCGACAATCGTATTTACTACCCGGCTCGATCAGACGACTAGTACCCGACTCGTGGGTTACTACGAGGATGGAGCTGAAAAATCTCATGCTATTAAGACATTTACCGATGACGGCCAAACGCCACTTCATTTGGCGCTGGGTAAATATTTTAACGAACCATATATTGCCATAAGTTATGGAGATACGGTAGAGATCCTCCGGGGAGGCTTGCCAGGTGATACGCAGGACACGGCTAAACTGGCTCAAGTTAAAACGATGACCATACCTGGTGGTGCGCAGTATCTGGATATTAAAACAAACGGACGTTTCATTATTGCCCAAAAAGACGCCGATTATTATGTGTATGACAACGAACTCAAGCAACTAAGTAAGACCACACTCAAGGGTGAGGGTCCTGTTACGTCACATGTGGCGTGGCTGGATAATTATATGCTATGGAGCAATCGCGATGGGTTGCTTCGACTTTACGAGTTTGATGGAGCGAATCAGAGCGATATTATGCCTGTTGCAAATCTCTCGATGGTGACACTGAGTGCAGATGATACCTATCTTTATGCGTTCACTGCTGGTGACGCTGGTGATGTGAAGTTGACCCGTGTTCGTTTGATTCTTCCCTAGTTTGCGCCAAAGAGTCGTTGGACAAATGTCGGAGAATTTCCTGGCATGCTAGCTGACGAAGTGTCGCTCGAAACCTCAGGCGCTTTTATTGCGGCTTTTGGATCGGGGCTTACTTGCTCAGCAGTAATCAAGAGACGATTCAGGGCGGTGCCGAGCGGTGTACATGTGATGAGCGTCAGAGTTGGCTTATCAGTCGGATAGACAAGCTTATTTACCTCGGTGGGTTTGACGACTTCTTTTTTAGTAACAGTGTAAGTATAGCGTTTTCCTTGGTAGTTAACGTAGATAGTGTCGCCATTGGACATCTGGTCGAGCCGGGCAAAGATAAACTTGAAATCACCTCTGTCGACGACATCGTTACTAGAGTGCCCGGAGAGGACAGTATTACCGACTTGCCCCGGTTTACTATTTGCTCCTGGTATACCAAACCATGCGACACCATTTTCCATTGCTTTTAACTGAGAAGCTTGGTCGGGGGTTGTGTCGAATACAACAGGGACATCTACATTAATCTTTGGGATAATGAGTTTTGGGTCGGCACTGACAGGAACGTCGGTAACAGGGTCGACGATGATATTAGCTGGGTTGATATTGCCAGGGCTGACGTACGCTTCGACATTTGAGAAAATAACGCGGTTGTATTGCAGGAACAGAAAAACAACCATCACACAGGCGGCTGCGGTAATAGGAATAAAGTGTCTGCTTTTTCGCACTTTTTTGGCTGATGATTGTAGTTTGCCGACGAGTGTATGGCGAAGCTCATAGATTGCTTCATCCTTTGAGATCGCCTTTTCGCTAGTTGGAGCCTGCTCTTTTGGCGTAGTATCTTGGGCTTGGAGTGCTTGTTTGACTTGGTGAACCTGCCCTATGTAGTAGCGTTCATAATACTTCTGGTAGTAATCCTGCCAAGCGCTATGGTATTGCTTCCACTGATCAGCCTGAACCGCGTGAGCGGCTGTATGAGTCCGCTCGTAGGGGTTTCCCCCTTGGGTGGCTGGCGTAGTAGTATTTGCGGCACCAGGAGTGGGCTCATTTGTTTGTGGTTGAGCGTCTGTTGATGTGTTTGAAGGAGGATTTGAGGGCTGATCGTAGATAGTATCAATCTGACCGCGTACGATATTGGCGGCTGCGTCAGTAGTGCGGGAGCGTGGTTCGGCAGTAGAAGGTGTAAGGAGTTGCCTCTTAGGTACCAACGGCGTGCCCAATCGCCCATTGTGTGGATCATCTGGTCTCATCTATAGATTCCTGTTTACATCTATTGTACAATACATTGGTAGCAACTACCATTCATATGCCGCGATGGTGGAATCGGTAGACACGCTAGACTCAAAATCTGGTGAGCATTAGCTCGTGCCGGTTCAAGTCCGGCTCGCGGTACCAAAAAGAGGAACAAACATCCATAGTTTGTTCTTTTTTGTTTCTTGCCGCCCCTCCTCTGCGGTGATATGATAAGCCGTATGAAGCCTATGCTTATACAGCGTTCTATGGCCGGAGGGTTTGCACTACCGACGGTTATTATTGCGTCAGTTATTCTTCTTACTATTTTGGTAACATCGGTAACAGCTGTTGGCTCGGTGACCTCTTCTCTTGCAAATCAATATTATAATCAGCTCGCCAGAGAGGCTGCGGAGTCAGGCCTTGCTACTGCTCGAGCCTGTCTTCGTTATTATGACTATTCCCCTACCTGGACTGATGCGACACCGCTCAAGCCGAATACGGGATGCGCCGGTGAGGACGCAAGTCCTATTAGCGCCTATATTATTAATGCGAACAATATTCGTACTACCTTTAGCGTGCCCGCCCCGGAAGTTGGTGTTTCAAGCTCGCTGCGCATCGTTTCTACTGGGAAGGTTGAGCTTACCAGGGCGTCCGACCCAAACCAAGTATGGCGTACATTCACCTATGTAGCGGCCGAGAATACTCGTTATAACGATACACCGCAAATTGCTGGTGGTGCTGGGTGGAAGACGAGCCAGGGGCATAATGGCTACATGCTTGCCAGTACGGGCGTATTGTATGGTTGGGGTGATAATGGTGGCGGCCAGCTTGGAGACGCTTCTTTGGGCACAACGATTCCCACACCTATCAAAATGGCTCTCCCAGATGGCGTCTCAAGGGCACAGAAAGTCTTTAATTCTGGTCAAGGAGCAAGTATTGTGTGCATTATAGCAACACACTCCTCTTTGGGTAACCAGGCGTATTGTCGAGGCACGGGAGGATTTCTCAGCGGGACGGGGTGGCAGCGGATAGGGCTGACGACTGGGCTCACCGCGACCGATATGGTAGTGAATGGATATGGAACGGATAGTGCGTGTGTCATTGCATCAGACAATCAAGCGTATTGTATTGGTAATAATGACTTTGGGCAACTCGGTCTGGGGACAACAAGTACATCAACTGTATCTATAAACTCTCCCACTAAATTCCGCCTTGATCTTGCTAGCCCTGGCCCAGTCTCAGGGTCTGCTTCGTCATTAACGGTAAAGAAGATATATAATCAAGACGTCTTTACTTGTGTCATTGCATCAGACAATCAAGCGTATTGCGCGGGCTGGAATATCTGGGGAAACCTGGGCCAAGGTACACAGACGACAAACATCGCCGGCGTCTCCAAGTCTATTCCAGGACGCGCGGTAGTACCGGGGTCTCCGTCAATTGTAGATATTCGCCTCCCCTATCACTATAGCGGGCCTTCTCCTGTGGGAATTTTCTTTCAGGTTTCTGACGGCACCGTATATATGAGTGGTAATAATGGTGAAGGAACTGCCAACGATGGTGCGACGAGTGGTTCTTGCCCCGGTGCAGGATCATATAACTGTTATCCTACTCCTCGACTGATGACTTCGGGCAATTACCCCAAGATGATCAGTGTTGGCGAAGGGGGTGATCCGCAACATTCATTTTGTATTATTCAAGATAATAGTGTCGCCATAACTAACAGTGGTTTATGGTGTATAGGTTCTAATAGTTTTGGCCAACTTGGAACGGGCGATTGTAATGTAAGAAGTGGCTGGTGGGGTGCATCTCCACTAGGAACACCGACGACCGAAAGAGCTACGTCGAGTCTCAACTTGGAGGCGAATTATCAAATGAATTCAGTAATGGTGATCACTACCCTGGGCAACGTCTATGCAGCGGGAGACAATACTTATGGCAAGCTGGGGCGTGGTACTTCGGGCACGGCGTGTAATAATACGTTTGCAAAAGTGCAGCTGCCTGCTGGCGTCAAGGCTGTTGCGCTGGCGAATGGCGACGAATACTCGGCCTTCATCCTGGGAGACAATGGCAAAGTGTATGCAATGGGTCGCAATAACTATGGCCAACTTGGTGATGGCACCACTACCAATCGCAGTGCACCAGTTGAGGTAAAGATCCCTCGTCAAGAGACGATTTACTAAATCAGACTTGCGGAAACACTTTTTACGAGCTGCGTAGGGTTCCAAAGCCAATAGCATGCTGCTTTGGCTGCGACTTGGCCACGCCAAATCGCCATGGGGTTTTGCCATTCCGTTGAGATGACCTTACCATCACTTGCGACTAATAAATAATCTTTGTGAAGGACGGCGATTCCAACAGGGTACGTAATGGTGAATTTGTGAAGTGCTTCGACAAGACCAGTTAGTTGCATGCTAAAGGTAAGAATCTTTGGATAGTAGACGCTCTGAAAAAGCTTTTGCAACTGAGCAAATGACACGACAAGAAGTGTGTCGGGCCGCTCGACAAGTGTTGTCGCGCTGTTTTTTATAAGATCTACTGCGTCACGAGTAATGGTCAGCAGTCCTTTGTAGTCATGAAGGAAGTTTTCGTAAAGAATCGCTGTTTCGCTATTACGACCGGCATCACCAATGAGCAAAATCTCGTTTGCCCACGCACCCAGTGCATTCATGTCGACTGCTGCAGCTTGAGCTAAACTCCCCGATGGATTTGTTGGTGCAAACACAGTATCGGTAATCGATGAAGGAATGGTTTTGCGCAGCGCATCGGGCAAAAGAACGCGCACCTCTCCGACACCTGCCTGCAGGGCTGTGCTGTAGCTTTCGGCAACTCCGGCAAATCCGAGTTTGTTTCCGCCGATAATGCCTAGCCGGCCAGCTTTTGACCGTTGCTCAGGTTTACTCCATTCGATATCGGGAAACAGGGGTGTATCTACTTTTTGAGTTTGCCAGTATGCATGTTCCATACGCTAAGCCTTCCGGGGGGCCGCAGGGATTATACCGGGAAGTTCGGCGACGGTCTGAACATCGTGAGTGAGCATATTATCGTGCTCGTCGAAAGTAAACTGTCCGTAGATCTTATCTCCAGCAAGGACCTGTGGAAGCCAGTATTTATCATCTTGCCACATATTTTTGTAAGGAATATTGTCAAGGGTGAACCATTCCGGCGCCATTTCATCTGTTTCTATGGGCGTTCCTTCCCACTCATCACACGAGAACACGTGTACCGACATGCGCCATGGCGCATCATTTTCTTGCTGTGTGAAATCGTGTTCGGCGACTTTCCAGTAATGCCTTGGAGCGACGCCAATCTCTTCTTCGCATTCACGCATTAGTGCTTGTTCGATTGTTTCTCCAATTTCAATTTTACCCCCGACTCCGTTGTATCTACCAGAACCGAAGCCTCGTTTTTTCATAGCCAAAAGAATTTCGTTTTCACGTCTCAAAAATAACAGTGTACATACTTTTTCGGTCATACCAGTTCCTTTGCTCTTTTTAGCATATCGTATGCAAGATGCTTTGCCTCGCCATTCCTTTTATTATAGAGGACTGCGTCAAGTACGGCACGAGTCGTTTCTTCGGGCGCTCCCTGTGAGTTTTCGATCCAAGTTACGAGGGAATCATTGGCAATAAGCCACGTTAAGGATTGAATAGCCTCTTCGATACGATGTCGTCTATCTTCGTTTGAGACAGGAAATCTTTTAAGGAGCCATGTCTCCCACAAGGCGGGCGTACAAACGAGTCCCATGACAAAGACGTGTTTGAACGGAAGTTGAGCCATGGGCTTTACGACACCCGACAAAGTCGCGAGCATGTTGTACGCTTTTGGGTAATCTTGGATTTCGCTTCCGTAGAGTCGATGGCTTGTGGGGTGAATCGCGTATTGAACGGCCTCGCCGTGCTGAATTTTTTCGAGAAGGTTAGTAATATGCGTGTCGTCATGTGGCATATAGCGGAACATACTAGGGTCATCATCGTTGCGAGGGTCGCGTGTTGTAAATGACGGTACGCAGTGAAACTCGGCGTTTGCCCGCACGATATTTTTCATAACAAATGTTTTACCTGTCGCAACTGGACCAACAAACATTATAAGCGACTTGTCTTTAAGAGAGTTTTTAACAGTTTCGTCGGGCTCATACTGTGACTCCCTCTCTTTCGCCTGCTCCAAGGTTAGCTGATTAGTCATACTAGTATTCAGTGTATTTTTTATGCGAACCTTTTACCTTTTTTGCCGGGTATTTGTTTTCATTTTGCTTCATTTTCTTGTCGAATGCTTGCGGAATATCGATGTCGTAATAGTGAGTCATCAAAAGAATCCAGTAAAGACAATCGATAAGCTCTTCGCCGACGGCTTCTTTTTGATGTTTCAGATGTTCGCGCATTTCATCAGCGTTTTTCCATTGAAAATGTTCGAGTACTTCTGCTGCTTCGAGTACGAGAGACATCGCGAGGTCTTTTGGCGTGTGAAACTGCTGCCAATCGCGTGCTTCATTAAATGCGACGATTCGCTGCTGCATTTTAGAAAAAACTTCATTCTCATTCATGCTAAATATCCAGTTCGATACTTATTGGACAGTGATCACTTCCCATGACATCGGCGTGAATTGCTGCGTCTTTCAGTTTTGGCTTGAGCGAGTCGGAAATTAGGAAATAATCAATCCGCCAGCCGACATTTCGGTCTCGCGCTTTGCCCCAATTTGACCACCAGCTATAGTGGCCATTTCCCTGAACAAATTGTCGAAATGTATCCAAGAACCCCGCTTTTTCAAAGTTGTCAAAACCTTCGCGTTCTTCGTCGGTGAAGCCTTTCTTCCCGCGATTTTCCTTCGGACGAGCAAGGTCGTCTTCGGTGTGTGCAACGTTCAGGTCACCACAGAAAATAACCGGTTTCTTTGCCTCCAGCGTTTTGCAGTGCTCCAAGAACGCAGGATCCCATTGCTTATGGCGAAGCGGGACTCGTGAAAGATCTTCTTTGGCATTTGGCGTATATACCGTGACAATATAAAAATCCTCAAACTCAGCCGTGATGACGCGTCCTTCTTTTGCCGGGTCACCATATCCATCGGCGGTTAGTCCGTGCTTTTCGGCAATATCATTGGCGAAGCCGTTCACGACACTTATAGGCTTCACTTTTGTAAAAATAGCCGTTCCAGAATAGCCTTTTCGTTCAGCTGAATTCCAGTATTCTTCATAGCCTGATAGCTCAATCTCGGCCTGTCCCTGCTGCGCCTTTGTTTCTTGGAGACACAAAATATCAGGTTGGTGTTTTTCGATAAAAGGGACAAATAATTCTTTTCGTACGACTGCGCGAATGCCGTTGACGTTCCATGAGTAAATCTTCATGGTTTTAGTATAATGCACTTTTAAAATGAGGACTATTGAAATAGGGTGCCACATACGATTGCTCGTACATGACACCCTGGTCACTCGGTGAGTTATTCACCTACGTTGATTGGAAGTTGTCGTGCGTCAGCTGGGGTGACGCTGTCGGTATTCGTCAGCCAGCTTGCCTAGGCACTGAGCCAGCTCGGGCTCGGTCATCTGTGCGGGCGGTTTGTCGCATCCCGTACCGGCACTGGGTTGTGCTGGTTGATTGGGCTGTTGGGGGTCGATGTTCATGCTGACGGACTTCGACGGGAGGATCGTTCCATCCTGTCTGATCGTGGCGATCGTCGGCTTGACCGCTGCCGTCACCGGGAGGGTGATGACGTAGACCGGCTGTCCGCCTCGTTCGCCGTAGACCTGCCAGGTGATACTGTTCAGCGGCAGGTATTCGACGATCTTGCCACCGTTCGCAATGAACGCCGGATCTTGCGTGCCGATCACCTGCTTCACGGTGTTGTCGAGCGTGTCGAGGCTGACTTGCCTCGTATCCTTTCCGTCCAACACGTACACATTGAGTGGGTTCAACACTCCCTGGTTCATCTCATCTGCGGCCTGGAGGCCGTATGCGACGAACAGCTGCGTGTCACCCGTGGGCGTCATGGGCGACACCCAGTAGAGCCGTTTCGTCACGGCATCACGGAGCAAATACTCCGATGCGTTGCCCGTTTGGGCGTCCGCGTCAGTTGCTTCGTAGCCGAAACCAGTCCCACTGTTCTTTTCACCGCGTCCAGCTGCCCACTTCAGCATTTCCCGTTGCTTGCCAAGAAGCGAGGGCGGGTATACCGGACCGGGCAATTCTCCGGATTTCACCGATGTCCTGAAATCGAACACCGGATCACCACTTTGTGATCCACGCAGGATCAGCACACCCGCGGCCGCCTCGACGGTACGGTTGTTGTAGTTGACCACCTGCTTCATGGGCATGACGATCACGGGTTTGCTGCCATCGCAGTATCCCCAGATGTCGTTGTTATCCCAGAAGTAGGCTCGGTACCTCTCGGCGATCAGGTTGACGAGATTGTTCATTTTCTCGCCACCAAATGCGCGGTTGAAGTTGTATTCGTCGCGGTTGAAGTAACACTCGGTCGGTTCGCCCTTTCCACTCCATTCCACCACGCCGTACATCGGCGTCAGCTTGCCGGAGCCGTCACGAATGCCGGTCCACTTGCCGCCGTCACCTTCCTTGTTGTAGAGGTAGGTGACGGAGTCATTCATCAGACTGACGCCCGACGTGTCCCCGGTCTTCTTCGAGAGAAAGAACGTCGCGCCGGTCAGCGATGACGTCCGTGCTTCCCAGTTGGTGTCAGGAAGCGTGCCCTCTCTGATACAGCTGGGTACGTCGTGCTTGCCGACCAGCTGACAGCGTTTGCCGTCACCGGTGGTTGCACCATCCAGCAAGGGTTTCATGCTGCCTGGTGCCTTGTTGAGATCGAGGGTAGGCGTGTAGAACGTGGTCGACGCGTTGTAGTAACGCGCTTCGTCCTTGTCGTTCTCCCAGAATGCGTTCCAGGTGAAGGCTGTACTGCTGGCAACGAGCATTACTAGCACGATGAGGATCAGTTGGCCGGGTGATGCTTTGCCTTCACCTTCCTTCTTGGACTTCAAGGAGAGGCATGAGATCACGATCGTCCCGACGAAACCGATGAACATCATGATCCAGAACAAGCCCGTAGCGTTGAAGATGTTCAGGCCATCCGGCAGCAGTTCGTCCTTGATGGCTCTCTCGTAGTCACGCCGCCAGTCCATGCCGGGGGTGACAACAGCGAAAAAGAGCCAAATCGCGAACATGCCGGCAGGGATCCATCCCCACCACAGTGCAAGCCAGAAAGCTCGGCTGTTTTGCAACCTTTTCAGCACAGGATCACATCCTTCCGAATTGTCGTAGGTGCTCGTTTGCCACCTACGTTAAGGTAACAGAGCTTGCGATATTATATCATATTTTCTAACAATTGGCGATAGATTGCCAAGATCATTCACGGTTAAGCCACGCATTCTTGCATGATGAGCAGAATACTGATATAAATTGTACGAACAGTTCTCTTCTCGGAGAAAGCGGAGTCTTCCATGATTCTTAAGTTGAAGCGCTTGGATAGCGACACGTTCATTGCCCACTTCGAGGGCTTTTCACCCAAGTACCACGTGTTTTTTGAACAGGTCGGCCAGGAGGGTCACCCGCTCCATCAGTTATTTCAAGAATTCGTTAAGACTCGTCGGCCAGATTTTGAAGTAACCGCCAGGAGTGGGTGGCGGAATTGTTTCACTGTCCGTTTTTCGCAAGGTGAATATGGTGAAGCGGCTTGGGTAATCAAGACACTTTTTGAGCAGTTTGTCGCTGAGCTTTGGCAGTATGAAATGTTCAGATCGTTTAGCGGATCTGATCTTATCAGCGACGTGAAGTTTGAAAGCTGGCAGCCAATCGACGATATCATGTTTTGGCTAGGGGGTATGCGTCTTGATGAGTGGTCGGTTATCAAAGACTACACTCAACGACTCATCGCAGATCACTGATTGTTCCCGCCCCACGGCAGCCAGCCGTGGGGATTTCTCTATTTCATCATGCGTTTTGCATCGCGTTCTTGATCGCGACGCTTCAGCGTTTCGCGCTTGTCATAGCGCTTTTTTCCTTTTCCAAGAGCGATGACAATCTTGATATATTTTCCGTTGGTGAGAAGCTTGGTGGGGATAATGGACTTGCCCGAATCTCGCTCGCTTATGAGCGCATCGATTTGTTTGCGATTTGCGAGGAGTTTGCGTGGCTCCGTATCAACAGTGCGAGCCCCTGTTTGTCCACTCTGATTGAGCTTGAGGCTAAAACTCGCATTATTGAGCCAAAGTTCATTATTTCGAATCGAAATGAAGGCGCCTTTCAACTGCACATGACCATCACGGGCAGCGCGCACTTCTGGCCCAGTGAGGACAATCCCCGCAATGATTTCGTCACCAAGTTCATAATCAAATCGTGCTCGTCGATTGACGATGGCATTGGTCTTTGGTGCTTTTTTCTTATTGCCGGGCATACTTCCTCCATTATACCAGAGGTGAGAACAGATCATAGGGTGATGTTGCCGGGGGTCTTGTATACTAAGGCCATGTATAGACGTATCCTTCTCAAACTCTCAGGCGAACAGCTTCAAGGCAAATATGATGGAGGGCTCGATACGAGTCGCCTGCTATGGATCGCAAGTGAGATTAAAAAAGTAAAAGCTACTGAAATCGTGGTGATGATCGGTGGCGGAAATTTTGTCCGTGGCGCACAAGTAGCTGGTGAGGAGATCGAGCGAGTCACAGCCGATAACATGGGAATGCTCAGTACGATGATTAACGCACTGGCACTGACGGATGTATTTAATTCTGCAGGTGTCGATACGCGGGCGCTTTCGAGTGTCAGGGCTGATCAAGTTCTTGACCAATTTACTCATCGTCGCGCTTTTAGTCACTTGGCAAAGGGCCGCGTGGTCGTTATCGCGGGTGGTATCGGTCAGCCCTATCTCACCACGGATACGGCAGCGGTTAGCCTTGCACTCCAGCTTAAATGCGATGCGATTCTGAAAGCAACCAAAGTCGACGGCGTGTATGAGAGTGATCCCATGGTCAATCCAGCGGCAAAAAGATACGAGTCACTTTCGCTCAAAGATGCTGTCGAACTTCCCGAAGTACGCGTGATGGACAAAGCGGCAATGGCGCTTGCCGCCGATCACAACCAAACAATTATCGTCTGCGAGCTTTTAAAGGAAGACAATATTGCCCGAGCGGCCGCCGGCGAAGTTGTGGGGACAAAAGTTAGTTGAGTAATCGAGAAAAGTCTTCTCGTCTTATCAATTTTGGCGAAGTTATTCGAGTAGAAGAGACAGACCCTCATACCGGAGAAGTATGTTACTCAGGTCCTGGTGTGGTGGTTGACGTTCAGGGCGCCTCAATGGGCGTTGCCGATATTGTTGAAATTAATGACAGGACATATCTGACGAGTTTCGGCACTACTTATGGAACTCCGCGACCCATAGAGGGCGCGAGACCCTGGACGCCACTTGAGATCGCGACTGCTGTCGCCGATGGTATATTTGAAAAAACGCCCGAGGGTGAAATCGTCGAAAGCCAGCGACCCGAGTATAAATTGGTCGTTAATTCACTCCTCCGTTCTCTTACCGAGCGCCAAAAACAATCGCCTTGGCATTATCCTTTAAGCTAGCAAAACGACTTATTTTTTTAATTTTCCACTGCCTTTTTTTGCGTAATCGCCCATAGAATAATCAAAGAGCGGTTTGGTTATCTTCATGCCGTGCGTGTAGCGGTATGCCTCTGCATAAATCGCCCGAAAAATACTGTGTCCTTCACCTTCCTCAAAACGGCGTGCCGATGAAATAAAATACGTTCCTCGCACAATACCGAACTTTGCCCCCTCTTTTCGGGCACGATATGCGTAATCGTAATCTTCCATAATCCAGAGCGATGGATCAAATCCATGAATAAGCTCATGAAGCTCTTTGGTAACAAAAAAACAGCTAAAAAAAATCGGCCACGGTGTGAGTGACATCATATTCACGTACCCGTTCATCACGCGAGACCCGGCGCGGAGCTCGGTCGACGCTGCATCCATACGCTGTGAAAATCCCCCGACTTCGAGTCCGCGCCTGACAATTGCTTGACGGGTTTTCTTGATCAAATCAGGTTGCAGCTGAACATCCGCATCCATAAAAAACAACACATCGCCCGTTGCCGCCTCGGCCCCTTCATTTCGGGCATGGGTCACCCCCTTTTCCTTTGCGGGAATCACCTTAATAGGAAGTCGATCGGCGTAGCCGCGCACTACCGACGCAGTTTCGTCGGTTGAATGAGAATCAATCACGATAACCTCATCAACGGGAAGCGTCTGGGCGACAAGCGAATCGAGAAGTTTTTCAACTGTGCCGACCTCATTTTTACAAGGGATGATGACAGACAATTTCATAGCCGTAGTATACCATGCTTCCCCTCACGATATGCGGTATACTATTAGCAAATGACAAATGCGCATACCCCCCTTCTTGATATTGGTAAGCAGTTCCGTGAGGTAACAAAAGAGCATAATGGCACTAGCTATATTTGGCTGGTTGCAAATGAATCAGCCAAAAAAGCCGTCATCCTTGTACATGGAGTGACGGGTAACAAACTCGATATGGTTGTGCTCGGTGCCGAATACGTCAAACGCGGCTATGCTGTGTATGCCCCGGATCTGCCCGGCCACGGTAAAGCTCCTGTATCGGATGCGAAAACATTTGATGATTTGGGCGACTGGTTAAAGGAGTGTATCGAAGCAATCGGGAGGCATCCGTTTATGATTGTCGGCAATTCTTTTGCCTCCGCGATGTGCTATAACTATGCGATTCAAGGATATCTTTCTCCTGATACGCACCTTATTTTGTCTTGTCCTACTCCCGATATCGCGTGGACGTCACGTGCACTACGTCGAGCGAGTGGCATTCTCCCTAATAAAACTGCAACAAAAGCCTATAATTCGTATCTTGGTATAAAAATACGTGTGGAGTACCTTGCGCGATCCCGCGAGCCTTCGGCAAAAAAATGGCTCAACGAGTCGGAATATCACAAAATTCCATTTATTGAGGCAAGAGTTGGCAATCACCTCTCGAAGCTTCTCGCGACACACAATCCTTTTCTTGCACCAATGCTTCCGGTCGAGGTTCAAAAACAAATCACGGTTATCGTCGGCGCGAAAGATAATGTCATCACCCGCAAAAGCCTCCCGATGCTCCGGCAGATATTACCAAAGGCGAGAATTCTCATCATCCCAAGTGTTGGCCATATTCTCCATTTTGAAGCTCCAATACAGATAGCGCAGAAGACCTTAGAATAGTTTACCTGCGTAGAAGTTTCATATCTGAAGTGATACTAATTTACAAATAAGCTATTTTATTATATTATCTACATGTAGCAGAATCCGCCTCTTTGGAAGGAATTGACTATGACCGGCTCGCCACTTGACGGAGCGATCATTTCATCGGAGCAGATCATCAAGATCAGTCATCCGCTTGCTGCCACAAATCATCGACAGTGGGCTGCGTGGGAAGGCTTGGTGCTTCGTGAATCAGAGGCTTCCACATCGGAAGCTGCTGACATCATCGAGCGTGCACAGGCTGGAGGACTCGATAGCATACTGTCGGTCCACGCTCAAATGGTCGTGGGGATCGTAAGCCACACTGTTGGAGAGTTCGCGTACCAGCCGGACCTTTCGATGGTTGTGGCACGAAAGCGCGAACAGTTTGTCGGATGGGTGCACTACGCCATCACCAGGATGAGGGAAGACCGTCACCGATGGCTGTTGCAGTGTCGGACACCCTTTTTGGTGCTGCCGAGTGATATGCAAGCTTCGGACTATGTCGAAGCTGGAAAAGACCTGCAAGTGGTCGCAAGATCCGGTGGGCTCGTACTCACCGAACCGCTTCCCGAGCTCAGTCCACAATCGCCCGAACAACTGAAGCGCGCACGGGCAAGGCACAGCCTGGGCATGCACGGCGCGTACCTCAGTTGCGAGCGGCCATGGACCAATATCTGCGTAGGCTGCCACCACGAGTGGCCTATATCCTACTAAGCCGCACTACGGGCGTAATGAGCGCCGTCGGTAGGCGGCTCTCATTATGTTTAAAATTCAGACAAGTGCTCTTCCCGCCATCAAAAAAGCAATGGGTAGTATTGACTTAATATATAAAATATGATATTATAATAAAACGATGCGCCTTAGAAGTAAGGTGCATGATCCCGAACAATTAGGAGAGGAAAATCGTGTCCGACACGAAGAGAACGTCCCACATGCCCCTCGTTCTGGGCGGAGTCCTGCTCGTCACCCTCGTGGTGGTGGCGGGTCTCACCCAGCCGTGGACCATGCTCTGGCCCTCGTCGTCCCCCGTCGCGGCCACCTACGACCAGCCGGTCGCGGGTATGGCCGACCAGTACAGGGACTTCGACCCGGACTTGCCGGTGCCCGCGTTCAGCCAGAACGAGGCTTCCGGTCCCGTCTTCGACTGCCCCCAGAACGATGGCAAGCCGCGCGTTACCTACGGTGACGTCGACAAGCTGACGCCGTGCTGGAACGGTGCCGTCCACGTGCTCGTGAAGAACGGCGTGCCGGGACTCCAGAAGTACACCAACGTCAACGGCGACAGCGCCAGTACGGAGGTCGTGCAGCCGAAGGACCAGTTCGTCACCTACCAGGCCGGCAAGGAACACTGGAAGTTCTCGGTGATCCACAGCGATTCCACCGATGCCTACCACGCGGACTTCGTCTACCTGGCGGGCATGAACACCCACTTCGCCGCGTCGGAGATCTACTACCGCACCGGTGGTGGGCTCTGGCAGGTCGGTGGCAACTTCAACGACAAGAGCTTCGCGCAGGGCGAGACGCTGGAGGCCGTGATGGTGTTTCGCGACACCCGCGTGACTTCCACTTCGACCGATGTTCCGTTCATCTGGAACAACATGGCGAAGGGCAGCAGTCTCCCCCACTTCGTGAAGCGATGACGTTCCTCCCCTAGGGATCGCATGGCGGACCGTAGCTGTTGCTACTGTCCGCCATGCAGAGGAACTTTTGTACACCAGCGTAAGCTGGCTTTTTTATTAGTTATATGGTATAATTTTAATAAATATTATGACAAAGCCGCGATTTGAAGATTTTGCATTTACTTTCCCTTATGACGAGGAGGATATCGCCAAGGCAGCGATTGAAACACGTGAACGAATATATGTTCCAACGGGGGCCGGTGATAAAGCGGATCAAAAATTGGCAGTTTACCTCACTGTCCCCGACGGCGTCGACCGCTCGAAGTCGCCTATTGTGCGTTTTCCTGCGTGGAGTGACGACAACGGTCGTCTCGAAGGAGCTTATTTTGATGCTCTTCTGGCGCGTGCGACTGATCGACCGGTATTAGCACCGAACGCTCCGGGTGTCGATTCGTCCGAATGGCGCGATGCTATTTATGATGAGACTCATCTTATGACGTCGGATCAACATGAAGAATTGCGACGTCTCGGGTCATTCAGGAAAGTGGGAGCGGCAGTTGCCCGTGCACTTCACGAGGCATCAGAACAATTCGGGCTTACATCTGAGCATATCTATCATTCTTCTTCCCAGGGTGTCGCCTTGGCTGGTGCCGCGATGGCGGCTGCGCTTGCGCGTGGTGACAAGTTACAGGGCTTGGTATTTTCCGAAGGAGTAAACTTCCGAGAGCGCGGTCTTCTGACGCTCGCAGCTCAGTTTGGTCTGCAAAATCGCTATGCCGCTGGATATCTAGCCCAGAACCCTGACATTATTCCCGCCGAAGAGATGCAGCACTGGGCTGCCCGAGTCAGAGAGGCCAAATCCGCCAACTGGTCCTATATCCAAGGACTGACTCAAGGTATGTTTGTGAGTGATGCAGGCGATGTCTCTCCTCTCCAGGAGCAGAAAGTTCCAGTACTCATGACCCGGGGAACGGCAAGTCATCTTTCGAATGGCGAAGCATACGCAGGTGTCAAAAACCACCTCCAAAGCAAGGGTGTTGTAGTTTTTGATAAACCTTATGAAGGTCATGATCACCCCTATACGATGACCGTTCAGTCGGTTGTTGATGCGGTAAATGAAATAGTCTAGTGCCAGAGATTTTGGTATACTACTGGTAAGTTTGCTGGGAAATCTTGCCCTGCAACATTTAAACCAATATGAAAATAGCATTTTTTACCGATGATTATCTGCCGTTTGTTCACGGCGTGACTACTTCTATCCAAAATTACCGCCAGGCTTTTGAGGCGCTGGGCCACGAAGTGTATATTGTGGCGCCAAAAAACGCTGGGTATGAAGATAATGACGATCATATTATCCGTCTTCCGTCGATTAATCCCTTGGTTTTTGATGGTCGTCCTATCTCGATTCATTATCCGGGTATTGCCAAAAAACTCGATGAATATGATTTTGATGTCATCCATAGCCAGACTCAGTTTTATCTGGGAGGTTTGGCATATATGGTGGCAAAGCGCAGAGGGATTCCACATATTACGACCATCCATACACTTTTTACAGAGCTCGCCGATGATTATCCCCTCGCGATAGGCGCTGGTTTGATAGCCTTTTCTATTGGCTTCCCCTTTCTATTTAAGACAAAACCCGTCATGCCGTACACGAGTCCGCGCGAGATTCTGACCTGGCCTAAAGCGACCTTTACCGAGATAAAGAAAAAGCAGGGATGGCGTTTGATGGCTGAATTCGTCAACCATACGAGTGCCTTTGTCGCCCCTTCGGAGCATCTCGCAAAAACTTTGATTGCCAACGGAGCGCAAGTTGATTGCCGCGTTATTCCTAACGGAGTTTTTCTCGATAAATATACTGCTGCAAAAGCAAGTGACTCTCCCCTCAAAAAAGACAAAGGTGAAAAATTCATTCTTTGCGTGGGACGGCTGAGCGGTGAAAAACGTCAAAAGATATTGGTTGAAGCGATGAAGTATGTCAAAAATCCCCATGCTCGACTCGTACTGGTTGGCACAGGTCCTTCGGACGAAGAATTACGCAAGCAAGCAGAAAGCCTTGGCGTCGCAGACAAAATAATCTTTGCTGGCCACCAAGATTCCCCAGTAGTTGCCGCAATTATGAAGCAATCCGATATCTTTGTGCAATCATCCTATCGATTTGATAACCAGCCTATGGTAATACTCGAAGCGATCGCGAGTGGTCTTCCGATGGTGTATTGCGATAACAATCTCAAAGAGGGGCTTACCAAAGAAAACGCGCTATTGACGCGTGGAAGAAGTGGTCGTGCATTTGCAAAGGCATTTGACGAACTCCTTGTAGATGAGGCGAGACGAGCAGATATGTCAAAGGCGTCCCGGCGCGTGGCAAAAGAATTCGATGTTATGCACTTAGCAAAAAAAATGATTGAACTCTATGAAACAGCTCCCCCTATGACAAAATAAAATGAAAGAGCGCCAGGATCTGGCGCTCTTTCGCAGAGCAGGCTTCAGATTCTGACGCTTATATGCCCAGGGCCTACCCGATCTCGAGAGATCGAAGGTGGTTCTGGAATTGCTGAAGGCCAGGCATGGTCTGCCTTGCATCTTTGTACCGCTGCGCCCATGTCACCTGAAGCTCGCCTCCACGGAACCATGCTCGCATCTGCGTTTCGAACGCGTTGATCGTCAGAGAGAGGTTCGCTGCTCCTTGGAGTTCGTAGTCGGAGACGACTCGTGCCGCGTATTCCAACTCAGCAATGAAGTCTTCCTGATTGGCGAACTGCTTGCCTTGGATACTCTCGGGAAGGCCCGTGACGCCCATCGCTTGGACGATACGTTCGTAAGTGAACGTAGGACATTGTAGGGTGGTTTGCTGGTAGATGAAGATCAGGGCTTGACGTGCCTTCTTCTCTTCCTCGGGATCATTCATGTTCACTGCCCCCTTGGGGTTGTGTCATTCAATTCAGCCTTCTCATTATTACACATACTATACATCTATTCAATATTAAGCCATGTTTTCAAGATACGAAAAGAGCGCCGGTGGTAACCGGTCACTCCTTTCGGGGCGGACCCTGTTACTTCCGGCGCTTGACGGCCTCACTGGCTGGACGCAAGCTCCCAGTCACCCGAAGACTTGTTCGGGACGACGATTCGCCGCAGGAACTTCGCTTCGATCTGCTGGATGACCGCGTCGATCCCCTGCTCGATGTGCATTGCGGTGACGTAACTGGGGAGCTCGCCCCATGCGAACATCAGCCGCATGTTGATGCGACGATCGGTCGGCATGAGGTTCTGACGGAACGCCTTCAGCTTGTTGAGTGCGGGCTCTTCGAGCCTGGCGTCTTGCATGTCTCGCTTGACCTCGTTCGCCAGCCGTCGGGCATCGAGGAGCCTGTTGATGCTCGGCGTGAGCAGGATCAGGCCACCGATGATCACCGCGGCGATAAGCGGAACGAAGGAGGTGATGTCCATGAGGTTCCTCGACTTCCTTGTAGATATCGATTCTAGCTTTATTATAGCATAAAAATTAAAAATAAGCAATATCATGCTATACTTCTACAGATATGATTGCCGATATTACCGTTACAGAAAAAAGCTTTGGCCCTAAGTCCCTTATGAGTGGGATAAAGTTTAGTATTGATGACGGTGAAAAGATTGGTGTTATTGGACGTAATGGCGTAGGAAAATCGACGCTTTTCGGAATCCTCGCTGGTACGGATGCTGACTTTACAGGAGATATTATCTATCGACGAGGAACGGTGGTTGTGGCAACACAGCAGGAGCATCACGACACAAAAGATCGGACGGTATTGCAATATATTCTTCAAGGATTGCCCGAATATGCGGACCTGAGTCGTATCATCGAAACTTATCCCGAAACGATGGGGAGTGATATGAAAAAGATCGAGACCTACACGCAGGCGCTCCAGCGATTTGATGACAAGGGGTTTTATCAGATAGAAGAGCAAATTGAGCGTGAGCTGGATAATTTTCAGCTCGAAGGCGTTGCTCATAGGCAGTTCTCTACCCTTTCGGGTGGTCAAAAGCGACTCGTAGAAGTCGTAAAAGTCATGCATTCACAGGCTCAGCTGGCTCTTGTAGATGAACCGACGAATCACATGGACTATGTCGCAAAAGCTCAGTTTATTGACTGGCTACGGGGTGCAAAGGAGGCCGTGCTCGTCATTACTCATGATCGCGATGTCCTGAGGGAAGTCGATCGAATTGTTGAATTGAAAGATGGCGGCAATGCAAGTTACAAGGGTAACTATGACGCGTATCTGAAGCAAAATGCCGTCAGTACTGGTAGCCAGATGAATGAATTTGAGATGATCGAAAAGCGCATCGCGAATCTAAAGGTAAAGGTGCTCGACTATCAGCGCTTGAAGGAAAAGTCTCGTAATCCTGGCACAATCCAAAAGTTTAAACGTCTCGAAGAAGTATCAAGAAAAGAGCTTGCCGAGCTTCAGGCAAAAGAAAAACCGACCTTTTGGATAGATAAAGAGTCGGCGGCGAATCTCAACTATAAAGTAGCTTCTCAATACGATAAATTCAAGGCAAAAAATATCCGCATGAACCTGAAGAGCGATGACTCGCGGAGTAAGCATATATTGGTAAATGCCAAAAATCTCAGCCTCGGGTACGGAGAGACTCCCCTGTTTTCGGGTGTGAATATTGATCTTCGTGAGGGTGAAGCGATGGAACTACGGGGACGAAATGGCGCAGGTAAGACGACGCTTATTAAGGCGTTACTTTCATCGGATCGGCCTTCTGGTATCACTGCGCAAAACGGCTTCGCGCCGAGCGCGACAAGCGTCCCGACGGCTGGTCGCGCTCGGGCTGCAGGTGTTTTGCTTAGTGACGCCAGTTCGGCTGAAAGCTCCCAAGATAGTCCTGCTAAGGCCGGAAGCCTATATCGGCTCTTTGACGGTGAAATTACCCTCGATACCCATGTTCGTATTGGTATTTATGAACAAGAAGTTAATCAAAAATATTTCTCCCTCCCTCTTGAGGAAGCGATTGAGCGGATGTATTTGGACCGAGAACTTTCTATTTCTACCACGAAGGTCCGCGGCCTTATGAGCGACTACTTATTTACTGAAGGAGACGGCAAAATCCCTCTTTCACGGCTAAGCGGCGGACAAAAGGCGAGGTTCCAATTGATTACAATGCTAGCCAACGATCCGCAGCTGTTAATTCTCGATGAGCCGACGAACCACCTTGATCTTCCGAGTATCGAGGAACTTGAGACGGCGCTCGCAAAATATAGCGGCGCGATTCTTTATGTGAGTCACGATGGCTATTTCCGTGAAGCGCTTGGCGGCGATGTCGTGCAAGTTGGCGCTGCTTAAGAAGTACCCATAAAATGCTGAAGCCGGCACCGTTGCACCCTGGGTGGGCGCGTGGTGCCGGCTGGCAGCAGACTACGACATGAGTTCCGCGATGAGGCCATCGGGGTACTCCTCCATTCCATCCTCGGGCTCCACGATGTGGTAGCCGAGGATGCCAAGCTCGTCGATTCTCTCCACAGGGTCGACTTCGGACGTGTCGATTTCGACGCGATCGCGAAGGCTCGGTGCCGTGAAGCCAATCTGCTCGGCATTCCACAGCCACGATTCGTGACGGGGTTTGGCCTGTACCTGCGTGTCTTCGCTGGTTTGCGAAGTGACCGAGGGGAGCACGAGCGGTGTCGTGTAGCCCCTCGACTGACAGGTGTGGCGCATGGGTTTGGTCGCTTCGGCCTTCTTCTTGATGGCCAGGGCGGCGAGGTAGGCCGGGTTGGGCATGGTGTCCTCCAGGGATAGGTAGCTGCTGGGTACGCTGTCGAGGGATATCTCTCGACAGGTTTACATGCATTATACCATTTTTATATAGTATTGTCAATGCAGCCTTTTGCGAATCTCGCCTGAGCAGCGTATTACTATAAAATAGGACCTCAATTGAGAGGCCCTATTTTTATGTCTTGAAGATTGTTTCTGGTTTTATGCCGCGATTAATTCCTTGCTTTTTAGAAGCGTGTCGATTTTGGCACGGTCAAAGCCAAGCACGAGGTCACCAGCAATATCTGTAACAGGGACTCCTTGGTAGGATCCGCTGCTTTTTTGCATGAGCTCTTCGTATGCTTCTTTATCTTCTTCGATATCTTTCTTGACGTATGATACGCCGAGTTTCTGTAGGTATTGCTCTTCGGTTTTGCAAAATGCGCACCATGATGTGCTGTAGATAATTACTTTTGAGTCATTGTTGTCAGTTGGTGTCGTGTCTTCCATATGTATTCCCCTTACTATACTAAGTATAGTACATTCTCGGCTTATTTACTATCATTAATAATACCATTTTTAGCCCTTTGATAGCGAAAACCCGCTTACTCCGGGGAGTAAGCGGGATCCGGTCGAACGATCAGGCGCCGGGCTTGGAGGGCGGAACGGAGGGCGCAGGCTGTGAAGCGCAGTCCTTGAACTGCGGCTGCTTCTTTGATCAGATCTGCCGTCAGCTCACCAGGTCCTTCGACCTTGCCGTCGAGGAGCTTCCACCTGTCCCCGTCGGTCCATGCCATACGCAACCGGCAGCCACCTACCGAGACCAATGCCTCGGCAGAGTTCCTACCCTTGGTGTTGACATTGCCGAGCGCGATGTTGGTGAAGCCGCGTTTCGTCAGCTCGTCGGTGAGCCGGCCTGTCAGCTCATTTCTGCTGGCGTCTCCTCTGAGGTCGATACCGCAGCTCGACAAGGTCAGGGCCAGTCCGGCGGCACAGCTGAGTGCCACGATACTACGCAACCGAGACAATTCGTCACCTCTTCCGATCGTTTACGGATGTGTTCGTAATTATAATATCATCTTATGGTAGAAAATCAAGAGTTTTGAGTTGTCTTTGAGCTCGTGAGATGCCAGTTATGGCAGCGCGGGCATTTATATGCGGTGAGCTCGAGATCGGGCTGTATGTTCATCTGATATGCAGCCGCCTGAAGCGCCTCATTTTTAGTACCAAAACGGCGCTTGTTTTGACAACTTGAGGCAACTGAAAACGGCTGATGTGGAATTTGTTTATTTCGGCGTGGCATAGCTAGGCAAAACCTCTTTCTGCTGCTATAGTATATACGTACATGGCTACATCACCAAAGCGAGGCGATGATCACCAGATGCCGCCGAAACATTCGACGGTTCTTTTAATGCTGACGATCGCTGATACGACATGGCGCCTCTTTGTTCCACTTGTAGGACTGACAATCGCAGGGCTGCTCCTGGATAAGGGACTCGGAACAAAGCCGTGGATTATGATAGTGTCGATCGTGCTTGGTGCGGTGCTGGCTTACTTATTGGTACGAACGCAAATAAAGAAAGTGAAACAATTATGATACAGCTTGCACAATTCGCCGCCGAAAACTCACCGCATGTTTCGCTTGCCGCCGAAGAGATTTTTAATATTGCCGGCGTGCCGATAACAAACGCGATTCTTCTTGGTGTTTTGGGCTATATCGTGCTTTTGACATTCTTTATCCGAACGGCATATATTGTGAAGCGAAACAAAAAGCGTGGATTTATGACCAAGCTGATTGTCTGGGGCTATGAAGGTCTCTACAGTACTGTCGAAAATGTTATCGGTGATAAAAAAGTAGCCAAAAAGCTCGCCCCTCTCCCTATTACACTCTTCTTTTTCATTATCACGCAGTATTACTTAGGCGTTTTGCCCTTTGTCGGACCGGTCACCCTCCATGAGACACCGCTGTTCCGCGGATTTGCAGCAGATCTTAATACAACCTTTGGCTTGGCGGTCATTACGTTAGTTACGATGCAGGTTTATGCGATTAAAGCGCATGGTTTTTTGGGAAATGTGAAGCGATTTATCAAGAATCCACTCAAAGATCCGGCTGGCGCGTTTGAGGGTATTCTCGAGATTATCGCCGACTTCTCTCGAACTGTTGCCTTGAGTCTTCGTTTGTTTGGTAATGTATTTGCCGGCGAAGTCTTGCTGGTGATGGTCGGCTTCCTTACCTCATACTTCTCTGTTGCAGCACTGCCGCCATTTTATATCTTCGAGCTGTTTATCGGTGGTATTCAGGCGTATATTTTCTTCATGCTTACTACGGTGTTTATTTCCCTTGGCCTCGTCAGCCACGACACACACGACGAACATTCTGTTGATCATTCCCCCTCTTCCAAGACAGCCCCGGCCGTCCCAGCGAAGGAATGATATAATTATAGGTAATAACTAAAGGAGAATTAAATAATATGGAACAACTCGCTTTTGGCTTGACGTACGCGATCCCAGCAGGCTTTGCTGCACTTGGTGCCGGTATTGTCGCGAATGCTGCAGTAAACGCGGTGGGTCGTAACCCAGAAAAAATTAACGATATCCGAACTATGATGATTCTTGGTATTTCATTCGTGGACGCCCTGGCGATCATCGGTATCATCGTGGCTATTATTGCGAAGTTTATCTAGGTAATAATTCATGGAATCAATCCAGATACTAACAGTAATAGCGACCGCAGCTGGGCACGAAAATCCAGGCTTTTTCGAGGCACTCGGTATTGACTGGAAGCTGCTTGTTTTGCAGACACTCGCCTTTTTGGTGCTTTTGTGGTTTTTGGGAAAGTTTGTTTACCCACCGCTCACAAAGATGCTTGATAAGCGCGAAGCTGATATCGAAGCAGGTGTAAAAGCTGCTCAAGCGGCTGAAAAAAAGGCCGAAGAGGCGCAGGAGCGTGTTGAGGAATTGCTCAAAAAAGCTCGTGGTGAGGCCCGTGATATCGTTGCAACGGCAAAAGAAGAAGCCAGTGCGACTGTTGAAGCAGCTGGTGAAAAGGCAAAGTCTCGCGCTGAGCACATTGTTACCGAGGCCCATGAGCAAATCGAAAAGGATGTCCTCGCCGCACGTACCGCACTTCGCAATGAAACACTTGATCTTGTTGCAGCCGCAACTGAAAAAGTTGTGGGTAAAGCAGTGACTGCGAAGGTGGACCAGAGTGTTATTACTGAGACCATCAAGGAGGCGAAGTAGTCTCTCATGGCTAATCGGATATCACGTCGAAAGATTGCTGAATATGCAGCCGAACGTCTCGTGGCGGGCGAAAAGGTCGGTCGCGTTTTGAAAGAAATCGCCGCATTCCTCATCGATACTCGACGAACTCGTGAAGTAGAGCTAGTGGTACGAGATATTGAATCAGCACTTGCCGAGCGAGGCGTGGTTGTGGCGGACGTCACGAGTGCTTATCCTTTGACTGATGCACTGAAACAAGATATCCGAAAGCTATTGGGTGGCACGCAACTTGCACTCCGAGAGACAGTTGACCCGAGCGTACTCGGAGGAATTCGTCTGTCGACACCGGAGCAGCGGCTTGACGCTACACTTAAACGTAAAATCCAAGCACTAAAAGCCTAAAAAGACGATAAGAAAGAGGAAATAATGGCAGAAATTGCAGTAAGCGAATTATCCAAGGAACTCCGCGACGCCATCGCGGGCCTTGAAACGTCTGGGGGTCTCGAAGCAACAGGGATCGTTACCCGTGTTGGTGACGGTGTGGCCTGGGTGCACGGACTCCGAAAAGCTGGGTACTCAGAAGTACTCCAGATTGAAACAAAAAATGGCATTGTTGAAGCGTTTGCTTTGAACCTTATGGAAGACGAAATTGGTGCTGTGCTTCTTGGAAGTGATGCCGATGTTGTTGCTGGCGATACGGTACGCTTGAAGGGTACTGTTCTTGAAGTGCCTATTGGCCCAGAACTTCTTGGTCGCGTGGTTGATCCACTCGGTAACCCACTTGACGGTGGTCCTGCGATCAAGACGAAGCAAACTGGTCTTGTTGAGCGCGAAGCAATCGGTGTGATGGGTCGTAAACCTGTGCATGAACCGATGATGACAGGTATTATGGCGATCGATTCGATGTTCCCTATTGGACGTGGTCAGCGTGAGCTGATTATCGGTGACCGCCAGACTGGCAAGACGGCTATTGCCATCGATACCATGATCAACCAAGCTCGTCAGAAGACGGGTGTGGTGAATGTCTATGTCGCAATCGGGCAGAAGCGCTCTAAAGTGGCGCGGCTCGTTGAGCGACTCAAGCAAGAAGGTGTGATGGAGCAGACAATTATTGTCGCAACTGGCCCGAGTGATCCAGCTTCCCTCCTTTATCTTGCTCCATATGCCGGGACGGCTATGGGCGAATATTTCCGTGACAACAAGCAACATGCATTGATGATCTATGACGACCTCACAAAGCACGCCGTTGCCTACCGTCAAATGTCGCTCCTTCTTCGTCGCCCGCCAGGACGTGAAGCATTTCCGGGAGATGTGTTCTATCTTCACTCTCGACTACTCGAACGTTCAGCGAAACTCTCTGATGCACTTGGCGGTGGTAGCCTTACGGCCTTGCCTATTATCGAGACTCAGGCTGGAGATATTTCGGCGTACATTCCTACAAATGTGATTTCAATCACAGACGGCCAGATCTTTATGGAGACGGACCTGTTTTATCAGGGTATCCGCCCTGCTATTTCGGCTGGACTTTCGGTAAGTCGTGTGGGCGGAAGTGCCCAGACTAAAGCCGTAAAGGGAGTGAGTGGACATCTTAAGCTTAGCCTTAGCCAATTCCGCGAACTTGCAAGCTTTGCGCAATTCGGAAGCGACCTTGATGAGGCGACAAAATCGCAGATTGACCGTGGTCAACGGCTCACAGAGCTATTGAAACAACCACAGTACCAGCCAAGTGGTATATGGGAGCAAGTTGCGAGTGTGTATGCTGTGAATGAAGGCTGTTTCGATGCGGTGCCAGTGGCGAAAATCAAAGATGCTCAAGGTGCATTGCTTACCAAGCTCTGGACCGAGCACAAAGAGGCAATGCGGACACTCAACAAGGGTGATAAACCTGACGAGAAAACCTTAGAAACTATCCAGAAGGTTGCGAAAGCGGCGGCAAAGGGATTTGAGGACTAGTACGTGGCGTCGATTCGGCAATTAAAATCGCGTATTCGCTCGGTTAAAAGCACCAAGCAGATTACGAAGGCGATGGAGCTCGTTGCGGCCAGCAAAATGCGCCGCGCACAAGAAGCGGACAAAGCTTCTGCTCCTTACACGCGTGCTGCAAATGAGTTGCTGAGTTATTTTGCGAGCCAGGGTATTACCGACGAACATCCGCTTTTTCAGGTGCGTGAAGTAAAAAACCGCCTGCTTATCGTCATTGCGGGAGATCGTGGACTTGTCGGTGCGTATAACAGCAATGTTTTCAAGACATATATTCGTGAGCTAGAAGCTGATAAAAAGACTGGAATTGGCGACAATAGTATCACTGTTGGCCGCAGGGTATCGCAATTTGCATCGCGTCTCAAACATGTGGAGCTGAGCGGCGTGTACGAAGGACTTCCCGATCGACCAAATGGTGCCGAGCTTCACGCGATTTTGGACACGGCGATTCAGCAGTTTGAGGGCGGGGCTGTAGACGCTGTCGATGTTATTTATACTGAGTTTATCTCGAGTATAAATCAACGAGCAGTAGTAAAGCGAGTGTTACCGGCCGGCTATACCGAAACCGAAGTCTCCGATAAAGTTCGTGACGCATTGTATGAACCAAGCCCGCAGGCTGTGCTTGATGGTGTAGTGCATCGGCTCGTGGAGGCGCAGGTTTTTCAAGCGCTTCTCGACGCAAAAGCCAGTGAGTACAGTATGCAGATGATCGCAATGAAAAACGCGACCGATAACGCCAGCGAACTCGTGGATGATCTGACGATCGCCATGAACAAGGTGCGTCAAGGGGCAATTACCCAAGAGCTGGCTGAAATATCAGGCGGCGTGGAGGCACTAAAGGAATGAGCGAACGACGTTCAGGACTGTTGCTGGTGGGCTCTGAGAAGCAGGAGTATTATATTGATGAATTGGCGCGTCGATTTCAGAGTGAAGATATAGAGGTCACTCATCGTGGTAATGTCCACGAGGAATTGGATGAAGCGGCGCGTATCGCACTCGAATACTATCGTACGGGAGATAGGCCCTCCGAGGAGGGTGAACGGCACCTAAAACATCATCTTGGTGGTGTTGCTGCACGCGCCGCTGGGACATTGGTGGTTAATATAGCGCCTGACGGCAACGACATGCTCCCTCATGATATAACGATGGATGACTGGGCGCTTGTCCTTGCGGCAGACCGAAACCCCGATAGTACTTTCTTCGTTCACCAAATTCCAAAGGAGAGTATTTACAGTAGTATCACCGATGGAATCAATGGCATCCCTTCTGATAGGGTTATTGGTGGAAGATTAGAAGTAGTGAGAAATAGAAT
Source organism: uncultured Candidatus Saccharibacteria bacterium (assembly GCA_964477195.1). Classification (GTDB taxonomy): domain Bacteria; phylum Patescibacteriota; class Saccharimonadia; order Saccharimonadales; family Saccharimonadaceae; genus JALRBM01. The sequence continues at coordinate 54,456 of CAYZCX010000006.1, forward strand.
ATTTGAAGTTGAAGGCCGGCGGCTGAAGCGATCCAAGTAGAAGGAATAAAGGAGATAATGATGAGTAAAGAAGAGACAGTTGGTCATATCACTCAGGTTGTGGGTGTGGTGATTGACGTAGAATTTGCAGATAAAAAACTACCCGCCATGTATGATGCACTTAAGATTACACAGGGTGATAAGGTGATTACACTTGAGGTTGCGCAGCATCTTGATGAGCGAACGGTTCGAACGATCGCACTTTCGAGTACGGATGGTTTGAAGCGTGGCGACAAGGTGGAGGCAACAGGCTCACCAATTACGGTTCCTGTTGGTGACGCGACGCAGGGGCGCATGTTTAATGTTGTCGGTGACCCAATCGATAATAAGCCAGCGCCAAAGGCGAAGCGTTCCCCTATTCACCGTGAACCTCCGACTCTTGCTGAACAGTCAAATAAAACAGAGATTCTCGAAACGGGTATTAAAGTTATTGACCTTATCGCACCTTTGACCAAGGGTGGTAAAGCTGGTCTCTTCGCTGGTGCGGGTGTGGGAAAGACGGTGTTGATCCAAGAACTTATCAACAACATCGCAAAATTCCACAGCGGTAACTCTGTTTTCGCTGGTGTTGGTGAGCGTACTCGTGAAGGCTATGATCTTTATGAAGAAATGGTCGAAGCGGGTGTATTTGATAAAACGAGCCTCGTGTTTGGTCAGATGAATGAACCACCAGGAGCGCGTCTTCGCGTGGCACTTTCTGGACTGACAATGGCCGAGAGCTTCCGTGATGAAGGAAAAGACGTTTTGCTCTTTGTTGACAATATTTTCCGTTTCACACAAGCAGGGGCTGAAGTGTCGGCGCTGCTGGGCCGTCTTCCGAGTGCTGTGGGCTATCAGCCTAACCTTCAGCAGGAAATGGGTGGACTGCAGGAGCGTATTACTTCAACGAAGAAGGGCTCGATTACCTCTGTGCAGGCCGTTTATGTACCAGCAGACGACATGACAGACCCTGCGCCTGCAACAACGTTTGCTCACTTGGATGCAACAATTACGATGAACCGTGCGCTTACAGAAATTGGTATCTACCCTGCTGTCGATGTGCTTGATAGTACATCAACCAGTCTTGATCCTGAAGTTGTTGGCGAAGAGCACTATGCAACGGCACGTGAAGTGCAGCGTGTATTGCAGCAATACAAGGAGCTGCAGGATATCATTGCAATTCTTGGTATGGAAGAGCTTTCTGATGACCAAAAGCAAATTGTGAATCGTGCTCGCCGATTGCAGCGATTCTTTGCGCAGCCATTCCACGTTGCGGAGCAGTTTACGGGTGCGCCGGGTGTATATATCAAGCTCGAAGACACAATTCGCGACGCCAAAGACATCCTAACGGGAAAATACGACGCGAAGCCTGAGAGCTGGTTCTACATGGCAAGTGGCCCACTCTACGAAAAGAAGGATTAGTTGTTTTTTACCCGTTAAAGTGGTATAAATAAGGAAAGCGAGCTCTGGTAGCTCGTTTTTCGATAGGCAACAATGTCAGGAGGGATTGGCATGTCCGTATTTGACGGCAAGGGCAGATTCAAGGAATATCCGGAAGATGCGGAGACGCTCCACGTCGAAAAGCCGGGTGCAGCCTGGAAAGTGATCGGGATCTCAACCCTGGTTGGGCTCATCCTGGTTGCCATCTGGATTGTGATCGTGAGCCGGGCGACCTGGATCGACCTGGGCTTGTCGATCATCGTCGGCGTGATCATCTTCGCGGTGTGCTGGGGTACGGCAATCTACTGGATCGCCTGGCGTCCCAATCGCCGAGATGACAACTGACACGGATGGCTCCGAGAAGGCGGCGGACTGTGAGTCACAGCTCCGCCGCCTTCAGGCTCGTTGTTGTTGCCTATCGATTTACTCCCTCCCCTCGCTTGACGCGAGTTTTTTTGTTATGATAGAACAGATATGAAATTAGAACTTATTACCCTGCTTGGCACCAAACTTGACCGCGATGTTTACGAAGTTATTATTCCTACAGCTGACGGAGAAATTGCCGTATTTCCAGGGCATGAAGCACTTGTGACTGTTGCGCTTCCGGGTGCCCTGGCTGTTCGTTATCAAAAGATCGACCCTAACGACAATCTAGATTACTTTGCTATTAGCGGTGGAGTGGTTGAGGTGTCTCAGGATAGTATTCGCGTCCTTGTTGATGAGGCTGATCATGGTGACGATATTATCGAAGCAGAGAGTAAGGCAGCACTTGATCGTGCCGTGGAGATGCGCGACAGTGCTGAAAATCAAGTTGAGCTAGAAAAGGCGCATCAACTTGTTGATCGACATGCAGTACGACTAAAAGTCGCCGAACTTCGTCGCCGTCATCATCGCTAAATAATCTTTGAAGAGGAGTTTCTTATGGAGAACGAGTTGTTTGAAGCGGAAAAAAATATGGCACAAATCCTTGACTTGGGTGCACTAAGCGGTCATATATGGCCGGGTAAAGTTTCGGCTAAACAAAGCCGTGTCGATATTCCTTCACTCATGGAAACGATCGATTCCTATTATGTTGCCACGCAGCCGAGCGCAAAAACACGATGTATCGATGGAAGGCACGATCCGAAGTTTGATGAGGCAAATCTTGGTGCTCAGGTACCTGGAGGGGCACCAGGAGCCGCGCTAGCTTATCGGCTTGGTATCGACAAGGACGATTTAACGCGTGGAACTTTTTATAATGATGCGGAGGTAATGATTGAATCATATCTTCGACTAGGCTTTTCGCCTGGTGGTCATCGTGACGATAGCAGTACTGGTGAAGTCGTCGGGTGTGGGGCGATTGATGGTATGGACGCAATCTTAGCAAACCTGACTGATTTTTCGCTCGTAGAAGATCAGAAGCGACTTGTGAAGACGCTCTTGGGTAGTGACTTTGATCGAGATAATTATCTTAGAGTTTTGGGTGCAGGTCTCGTGCTCCGCAGTCGCTCGCATGGCTATTTTGCGGGTCGAGGAGAAATTCTTGATTTGCTTGAAAAGAAAGCGCCTAATAGCGTCTCGGTTCTCGAAGGCCATCACAAAGAAGCACTTGTGCTTGTTAACTTTGTTCCGAATACGACATTTTCGTCGAATCGATTTGCTGACGAACATGATGGTATGCAAGCATTCGGTTATGATTTGTGGCGATCTAAACAACTGGCAAGAAGCTTATTTCCTCTTCCTTCACAGGATGTGGATCGACAACGTTTTGTTATGGCTCGTGTGATGATTACCGTTGCGACGCTGATGACGCTGACTGATGGAAGTCAACGTATGCTTATTCGTCTTCCTGCTGGCGAGTAGTATTTTGTTTGAGTAATTCGCGGACTTCGTCGGTTGTCTTTGTATGCATTAATTTCTCACGGAGTTCGCTTGCGCCTGGAAAGTCACGAACATATATCTTAAAGAACCGTTTGAGCGGTTCGAAGCGGCGAGGCTCAAGTTCGAGAGAATATTTGTCGAATAAATCGAGATGAAGGTGAAGAAGGTTGATGAGGTCTTGCTTGCTATTCATGGCAAGTATCCCCTGCTTTTTAAATACAAAAGGATTATGAAATATACCACGGCCGATCATGATTCCGTCAATGCCATATTTAGCGACAAGTTCTTCACCTTGCTCACGGTCACGAATGTCACCATTGATTGTCAGGAGCGTTTGCGGCGCTATTTCGTCACGGAGCCTTTTAATTTCGGGGATGAATTCGAAGTGAGCGTCGACTTTGCTCATTTCTTTGCGGGTACGAAGATGGATGGTGAGGTTGACGACGTCTTGTTTGAGAATATGAGTCAGCCATTCCTTCCATTCGTCGGTACTACTATAGCCGAGGCGGGTTTTGACACTGACGGGCAGACCCGCTTCTTTGGCACTCGCGATAAGCTGGCCTGCAAGTTCTGGTGTGCGAATAAGCCCACTTCCTCCGCCTGATTTGATGACGGATTTGTCAGGGCATCCCATATTGATATCGATGCCGGCAAATCCCATGTTCTTAAGACCTATAGCCATTTGTTTGAACTCCTCTGGCTTACTTCCCCATATTTGAGCGACCATAGGCTGCTCATCTGACGTAAAAACTAAGCGGCCACGAGTACTGTGAACACCCGCTGGGCTACAAAAGCTACTTGCGTTGGTGAATTCGGTAAAGAATATATCGGGTTTGGCGGCATGAGCGATAACATGACGAAAAACCACATCAGTAACAGCCTCCATTGGAGCCAGTATAAAGAAGGGTTTTGGTAACTCTTGCCAAAAATTCATCGTATTATATTATATCAAAAAATGTGTCGTAAAAAAATAGCCTTCACCTCTGTTTGGGGGTGAAGGCTATTTTTGAAGAGGTTTTTAGAAGTGGTGACCGCGGCTTATCGTCTCGCCATCAAAGCGACTCGGGTCGACGCCGTTTTGGATTGCTTGTGCTTCCACTTCGTTTAATCTAGCAACACTACTCTCGTAGTCAGCGCGAGAAATCTCGCCGCGCATAAGTGCAATACGAGCCAGTCCTACTCTTTGGGTCTCGGTGGCAAGACTTCGCTCAATCAAATACCGCCCCATTTGTTCGGGGGATAATCCTGTCGGGTCAAAATCGTTTTCCGTCTTTTCGGTGACGTTAAGATATGTTTCGTGTAGTGCTGTCATAAGCGCGTACTCCTAACTAGTTACATTGTATGGAGCCTTCATTATATCATAAACTTGCTTATGCTAAAAACATCTCCCTTTATACACCTACTATGACATGTATAAGGGGAGACGGACAGGAACGAAACTTGTCCGATTTTACGCATCTAGGCTGGGGCCTGAGCGTCTCCGAGAAAATCGTACTGGCTACTGCGCGCAGGGACACGTACCGGCGGTCGAGTTCTTGTTGCCCACCCACTTACCGGCGGTTGCATCCTTGGTCGAACAGCTCTCGCATCCACGTGGTTTCCTGGTCTTGCAGCCCTGACAGATGCCACTGCCCCTGCAGCCACATGTGCTGCTCGGAGTCCTGCTGAGCAGGAGAATGCTGGCAAGCATCAGGATGATACGCAGCTTCATAGTGAAGCCCTTCTCGAAAAGGGGGACGAGCGAGTATGGCACGGATTTGCACCTGACTTTGCTCGTGACAGTATCGTTCCTGTCGTACTCGGATATGATATCCGAGCGTTATATTTATATCATGTTATGAGATTATTTACAATATGTAGAGAAATAAAATAAGGTTGGTGGGGCTTGTCGTTCGGGAAGCCCCCCCCACCTTTCTAGATGCGCCCCGCGTGACTACGCGCAGGCGTCACCGCCGCTGAAGCTCACATCACCGCCACTCGGCGAAGGCGATTCGCATCCCGCCGGCGCCGAAGAGGTGTCCGTGGTGAAGAGGCTCGTGACCTCCGCCACATCGCCACCACCCTGGTCAGCCGACGAAGCGCCGGGCGTTCCCGGACGACGCTGTGCCGTGGTCCTGCGTCGGGGACTCTGGGGGGTTGTCATTTGGTCCTCCTGATAGGTGGATCAACATTGCACGATAAATTATATCATATCTTGGAGATGGACAGGGATGAAAATAACCTGCAACCTGAGAACGACAAGAAGTCGTCGGGTGTGCTCTATAGAAGCATCCATCTCATAATTGTGTTAAAGGGGTACTTGCATACCTAGAGCAAGAAACAGGATTCGAACCTGCGACCTTCACCCGGAATCGGGTGACGCTCTGCCACTGAGCTATTCTCGCCTAAGACAGGCGGGCGGGGCTCTCCTTGGGGGGAAGAGGGAGCCCTCGCACCCGCCTGACCTCTCTCGCCGGCCGCGACCGGCGGAGCTTTTCATCCCTGTCAAAATTGCAACAGGTAAAGAACTTTACGAGTGCACCATAATTATCGCATGAAGTAGAAAGAAGAGCAACAATGTTCTTATTGATTTTCCAAAAGGTCTTGCTCGAAATCAAGGATGCCCTTGTATGATGCCTCGTAGCTACTGACGTCAGGAAGCTCAAGAGTAGTAATGCAACGCCAAATGATCTGAATGAGTTGACTAAACCGTGCCAGGTCTTCAGCGGAAAAGTGAGCCTCGAGCGCAACTATCTCATCTTGGGCCGTAGGCTCGACAAATTGCAGCACGCCTTTTTCGAGAGTATACTTTGCATAATCACGAGAATGTGAAACGAGCAAGTAGTAGAACATTAGTTGTTGTTTGTATTTGTGAAGTTTGATCTTTTCGTATTCATCTTTGCCTTGCCAGCTTCGCGCTGGACGGCCGGTTTTGTAGTCGGTAATGGTGATAGAATTATCAACGATATCGACAAGATCGAGGGCACCTGTGAGGTGTGCTTCTCCCACGAAAACAGCTTGACCCGCAAAACTTAACTCGGTCTTTTGGGTAGGAGAAAAAGTGTCGTACTTTGCTTCGAGATACGTAGAAAGAACCACGCTTCCCTTTTGGAGGTAGTTGGAAAAATCTCGCTCGCTGAGATGACATGCCCGAAGTGCTTCCTCGTAATCATGCAAAATGTCCTCGTGAGGGCGCTGCTTACCTGTGGCACTGAGGTGCGCATGAGCACGCTGCAACGCGGTATGAATTGCTGAGCCATAACTTGCGCTTGGGAGTCGAGCTTGAGGAAATCGCAGGAGATTATTAACCAAAAAGCCCTGGGGCCCACCGTGGGGAATATCAAGAAAAGCATTAACATGTGTTGCGCTTAGTTTGTAGCGCTGCAAGAGCGGTGCGAGGACTTCCTTCATTGTCGGAGCAACTGGCGCGATGATTGGCTGATACCAGGCAAGCTCTGCTTGTTGGATGCGGTCTGCTGCACTTCTTGCTATCTGGGGGGCCTGCTCCCGCCACTGTTCGCCGTGCAGGAAACGCGCCGATAGCGTACTTTTGCCTATGTCGTTTGCGAGTGAGAAACTAATAGTCAGATGGGTCCGAGCGCGGGTCATGGCAACGAAAAAGAGTCGGAGACGTTCGTCGTACGTGTCCCCTGCCGCAGCGAGCGGAAGATTTGGGGGATAGCTGATAAGTCGGGAGCGTGTGCGGACTTGCTCACCCCACGACGAGTCGACTGCGCCGATAATATAGACGTGGTCAAATTCGAGACCTTTTGATTTGTGGGCAGTCATCAGCTGGATGGCTTCAAGATCTGCGGTGACCGGCTGAATATTCATGAGCGTCGTACCCAGTTCGCGGTGAAGACGGATAAATTCCAGCATGGCCTGAAGAGTCGGAATCTCATTTGGATGATGATCAAGTAGTTTGCTGCGGATTGTGCGAAGCGCCTCTAAGTAAGTCACGTAAAGTTCGGGCGAATCCCGTAAATTTTCTGCTGAAAAATAGTAGGAAGCAATCGGCGAAATATATTCTTCTTCAGTGTCGCCACGTCCGATGATATGATCGATCATTCGCTCAAGTGGCGTATGGGCAAGTTCTTGTGAGCGCGTAACAAGCCATGTATGAAGCGGAATGAAATCAGGCGAAACGCTCATAATTTCGAGCCAGCTTTTGTGACTCTCTTGTGCTTTGAGACTTAGCTGCCACAGCCGAATTGGCGCGATAGCAAAGGCTGGGTGTGCGAGTAATTTTGGTAGCAGGCCATTCGCGTCATCGTGTCGTTCCTCGTAGAGCGCGACGAGTAACTCGGCGACGAGCTCGATAAGCTGAATAGGCTCAAGGGTTAAAACGTTATATTTTTTTTCGTAATTAATGGGGATTTTTTCGTGATGAAGAAATGGCAAAAGCGCTTCTATTTCTTTGTGTCGCCGTGCTAAGATCGCGATATTTTGCGGCGGTATACCTGCTTTTATTTTAGCTGCAATGTCATGCGCAATCCACGCGCGTTCGTCATTTATTGTCGGAAGTTCGGCAAGTGTCACATTGGTAGTATTGGCTTTGAGGTGTGGAGTGAGGGTCTTGTCGAGTCCTGGAAGCAGCGCTTCGAGTCGAGTCGTTCCCTGCGTAATAACCGATCGGGCGTGATCGAGCACAGTTTGTGAAGAGCGATAATTATCAGTGAGTGTGATTTGCTTGGTGGTGGGAAAAAGTGTCAGAAACGCATTGATGTTGCCGACATCCGCGCCTTGAAAACTATAAATCGCTTGATCATCGTCCCCGACTGCTAGTACGTTGGGTTTGCCGTCGTTTACTTCATTGCTTGTAAGATTATGTAGAATACGCATTTGCGCAAGATTGGTGTCCTGGAATTCGTCGACCATAATATACTGAAATTGCTCTTGAAGATTAAAACGAAGCTCGGGAAATACTTCCATCGCGTGTACAACACGCAGAATCATATCATCAAAGTCATAGAGCTTGGCTTCTTGCATTCGAAGTAGGTACTGGTAATAAATATAACTGACGGCACGCAACTTGACTGCGGCGAGTTTGGCCTTGAGCACGAATTGATTTGCATCGTCCTTTTTCATCCATTTTGTGCGCCATGCGCTAAGCGGTTTTGTTGAGTTTTGATCAGTAGCTTCTTGCAGGGCTTGGTCGAGGCTATCCGCTAGGACATCGGGAAGCGTCGCGATTCCCGGAATCGATATTGCTCCATCCACACTATGTATTTCATCAACAAAAGGCCGTAACACTGCGATAGTGGTCTTGGATAGGCGTGGCTGAAATGCTTCGGTGAGACGTTTTTCTACCGTATCGATAACGTGGTCATTGATGTCGAGCACGGCGAGGAGCTCATCGCTGGTGAGACCGCTGCGTTTTAGCTCCGAGATGGTTTTTAATGTGTCTAATAGAT